>JAYVVW010000088.1:0-20946 GCA_043786595.1 Sphingomonadales bacterium | reverse complement strand
CTCCGCCTCCGCACAAATGCGAAGGTCTAGCAGGAGTGGCCCCTTTTTAATCCGGTGCTACCGCCCGATGAATGGCCCCTTTTATTACCGGTGTTCTCACACTGCTTTGAGTTCCTGAAACAGCGCCAACACCTGTCGGGACAGCGGGACAACATGGGTTCGGCGTGCCTTCATCTTGCCTTCAGGAATGGTCCAGATCGCTTTCTCGAAATTGAACTCGTTCCATTCTGCATGACGCAGTTCGCCCGGTCGGACATAAACATGTGGTGTGATCTTGAGCGCGTAGCGGGTGACGGCTGGACCATCCCACGCGTCTATGGCGCGCAGCAGATCGCCCAGCTTCGCCGGTTCAAGAATGGCGGCATAATGTCGCGCCTTCGGGGAGACGAGCGCCCCTTGCAGGATCGACGTCGGATCAGAGTTGCAGCGCCCGGTCGCGGCACCGTAGCGGAAGACGCGGCTGGCAAAGGCGCGGCACTTTTTGGCAGTCTCCTTGTTGCCGCGCGCTTCCAGCCGCTTCAACGGCGCGAGTATCATCTGCGGGTCAATGTCCGTCAACGGCGTTGCGCCCATCGCAGGTTTCAACAGGTCGAGAAACCAGCGCGCTTTTCTGAGCGTTGCCTCGGCCCGCTCCTCGCCGACCATCTTGGTGTCGATATATTCCTGGGCGACTGACTCGAAAGTGTTAGACGCATTGAGCTGCGCAACCGCCTTCTGTCGCTTACGCGTCATGGCCGGGTCTTCGCCGTTTGCCACGCGAATGCGCAACTCGTCGCGCGTATGGCGGGCTTGAGCGAGGCGAATTTCGGGCCATGCCCCCAGCGCAATGCGCTTATCCTTGCCCGACACCCTGTATCTGAAGCGCCAGAGCTTTGAATCATTGGGGAATATCTCAAGGTAGAGACCCCGCTCATCGGTCTTTTTATAGGGGGTATCACCCCCCTCGAAAAGCCCTGATTTGTGCGGTGTTCAGCGACATTTGGGGGCATGGGATTCTGGGGGAAGGGTCGAAAACGGGGTCCATGCCCCCAACCATGCCCCCAAAGTGTGCGAAACAGGGTGAAACAAGGTGCTACTCCATCCAACAAGAATGGAGCATAAATGGCAGATTTCTGGGGTTTTTGCAAGTGCAGAAGACGCAATTCTGGCGTGAAATGGTGCCCGGAAGAGGACTCGAACCTCCACGCCCTTGCGAGCGCCAGCACCTGAAGCTGGTGCGTCTACCAATTCCGCCATCCGGGCACAA
This sequence comes from Sphingomonadales bacterium, assembly GCA_043786595.1. GTDB lineage: Bacteria > Pseudomonadota > Alphaproteobacteria > Sphingomonadales > Sphingomonadaceae > Aquisediminimonas. The sequence goes on along the minus strand of JAYVVW010000088.1, from coordinate 19,700 downwards.
AATATGTTTATCAGGTAGGGGGCGCGCTTAGCGGGGGCGGTTGGCGCTTGTCAACCAAAGCTCACGCGGGCATTGGCGTTTTTCGCGGCAAATTTGGCGATACGGGTTATTTCATATGACGAGACTGGTGACTGTTTTTGGGGGTGATGGCTTTGTTGGGCGGTATATCGTCGAGGCGCTGCTCAAATCGGGCGCGCGGGTGCGCGTTGCTTCGCGCAATCCAAAGCATGGCTGGTTTTTGAAGGCGCAGGCCAATCTCGGCCAGATTGCGTATATGAGCGCTGACATTACCCGGCCTGAAACGGTGGCGCGTGCTGTTGTTGGCGCCGATGCGGTGATCAACCTTGTCGGCGTGTTGACGGGCAATTATGAAAGCATTCAGCGGGACGGCGCGGAGACGGTGGCAAAGGCCGCTGCGAATGCGAGTGTTTCGCGGTTGATCCAGATGTCGGCAATTGGCGCCGACGCTGCGTCGCCTTCGCGCTACGGTCGGTCAAAGGGTGAGGGTGAAGCGGCTGTCCTTGCGGCGTTTCCGGCGGCGACGATTCTCCGCCCATCGATCATCTTTGGCCGTGAGGATCAGTTTATCAACCGCTTTGCCGCAATGATCCGGATGTTGCCGATTGTTCCGGTGATCGCGCCGCAAACCAAGTTTCAGCCCGTTTATGTTGGCGACGTTGCGCGTGCGGTGATGGCGGCGCTCGACACGCCCGAAGCCGCCGGGCAAACTTATGAACTCGGCGGGCCTGATGTGATGTCGATGATGGCGATCAATGAATGGATTGCAAAGTCGATCGGGCGGACAAAGCTTTACTATCCGGTATCTGATATTATCGGCGGGGCGATTGCAAAGGGAACCGGCTGGTTACCTGCCGCGCCGATGACCTGGGATCAGTGGCTGATGCTCAAAACGGACAATGTTGTCGCGGACGGCGCAAAGCGATTGTCAACGCTTGGGGTGGCGGCGACGCCGCTTGATGCCGTCGCACCGGGTTGGCTGGTTCAATACCGCAAGCACGGCCGTTTCGGAGCGGCTGCTTGATGGATCCGCTGCTGATCGTCATTTTGCTTGGCATTGTTGAGGGTTTGACCGAATTCATCCCGGTTTCCTCAACGGGTCACCTCATTCTCGCGGGCGCTCTGCTCGATTTTAGAAGCGAGGCATCTTCGACGTTCGATGTCGTGATTCAGCTGGGTGCGATTTTGGCGGTCATCGTCGTTTACTGGCGCCGTTTTTGGGACGTTGCGGTCGGTTTGTTCGGTTTCAAATCGGGGCCGGTGGCATTTACGCGTAACATATTGCTGGGCTTTCTACCGTCGGCGATGATTGGCGCTGTGGCATATTCAGCAATCAAGGTGATGCTGGAAAGCCCGACGACGGTCGCAATTGCGTTGATTGTTGGCGGCATTGCGATACTTGTCATCGAGCACATGGCTAAGACCGTGACCGCGCATAGCGTCGAAGCGATGCGCTGGCAGACCGCGCTCAAAATCGGCTTGATCCAATGTTTCTCGATGATCCCTGGGGTCAGCCGCTCTGGCGCGACGATCATGGGCGCGCTTGCGCTGGGTGTCGAGCGCAAGACCGCCGCTGAATTCAGCTTTTTCGTCGCCGTGCCGACGATGATCGGGGCGACCGCGCTTTCGCTGATCAAAGACGGCGCGACCTTGGGCGAGGGCGACATGACCAATATCGCGATCGGATTTGGCGTGTCGTTTGTCGTGGCGCTCGCGGTGATCAAGAGCTTTGTTGCGATCGTGAGCAGGTTCGGGTTTGCGCCGTTTGCTTGGTACCGGATCATTGCGGGTGTTGCTGCGCTGATCTGGCTCCAAGCTATTTAGGTCCGGATCGGGTATAGATATTTAATTCAAAGAGCTTTCAAGGCGCGCAAAATATCACGATCGCATAAACAGGTAAGTATTGCTGACCTGTTTTTCGTTTTTCGCGTGACTTAGTCCTTCTTTTCACTTATGCGCGACTCGCTTTCAGGAGGGCGATGTGGCGGACAATCCGATGTTAAAATTTGTAGGACGTGATCAATCCTATCCGCAGAAGCGCATTGCCACGCTGCGCGCGCGCGATTTTCAAGAGATTTCAGATCGTTATCCCGTTGACGATGCGCGCGACCAATCGGCGCGCTGTTCACAGTGCGGCGTGCCTTACTGCTCGGTTCATTGCCCGCTCCACAATCATATTCCCGATTGGCTCAAGTTGACTGCCGAGGGTCGGCTACGCGAAGCCTATGAGCTTTCGAACAGCACCTCGACGATGCCCGAGATATGCGGGCGCATCTGTCCACAAGACCGACTGTGCGAAGGCAATTGCGTTATTGAATTTTCAGGCCACGGCGCGGTGACAATCGGTGCGGTTGAAAAATACATCACCGATACCGCGTGGGAAGAAGGCTGGGTAGAGCCGCTCAATCCGCTGCCTGATCGCGGCCAATCGGTGGGGATCATCGGCGCGGGGCCGGCGGGGCTGGCTACTGCAGAATATCTCCGCGTGCTTGGCTATGAAGTCCATGTTTATGATCGATACGACCGTTGCGGCGGATTGCTGACTTACGGCATTCCCGGATTCAAGCTCGAAAAACATGTCGTGATGCGCCGGGTCGCCCGGTTGCGCGATGGCGGCATTACGTTTCACGCTGAATTCGAAGTCGGCCGCGATGCGACGCTTGATGAATTACGGCAAAAGCATGATGCGGTGCTGATCGCGACGGGTGTTTACAAGCCGCGCGCAATCAAAGCACCCGGCATTGGCGCGCGCGGCGTGGTTGACGCGCTTGATTTCCTGACAGCGTCGAACCGCAAAAGCTTTGGCGACCAAGTGCCAGCGTTTGACGATGGTAGCCTGAACGCCGACGGCAAAAATGTTGTTGTGATTGGCGGCGGTGATACGGCGATGGACTGTGTCCGCACAGCGGTGCGTCAAGGTGCGAAGTCGGTCAAATGCCTTTACCGGCGCGACCGCGCGAATATGCCGGGATCGCAGAACGAAGTGAAAAATGCCGAGGAAGAAGGCGTCGAATTCGTCTGGCTTTCGGCACCCGAAGCTTTTGACGGGAGCGAGCGCGTTGCTGGCGTGCGCGTATCGCAGATGCGGTTGGGGGCTGCCGACGCCAGCGGTCGCCGCGCGCCCGAGATTGATCCGGGTGGCGAATTCAGGCTGAACGCGGATCTGGTAATCAAGGCGCTTGGCTTTGACGCTGAAGACCTGCCCAAAATGTTTGGCTCGCCCGATCTAGGCGTTACCCGCTGGGGCACGCTGCGCGTTGATCACAAGACGATGATGACGAGCCTTGACGGCGTTTTTGCAGGCGGCGATATCGTGCGCGGCGCTAGCCTTGTCGTTTGGGCGATCCGCGATGGCCGCGACGTCAGCGACCATATCCACCGCTATTTGAAGGCGAAGGCCGCAGTCGTTAGGAAGGCTGCATGAGGCTGACGCGGCAAGAAGTAAGCGCGATCAAAGCAGCAGCGGCTGACACTTTCGGCGCAACTGCCATCGTGCGGTTGTTTGGCAGCCGGGTTGATGATAGCCTTCGCGGCGGTGACACTGATCTGCATATTGAGGTTGATCAGATTGACGACGAATGGGCAAAGCGCGCCGATTTTGAAACTGCGCTTTTCAGGCGCATCGATCCGCGAAAGGTTGATCTCATTCTTTCAGAGCGCGGCAAAACCCCGCGTGGCTTTGAACGTATCGCCTACCGTGACGGGATTGTTTTATGATCGAGCCAACAGCCGAGTTGGTAGGCAGCATTGCCACACGGATAGCGGGATTGTTGCTTGCATTGTTTTGCGTAACTGTGCCCGTCGAACGCGAGCTGGGTGCATCCATTAACCGTCATTGCGAAGGAGCGAAGCGACTGCGGCAATCCAGAAAGCGGACGAAACTCTCGACAACTGGATTGCCACGCTTCGCTCGCAATGACGAAGTTGAGGTTGATAAAGGTACCCAGCTTTTATGGAATTGCGGAAAATGATATGACCACTCCAGCCGAACGCGCGCGTATTGCCGAAGTGGGCATGTACCGGCCCGAATTTGAATCCGATGCCTGCGGTGTCGGGCTGATCGCGGCGACCGATGGCAACGCGTCACGCCGCGTCGTTTCATCGGCGATCGATGCGCTCAAGGCCGTCTGGCACCGCGGCGCGGTTGATGCTGACGGGATGACGGGGGACGGGGCGGGGCTTCACATTGATTTGCCTCACGCATTTTTCGATGATGCGATCGCCGATTCGGGGCATAAGGCGCTTGATCGGCGGCTTGCGGTGGGCATGATTTTCCTGCCACGCACCGATCTTGGTGCGCAGGAGCAGTGCCGGACGATCGTGGAAAGCGAAGTCATCGACGCTGGGTTTTCGATTTACGGCTGGCGTCAGGTGCCCGTCAACGTATCGGTAATCGGCCGCAAGGCACAGGAAACGCGCCCCGAGATTGAGCAGATCATGATCGCCGGCCCGAGACCCGAACGGCAGGACGAAGCCGAGTTTGAAAAAAACCTATACCTTGTTCGGCGTCGGATCGAGAAAAAAATCATCGCGGCGCAAATTCAGGGATTCTACATCTGCTCACTGTCGTGCCGGTCGATTATCTACAAGGGGCTGTTCCTCGCGGAATCGCTTTCGGTATTCTTCCCCGATCTGGTTGACGAGCGCTTTGAAAGTCGCGTCGCAATTTTTCACCAACGTTATTCGACGAACACATTCCCGCAGTGGTGGCTGGCGCAACCGTTCCGCTGCCTCGCGCATAACGGCGAAATCAATACGATACGCGGCAATACGAATTGGATGAAGAGCCATGAAATCCGCATGGCGAGCCTTGCATTCGGCGCGCAATCCGAAGACATCAAGCCCGTCATTCCGGCGGGGGCTTCGGATACGGCCGCACTCGACGCGGTTTTTGAGGCGATCTGCCGTTCGGGCCGCGATGCGCCGACGGCCAAGCTGATGCTGATCCCCGAAGCATGGCAGGGCAGGGTGGATATGCCCGATGCGCACCGCGATATGTATGCCTATCTCGCCAGCGTGATGGAGCCTTGGGATGGCCCCGCCGCGCTCGCGATGACCGAAGGTCGCTGGGCGGTGGCCGGGGTAGATCGCAATGCACTCCGCCCGCTGCGTTACACGCTGACCAACGATGATCTGCTGATCGTCGGCTCTGAAACCGGAATGGTCGTGGTGCCCGAAGCGACGATCATCGCGAAGGGGCGGCTTGGCCCTGGACAGATGATCGCGGTCGATCTTGATACGGGCAAATTTTTTCATGACCGTGAAATCAAGGATCAGATCGCTGGCGAAGCGCCCTACGGCGACATGATCAAGGGATTTGTCAAACTTGCTGATTTGCCCGCACCGATCGGCGACACCATTTCACGGTTCGAACGCGCCGAATTGACGCGGCGGCAGGTTGCGGCGGGACAGACGATCGAAGATATGGAGCTGATCCTCGCGCCGATGGTCGAAGATGCCAAGGAAGCGATCGGCAGCATGGGCGATGATACGCCACTTGCCGTGATTTCGGATCATCCGCGCCTGATCAGCCATTTTTTCCGCCAGAATTTCAGCCAGGTCACAAACCCGCCGATTGACAGCCTGCGCGAACGGCAGGTGATGTCGCTCAACACGCGGTTTGGCAATCTGGCCAATATCCTCGATAATGAGGAAGCCACGCGGCAGGGCGTGCTCGTGCTCGACATGCCGGTGCTGACGAGCGCCGACTGGTTCCGGCTGCAACAGCATTTCGGCAGCAAAGTCGCAGAGATTGATTGTACCTTCGACGCCGGATCGGGTGCCGACGGTCTGCGTGCCGGGATAGCGCGCGTTCGCCATGAAGCCGAACAAGCAGTGCGTGCGGGGCGGAGCGAGATTTTCCTGACCGATGAACATGTTTGCGCAGACCGAATGGCGATCCAGATGGTGCTGGCCGCAGCCGCCGTCCACACGCACCTCGTCCGCTGCGGCCTGCGGAGCTTTGCCAGCATCAACGTTCGTGCGGCGGAATGCCTCGACACGCACTATTTTGCGGTGCTGATCGGTGTCGGCGCGACGACGGTCAACGCTTACCTTGCCGAAGCGTCAATCGCCGACCGCCATTCGCGCGGCCTGTTCGGCGATGTCACGCTCGACACGGCGCTGGGGCGGTATCAGACCGCGATCGGCGAAGGATTGCTCAAGATCATTTCGAAAATGGGGATCGCGGTGATCTCATCCTACCGTGGTGGGTATAATTTCGAAGCGGTCGGCCTGTCGCGCGCGCTCGTCAACGATCTGTTTCCGGGGATGCCTGCGAAAATTTCGGGCGAAGGCTATGCGTCGCTCTACGTCAATGCAGCCGAACGCCATGAGGCCGCATTCGATAGCGCGGTGACGACACTGCCGATCGGTGGATTTTACCGGCAACGGGCAGGGGGCGAGCCGCACGCTTATTCGGCGCAGTTGATGCATTTGCTGCAAACCGCAGTCGGCACCGACAGTTACTCGACCTATCTCCAGTTCGCGCGCGGCGTGCGCGCTTTGCCACCGGTCTATTTGCGCGATCTGTTTGAATTCAACTATGCCAAAGAGGCGGCGAGCATCGAGTCGGTCGAATCGATCACCGAAATTCGCAAACGTTTCGTGACGCCCGGCATGTCGCTCGGCGCGCTCAGCCCCGAGGCGCATGAAACGCTGGCCATCGCGATGAACCGGATCGGCGCAAAGGCCGTTTCGGGTGAGGGCGGCGAAGATAGCGCGCGCTTCAAGCCTTACCCCAACGGCAACAACGCCAATTCGGCGATCAAGCAGATTGCATCGGGTCGGTTCGGCGTTACCGCTGAGTATCTTGGGGCGGCTGAAGAGCTTGAAATCAAGGTAGCCCAAGGCGCAAAGCCGGGCGAGGGGGGGCAGCTTCCCGGTTTCAAAGTGACCGAAATGATTGCGAAGCTGCGTCATTCGACGCCGGGGGTCACGTTGATCTCACCGCCGCCGCATCACGACATTTATTCGATCGAGGATCTGGCGCAGCTCATCTATGATCTCAAGCAGATCAACCCGCGCGCGCGGGTATGTGTCAAGCTTGTCAGTTCGGCTGGTATCGGCACCGTTGCGGCGGGTGTGGCAAAGGCACATGCCGACGTGATCCTGATCGCGGGCCATGTCGGTGGCACCGGCGCGAGTCCGCAAACGTCGATCAAATATGCCGGCACGCCTTGGGAAATGGGGCTGTCTGAGGTCAATCAGGTGCTGACGCTCAACGGTCTGCGTCACCGCGTCAAACTGCGCACCGACGGGGGCCTCAAGACCGGGCGCGACATTGTCATCGCGGCGATCCTGGGTGCCGAAGAATTCGGGATCGGCACGCTCAGCCTCGTCGCGATGGGGTGCATCATGGTGCGCCAATGCCATTCGAACACTTGCCCCGTCGGCGTCTGTGTTCAGAACGAAGCACTGCGCAAGAAATTCACGGGCACGCCTGAAAAGGTGATCAACCTGATGACCTTCATCGCCGAGGAAGTCCGCGAGATTCTCGCGCGGCTTGGTTGCAGATCGCTTGATGAAGTCATCGGGCGAACCGAATTGCTGCGTCAGGTGAGCCGGGGTGCCGAGCATCTCGACGATCTCGATCTCAACCCGATCCTTGCCAAGGTCGATGCGCCTGCCGAGATGCGCCGATTCAACCTGCCGACATCGCGCAACGAGGTTCCAGACAGTCTTGACGCGCAAATTCTGCGCGATGCCAAGCCGGTGTTTGAACGGCGTGAGAAGATGCAGCTCACCTACACGGTGCGCAACACGCACCGCGCGGTCGGTACGCGGCTGTCGGCTGAAATCACCGCGCTGTTCGGGATGTCGACTTTGAGCGACGGCCATGTTCAGGTGCGGCTGCGCGGCAGTGCGGGGCAATCGCTTGGCGCGTTTCTGTGCAAGGGCATCACGCTCGAAGTGTTTGGCGATGCCAATGATTATGTTGGCAAGGGGCTTTCGGGCGGGATCATCTCGGTGCGCCCGATGGTCAGTTCGCCGCTTGAAACACGTCACAACACGATCATTGGCAACACCGTGCTTTACGGCGCGACGTCGGGCAAGCTATTCGCGGCGGGGCAGGCGGGTGAACGCTTCGCGGTGCGCAATTCAGGCGCGCAAGTCGTCGTTGAAGGCTGCGGCGCGAACGGTCTGGAATATATGACCGGCGGAACCGCTGTGATCCTGGGCAGTGTCGGCGAGAATTTCGGTGCTGGAATGACCGGCGGAATGGCGTTCGTGCTTGACGTCGATCAAAATTTCGAACGGCGCGCCAATCCTGAAAGCATCGTGTGGCAGCGGATCAGCAGCCCCTATTGGGAAGCGCGCGCAAAGTCGCTTATCGCCGAACATGCAATCATGACCGACAGCAAATGGTCAAACACGCTGCTCGACGATTGGGATCGGTGGAAGGGGCAGTTTTGGCAAATCTGCCCCAAGGAAATGCTGACACGGCTGTCGCATCCGCTCGATGAGCCACAGGCAATCGCGGCGGAATGAAGTTCCGCCTTATCGCGCGAAACCTGTTCAGCATCGTGAAAGCCGGCTGTGTGTAACTGCCATCTCAATCGGGGGCTGTTCCCTCGTGTGTTTGGAAGGCTCGCTCATGCGTTCAGCCCTTTTTGCCTTGGTTGCCTCGCTCGCGATTGCGACCCCTGCGTTTGCTCAGCCGGTTTACGACGATGAACCGCGTTATGAAGATTCGGACAGCGCTCAGGAGCAGATCGACGGTATGGCGGACACGCTCAACGATCCGCGAACGCAGCGTGCTGCGGGCGATGCGCTCGGCGCGATGATCGGCGCGGTGATGGATATGCGGATCGACGGCCTGTCACGAGCGCTTGAGCCGCTCAACGGTGGTCGCAGGGTGATGCACGGGCGTACGGTGCGCGATCTTGCCGCGCGCGAAGATCCCTACATCGAACAGGATATCCGGCGCGGCGCGCAAACGGCCGTGCGTTCGGCGGGATCGATGGCTTCGGCGGTGTCGGTGATGCTGCCCGAATTGCAGCGCGCAATCCGCAAAATGAGCGCGGCACTTCCAAATCTTCAATAGCGGGGTGACGGACGCGCCGACAGCCGTTAAGGCTGTTGGCTCCATGTGGCTGCTCTATCAATTCCCGCTCTGCCCGTTTTCACGCAAAGTCCGGCTTCTGCTTGGCGAAAAGGGCGTTGGCTATGAGCTTGTCCGCGAAAGCCCGTGGGAGCGGCGCGATGAATTCCTCGACTTGAACCCATCGGGGCAAACCCCGGTGCTGGTTGAAAATGCCAAGAATATCACGCTGATGAGTTCGGCGGCGATCTGCGAATATTTCGAAGAGACCGTCGACAAATCACCTATGATTTCGGGAACCGCGGTTAACCGCGCCGAAATCCGGCGGCTGACCGCATGGTTCGATGAACAATTCTACATCAGCGTCGTCGGCCCGCTGATGCACGAACGCATGCTCAAGCGGATCGTCCACCGCGCGGCCCCCGATGCGGGGATGCTGCGCGAGGCGATGAAAAACGCCAATCAGTTGATGGATTACACCGATTATCTGCTCGATCACCGCAACTGGCTGGCCGGCGCGACGCTGAGCCTCGCCGACCTGGCTGCGGCCGCGCATATTTCGGTGGCAGACTATCTTGGCGGGATCGACTGGCGCGGGCACGAACAGACCAAAGGCTGGTATTCGGGCCTCAAATCCCGCCCCGGCTTCCGCCCACTCCTCGCCGAACGCATGGAGGGCGTTGCTCCGCCGGTCTATTACGACAAGGTCGATTTTTAGGCGCAGTTGCTAATTGCGGAGCGGGTGAACAAGCGCGACAAACCAGGCTGACACTGATGCCGGGCCCAGTGGCAGAATAGGGATAAGTGCCGCCCATTGTAGCCACGAAATCGGCCAGTAAACGCCATTGCCATTGTCGATAACCCTGATTTCCTGCGCTTTGACAATGATGGCAGCAGCGGTTCCGGCAGCGAACGCAATGGCCACTGGGCCTGCGAGTACGCCACCAACAATCAAGCCCGCTTGGATTAACGAGACAAGTGGGCCAAGTGCGATCCCACCACTGATTATGCCCTGCGTGGTTGCCTCGTCCATTACGATTTCAATACCCCACCAACATGTGTTGACCGATATCGGATTGCTTGCTCCTGAATCAAAGCTTTGTGCGGCCGGATCTGCAATTGGGGGGTGAAAGCGCGTCGGCAAGACAGGGAACCCAGCCGCGTGAAGTTGCGGTACGGGATCCGCCAGAAACGCGTCTAACTTTGCCTTATCGCCTGAAAGATCAGCATAAAATTTGGAAAACTCATCGGTGAGCTTTTGATTTAGCATGGTCATCTCCTCTTTCAATGTCGACCTTTTTGACAGGCTTTGAACCCGGCACGCGTGATCTGAATCATACTATTTGTTTTTGAAAACCCCACTATTTTTCCCACACAGACTTATTTCATTGACATAACGAACCCGTAACGCCATATCAATCAAATGAGAATGATGCGGAAACAATCAACCGCATCACACTGCCTCGGGCGAGTACGCAGCCTTATTTTCCTGATACGTGAGTGTATTTGTTATATTTGTTGGGGGCGATCAGCGCGCCGAAATGCTCATCAGATAGTTAAGCTTGAGGTCGTCGCTCAGGACGAAACCGCGTGCCGGGCTGAACGAAATTCCGCGCGTTTGGGTTACCTGCAATCGCGCATCGTTCAGCAATTTCGTCATTTCTTCGGGCGTGATGAAGCGCGTATGGTCGTGCGTGCCTTTGGGAATGCCGCCAATGCTTTCGCCGAGCGTGATCAGGCCGAACCGCGACAGCGCGGTGCGGTTTGGTGTCGACACGATCATCAGACCGCCGGGCGCAAGTCGCTGCGCAAGTGCTGCAATAAACGCGGCGGGATCGCTGACATGTTCGATCACTTCAAGGCAAGTGACCAAATCGAACGTGCCGCCAATATCGGCCACTTCACACGCGCGGTAATCGATGGTGAGGCCCTGAGCGCTGGCATGTTCGCGCGCCGCCGCGATATTTTCAGGCGCGGCGTCAACACCGGTTACATCAGCGCCCATCCGCGCGAGCGGTTCGCTGAGCAGTCCTGCGCCGCAGCCAACGTCGATCGCGCTTCTGCCCGAGAGCGGGCGCAATACGGCTGGATCGACGCCGAAATGCGCGTTTATGTGCGCGCGGATGAAGCCAAGTCGCACCGGATTGAGCCGGTGGAGCATCGCCGAACTCCCCTTGGGGTTCCACCAATCCGCCGCCATGTCGCCAAAATGCGCGGCTTCGCCAGCGTCGATGGTTGGGGAGATTGTGGTGGTTGTCGCCATATGACCTTACTAGCAATTCTCAGCGCAACGGTCTACGTTCCGTTCATCAAAATGATGTTGAAGGGGAGCAACGCCGCCATGAAACACACCGCGCTAATCCTTGCCATGCTGGCAACCGTCGCAGCCCTCCCTGCCAATGCGCAAACCGCCTCCACTTACATTCACGCAGGCCGCCTGCTCGATCGCCCCGGACAGCCAGCGCGCGGGGCTTCGACGCTTGTCATCCGCGACGGAAAAATTGCAGAGATATTGTCGGGCCTCGTGCCCGCGCCTGCCGGTGCCACGCTGATCGATCTTTCAACGCGCTTTGTTTTGCCCGGCCTCATCGATAGCCATGTCCACCTCGATTCTGATGCTGGCGGAACGGCGGCGCTCGTTGAGTCGCTGACGCAGAGCAAGGCAACCGCCGCCTACCGCGCGGCGAGCAATGCGAAGAAGACGTTGCTGGCCGGCTTTACCACCGTACGCAATCTGGGCGACGGCGACGGGATCACGCTCGCGCTGCGCGATGCGATTGCGGCGGGGCAATTGCCGGGGCCGCGCATTATTGATGCAGGCCGTTCGATCTCAACAACCAGCGGCCATATGGATGCTACGCTCAGTCTTAACGAAGATCTCCACGGATCAATCAATCAGGATAATCTGTGCGATGGCATAGAAAGCTGTCGGCGCGCGGTGCGCTTGCAAATCCGGCGCGGGGTTGATGTCATCAAGATTGCGACGACGGGCGGGGTGAACAGCCGGATCGGCACTGGCCTCGGGCGGCAGATTTTTGATGATGAGGTTAAGGCGCTGGTTGATACCGCGCACCTTTACGGGAAGAAAATGGCGGTTCACGCGCACGGTGCCGACGGGATTAACGCAGCCCTTGCGGCGGGCGCGGACTCGATTGAGCATGGTACCTTGCTCGATGACGAAAGCATCCGTTTATACAAAAAGGGCGGCGCGTATCTCGTGCCGACGCTCTCGACCGTGAACGGCTATTTGGAACGGCTCGCCAAAGACCCAGATGCCTATCCGCCCGATGTGCTCGCCAAGGTGCGTTACCGCATATCGATCACGGGCAAGAATGTTGAGAATGCCTATCCAGCGGGGGTTAAAATTGCTTATGGCACCGATGCGGGCGTTTCCAAGCATGGCCGCAATGCTGATGAATTCGAACTGCTGGTCAAGCACGGAATGACGCCGATTGCGGCGATTGAGGCAGCGACCGTTAACGCGTCGAGGCTGCTTGGCATCGATAAAGAGGTCGGCACACTCGAACCCGGCAAAGCGGCAGACCTGATCGCAGTTGAGGGCGATCCCACGCTTGATGTCACGCGGCTCAAGCAAGTCGGCTTCGTGATGAAGGGCGGCGTAGTCGCCAAGAGGGAGTAGCCGCCCACTTGCCATCGCCACCCCCCTTGCCTAACAGGGCGGCGCGCTTGAGCCTAAGCGCGTTTCACGCCACGGCACAGGGAACTTCATGGCGCGCATTGTGATGAAATTCGGTGGCACGTCGATGGCCGGGATTGAGCGCATCAGAAACGTTGCCGCGCGCGTCAAACGCGAAGCCGATGCGGGCAATCAGGTCGCGGTGGTCGTTTCGGCAATGGCGGGCGAAACCGACCGGCTCGTCGGATTTTGCCGCGAAGCCTCGCCGCTACATGATCCGTACGAATATGATGTTGTCGTCGCGGCGGGTGAACAGATTACTAGCGGCTTGCTCGCGATTGCGCTGCAAGCTGCGGGGGTGAAGGCGCGGTCTTGGCTTGGCTGGCAATTGCCGATCCGCACCAGCGATGCGCATGCCTCGGCGCGGATCGAAAGCATTGATACCGCCGGATTGATTGCAGCGCTTGAAGGCGGCGAAATCGCGGTCATTCCGGGTTTTCAGGGGATCGACGACGATGGTCGCGTCGCTACGCTTGGTCGTGGTGGTTCGGATACGTCGGCGGTCGCGGTTGCGGCGGCGATCAAGGCCGATCGCTGCGATATCTATACCGATGTCGACGGCGTATATACCACCGATCCGCGCATTGTACCGCGCGCGCGCAAGCTTGCCAAGGTAACCTATGAAGAAATGCTCGAACTCGCTAGCGTTGGCGCGAAGGTGCTGCAAACGCGTTCGGTCGGGCTTGCGATGAAGGAGAAAGTGCGCATCCAGGTGCTGTCGTCGTTCGACGAACGGCCCGGCGCGGATTTGCCAGGAACAATGATCGTCGGCGACGATGAAATTGGAGACAATGACGTGGAAAGACAGTTGATCACCGGAATCGCGCATGACAAGAATGAGGCGAAAATCACGCTGACGGCGGTGCCCGATAAGCCCGGCGCAGTCGCGCATATCTTCGCGCCGCTCGCTGAAGCCAACATCAACGTCGATATGATTATCCAGAATGTCGCGCACGATACCGGATCAACCGACGTGACGTTCACCGTGCCCGGTGCCGAACTCGCGCGCGCGCTTGATGTGCTCGAAAAAAGTGCGTCGGCAATTGGTTATGCCAAGCTGATGCACGATACCAAGGTCGCCAAAATTTCGGTTGTCGGCGTTGGGATGCGCAGCCACGCAGGCGTTGCTTCGGCAATGTTCAGCGCACTCGCCGCGCGCGCGATCAACATTCAGGCGATCTCAACCTCTGAAATCAAGGTGTCGGTCTTGATTGATGAGGATGAGACCGAGCTTGCGGTGCGCGTGCTGCACACGGCCTACGGGCTTGACGCAGAAGATGAAGCGGCGTGAGCGACCTTAGCGCTCTGATGGTGCGCGGCGCGGCGTTCCTTGGCTCAGACGTTGCGATCATGGCGGGAGCGATGTCGTGGATCAGCGAGCGCAACCTTGTTTCGGCAATGTCAAACGCGGGCGGGTTTGGCGTGATCGCTTGTGGCGCGATGACGCCGGCATTGCTTGACGCCGAAATCACCGCGACCAAGGCGATGGCAAAGCGTCCGTTCGGTGTCAACTTGATCACGATGCACCCGCAACTGACTGAATTGATCGCGGTGTGCGCGCAGCACCGTGTGACGCATGTTGTTCTCGCTGGTGGGTTACCACCCGCAGGCAGCCTTGACTCGATTAAAGCAATGGGGGCGAAGGTGATCTGTTTTGCGCCCGCACTGTCACTTGCGAAAAAGTTGATCCGATCGGGCGTTGATGCGCTTGTGATCGAGGGGATGGAGGCGGGTGGACATATCGGCCCGGTTTCGACGTCAGTTCTTGCGCAGGAAATACTGCCCGAAGTGGCCGAGCAAATACCCGTTTTTGTGGCCGGCGGAATTGGTCGTGGTGAGATGATCGCGTCGTACCTCAAGCAAGGGGCGGCGGGCGTTCAGATCGGTACGCGGCTCGTTTGCGCGACCGAATGTATCGCGCACCCCGCGTTCAAAAAAGCGTTCATTCGCGCGTCTGCGCGTGATGCCGTGGCGAGTGTGCAGATTGATCCGCGCCTGCCGGTGATCCCTGTCCGCGCGCTTAAAAATGCCGGAACCGAAGAATTTACGCGCAAGCAGGTCGAAGTCGCGCGCAAGCTTGATGCGGGCGAAGTCGATATGGGGCAGGCGCAGCTTGAAATCGAGCATTTCTGGGCGGGTGCGCTGCGCCGCGCGGTGATTGACGGCGACGTTGAAAACGGATCGATCATGGCGGGTCAGTCGGTTGGCATGGTCAAGACCGAAGAGCCTGTGGCTGCGATCCTTGCAACGCTGATTAGCGAGGCTGAGGCCGCTCTGGCCGCGTGATTGCTTCACCGATGGCAGTCACGCAAACAATCTGTTAGCGGTCTTTTCATGACACAATCGGCATCGGCATCACGCGAAATTCTGACCCGCCTTCACGACGTGATGGCGTCGAAAGCAAATGCGCAGTCAAAGCTCAATCAGGTGGTGCAGATCATTGGTGAAGTGCTGGGAAGCGAAGTCTGCTCAATCTATCTGCGGCGTGACGGCGTTCTCGAACTTTTTGCAACGCGCGGGCTTAATCAGTCGGCCGTGCATGTCACAAAACTCGCGCTGGGTGAGGGGCTGGTTGGCACGATCGCAGAGCAGATTGCCACGCTCAACCTTGACGAAGCAACCAGCCATCCTGACTTTGCTTACAAGCCCGAAACCGGCGAAGACCTGTTTCACGGTTTTGCAGGTGTGCCAATCGTCCGGCGCGAGGATGCGGTGGGCGTGCTGTGCGTTCAACATGCCGAACCGCGCGGCTATGATGAGGTAGAAATCGAAGCGCTTCAGACCGTTGCGATGGTTTTATCAGAACTGATCGCAAATGCAGGGCTGATCGATGATGCCAAAACGCGCGGATCAAAGCTTGTCAATACCGCTGCGGTGCGGTTGACGGGCCTGCGCCTCGTCGAAGGGATGGCGAGTGGGCACGCGGTTTACCATCAGCCGCGGATCACGATCACGCACACCGTTGCCGAGGACACCGAGGCCGAACGCCACCGCGTCTATTCAGCGTTTGATAAAATGCGCGAACAGCTTGACCGGATGGCGACGCAGGCCGAATTCGGCGGCGACGGCGAACACCGCGAAGTCCTCGAAATGTACAAGATGTTCGCTTATGATGAAGGCTGGTCACGCCGGATCAACGAGGCGATCGACAGCGGATTGACAGCAGAAGCCGCGATTGAGCGCGTCCAACAGCGCACGCGGATGCGGATGCGCCAGATTGATGATCCGCTGCTCGCTGACCGGATGCACGACCTTGAAGACATGTCGAACCGGTTGCTGCGCACGGTATCGGGCCAGTTGGGTACGGCGGCGAAGGCCGGATTGCTGCAAGATACGATCCTCATCGCAAAAAACCTCGGTCCTGCCGAATTGCTCGAGTATGACCGGCGCAGATTGAAAGGTGTGGTGTTAGAGGAAGGCTCGCTCACCGCGCATGTCACCATCGTTGCACGCGCTATGGGCATTCCCGTTGTCGGACGCGTGAAAGATGTCAAGCGGATGATCGGCGACGGCGATCCTGTCCTGATCGATGCGGGTGAAAACGCAGTGTTCGTCCGGCCATCGGCGCTGATTTCCGAAGCCTTTAATGCCAAACAGGCCGTGTCGCAAAAACGCCGCGCGCTGTTTGCGGCGCTCAAATCCGAACCCCCGGTGTCGCGCGATGGCACGCGGATCAAATTGATGATCAACGCCGGATTGCGCGATGACGTAGCGGCGCTTAATCTGACGGGTGCTGACGGGATCGGATTATTCCGCACCGAGTTTCAGTTTCTCGTTTCAGCAACAATGCCGCAGCGTGAGCGGCAGCAGCGGCTTTACCGCGATGTCCTTGAAGCCGCAGGCGACCGCCCCGTGGTGTTTCGCACCGTCGATATCGGCGGCGACAAGGCGCTGCCCTATATGCGGCGCGACGGCGAAGACGAGGAAAACCCCGCAATGGGCTGGCGCGCGATCCGCGTCGCGCTTGAACGCGGTGGGTTGATGAAGGCACAGGCGCGCGCGCTGCTAGAGGCGGCGGCGGGGCGGACGCTCAATGTCATGTTCCCGCTGGTGTCAGAGCCTTGGGAGTTTGACGAGGCGCGCGCCGTATTTGAAACGCAGCGCGCCTGGATCAGCGCACGCGGCAAGCGGCTGCCGCTCGCGGTTCGCTACGGGACGATGCTCGAAGTGCCCGCACTTGCGGAAATGCTTGATGTCATGTTGCCAAAGCTCGATTTTCTATCGATCGGCACCAATGATCTGACGCAGTTTCTGTTTGCGGCTGACCGCGCGCATCCCAAACTCGCCGAACGGTTCGATTGGTTGAGTGTGGCGATCTTGCGCTTTCTTCGCCGTGTGGTTGTCCCGGCAAATGCGGCGCGTGTTCCTGTCACTGTGTGCGGCGAAATGGGCGGTCGTCCGCTTGAAGCGCTCGCGCTGATTGGCATCGGAATCGATCAGCTTTCGATCACGCCAGTCGCGGTCGGGCCGATCAAAGCGATGATTCGGTCGCTTGATGTGGCAAAGCTTCGCGCGGAGATACAGCCGATGATCGACACGCCAACGCCGTGCCTGCGCGCGTCACTAAGCGACTGGGCGTTTCAAAACGGCGTTGAAGTCTGATTTTCGTGCCAATGTCGCACGCTCGGCGATTGACATGCCGCGTGTTCATTGAAAGAACAGCGCAGGCCAGTTGTGAGATTGATCACAGCGAGGAGATAAAAAAAGAGTGGTTGACACACAAGAGGCATCAGCAGCTTTAATCCCTGAACGGGTTGGAGACAGGCTCCGCGCAGCGCGAGTCAAGGCGGGACTCGACCTGTCCGACGTGGCGACGCGCACGCGTGTGCCGCAACGGCATCTGATTGCGATCGAAGCAGGCGATTATAATTTGCTGCCGGGCAACACATATTGCATCGGGTTCGTCAAAGCTTATGCACGCGCGGTTGGCGAGAATGAGACCGAACTTGCCAACAATCTCCGCGTTGAACTGAGCGGGCTGACCGAACAGCGCAGCGAATATGTCCAGTATGAAGCTGCTGATCCGGCGCACGTACCAACCAAATTGCTGGCATGGACAGCCGCCGCACTTGTCGCGCTGTTTGTGATCGGTTTCTGGGCGTATCGCACGATGCTCGTTGCCCCGCCTCCAACGCAGATTTCGAGCGCCGATTTGGCATCGCCTGAACCCGACGTCGCGGTCGACACTAATGCTGCGCCAATGGTTGCAACTGCGCCGGCGACAAATGGCGAAGTCGTGCTGACGGCGACAAGCGCCGTCTGGATGCGTATTTACGATGCGGCGGACAAAGTGCTGTTTGAAAAGGAAATGGCAGCCGGTGAGCGTTACGTGGTTCCTGCCGATGCTAACAATCCCAAGATACGCACGGGACGCGCTGATCTGATCGCGGTGACGATCAATGGCAAACCCGTTGCGACACTTGGTCCAGCTGAGCGTACGGTAAAAGATGTCGGGGTGAGTGCGGCGGCACTTACGGCGCGCCCTGCTGCGATAGTACCGATCGCCGCAACGCCACAGGGTCAAACGGCATTTCCATCCGCAACGCCTTGACGTTCATCGCTGGTTTGCGCCACGGAAATCATTTATTGGTTAATCGCGTTTTTGTGAGGGGAGGCCTGCCATGCGCAGACTATTGATTGCTGCAATATTATTGTCGGGGATCGCAGCGGCACCCGCGTCGAGCCAGACGACCGTGATCAACCTGCGCGTCGAGAAGCTTGAAAAAGAAATGAAGGCGGTGCAGCGCAAGGTGTTTCCGGGCGGTGCTGCGCTTGAACCCGAAATCGATCCCGCGACGGTCAACCGGCCGATTGGCAATCCGTCAGAAACGCCGATTTCAGATTTGACGGGACGCGTCGATGCGCTCGAAAGCCAGCTTAAATCGATGACCGGCCAGATTGAGCAGAATGAGTTTCGCGTCCGCAAACTTGAAGATTCGCTCAAGGCGTTGCGCGATGAAACGGGCGCGCGCTTGAAGGGACTCGAAACCCCCGCAGGTGGCGACACGACCGGTGCAAGCCCGGCAGCCGCGATACGGCAGACCGGGACGGTGGCTGAAAAGCCCAAGCCTGCCACGGCGAAACCAGCGTCTTTCAAACCCGCCGTGACCGAAGCTAAAACTGCCCCGCCAGCGGTTGTTCCAGCGGCGCGCAAAGCGGCGGTTGCAGCGGTTGAGGTGCCTGCGACAGGCGATGATGCAGACGACGCTTATGTTTACGGTTTCCGGCTTTACAATGCGAAACTTTACCCCGAGGCGCAGCAAAAATTGAAAGAGTATATTGCCAAATACCCGACTGGCAAACGTGCGAGCCATGCGCGGAATTTGCTCGGCCGGGCCTATCTCGACGAAGGCAAGCCCGCGCTGGCTTCGGTTGCCTTTTACGATAATTATCAGAAAATTCCGGGTGGCGAGCGCGCTGGGGAAAGCCTGACTTGGCTCGGCAATGCGCTGATAAAACTCAAAAAACCGGCTGATGCGTGTAAGGTCTACACCGAATTCAGTCAGGTTTACGGGGCCAAGGCATCTGCCGACCTCAAAGCGAGAGTGGCAAAGGGCCGTGTCGACGCCAAATGCACAATCTGACGGGTTATACCAACTTGCAATGACATGAACCTAGCTCCGCTTGTCCTGAGCCTGTCGAAGGGCTGCACTTTTACTGGATGTTCATGAAAAGAAAGGACAATCCTTCGACAAGCTCAGGAAACGGGAGTTTGGCATGGATCAGCCTCAACAAGTCTTGGATTTAGTCGCACGGTTTCGCGCCGATGCGCGCGGATGCGGGTGGATCGATGATCGGCAACGTGCCGGCATTTGCGTGTCAGGGGGTGCTGACAGCCTTGCATTGTTATGGCTTGCACAATCGGCGTATGCGGATGTCTTTGCAGCGACGGTGGATCACGGGCTGCGGCCAGAGTCGCGCGACGAAGCGCAACTGGCGGGG
>JAYVVW010000087.1:0-3096 GCA_043786595.1 Sphingomonadales bacterium | reverse complement strand
CTAGAGAGGACGCATCGGCTGCTTTGGCAGCCGTTGAGGCAATGGAAGCCGATCATTCACTTAGTGCTGCCGAGCGAATGTGGACATATTTTCCTCTGGCCATGGCTGGTAGATTTGACGACGCTTTTGACGCACTTGATGAGGCCTGCCGTGAAACTGATGGTCTGAGCGAAACCAACAGCCGCTTTGTCAATCTCTGCGCTAGAGCGCTGCGGGCATCATCAAACGGTGACGGCCCGCTCCACGAGTACTTGATACGCCAAGCGAAAAAATTGAAGCCAAAGATGAGCGTCAGGATGTGGTCGCAGCTTGATACCCCCAACGACCTTTAGCCGCCTCTTCCCTTTACCGTCGCCCCGCACTTGATGCGGGGTTTGGCTTTTCTCTAGCCGGTGACTATTTGGAAAAGATTAGCCAAGCCCCGTGTCAAGCACGGGGCGACGATGGGTTTGAAACTTCGCGGCTTGATCACCGAACGACCGCACTATCGTCGACTCCTGCCATCCGCGAGCCGCTTTTCCCCCTCCCGCTTGCGGGAGGGGTTAGGGGTGGGTCAGTTGGGCGGGAAATGACGCGGTGGCATGTGGATGTCGATGGCCACTTGACCCCCGCCCACCCCCGGCCCCTCCCGCAAGCGGGAGGGGAGAAGTAGCTTCACCCGCTTACCGCATTGCGGTCTTCGCCGCCGTCGTCAACGCCACATCTATTGCCCGCATCGCCGAATTGATGCGAAAACGTGACCGGCTTGATGATTGTACCGAATGCGGAAGCCTCTCGCTCAAGCGTCGTCAAATCTGCCCGTTTGCCACAAGCCGACCCAACAGCGCGTTGACGCGCGTTTGCCAGCCCGGACCGCTGTCGCGCAAATGCGCCACGGTCTTGGCATCAAGCCGGATTTTTACCTCTACTTTTGGGGCCTCCAACTTAGGACGCCCGCGCCGGGATGGCTTCATTCCCGACAAAAAATCCGCATCGAGCGGCGGATTATCGTCGTGAATCTTCGCATTAAACTTGGTCATAATAATATCTCGTTTCGTGCTTCTCTGTTGGGCGGAGGCTGACAATACGAACTGCATCGTCATCAGAGCCTTCGGTGAAAACCATTACATAAAGGCGATCATCAATCAGCCCGATGGCGACGAAGCGAGTTTCGCCGTAATCGAACCGGTCGTCCTCGCGCTCAAGCGCAGTGTCCCAATCAAAGCGGGTTGCCGCATGCAACGATATGCCGTGCTTGGCCTGATTGATGCCGTCTTTGGCCGGGTCAAACTCGACTCTCATGCTATTTATGTACACCCATTAAATGGTGGGTGCAAGTGTGAATTGACCTCACTTCAGCGGAAGCTCGTTAATCGCCGGACGACCGTACTGTCGTCAACTGCTGCCATCCGCGCGCCGCATATCCCCCTCCCGCTTGCGGGAGGGGTTAGGGGTGGGTCGGTTGGGCAGGAAATTACGCGGTGGCATGTGGATGTCGCTGGCTACTTGACACTCGCCCACCCCCGGCCCCTCCCGCAGGCGGGAGGGGAGATGTAGCTGCACCACTCAGCACGCAATCAGCCCCGCCGTTCGGGCATATGGCTAGCGTCGGTGTAATCGCTGAACCGCGTGATCTGCGCTTCGAATTTCAGCGTGACTTTGCCCGTCGAGCCGTGACGCTGCTTGGCGACGATCAGTTCCGACAGGCCGAACACACTCGCCATTTCGGCGGCCCATTTATCGTGATCCTCATGCGTTTTGGCGTCGCTTGAGGCATCGGGCCGCTTGGGCTCGCGCGATTGGACGTAATATTCCTCGCGGTAAACGAACAGCACGATATCAGCGTCCTGCTCGATAGAACCCGATTCGCGAAGATCGCTCAATTGCGGGCGCTTGTCTTCGCGCTGTTCAACCGCGCGGCTAAGCTGTGATAGCGCAAGCACGGGCACGTTGAGTTCTTTGGCAAGCGTCTTCAATCCGCGCGAAATCTCCGAAATTTCCTGAACGCGGTTGCCTTCGCCCGAACGACCCGATCCTTGCAGCAGTTGGAGATAGTCAACGACGATGAGGCCAATCCCGTGACGTCGTTTCAGCCGCCGCGCGCGCGTGCGCAATGCTGCGATGGTCAGGCCGGGCGTATCATCGATAAACAGCGGTAGCGTTTCCAGTTCGGCAGCAGCGCGTGCGAGATTGCGGAAGTCGGCCTGACCGATTTTCCCCATGCGCAGACTTTCCGAGCTGATGCCCGAATTTTCCGACAGGATCCGCGTTGCAAGCTGATCGGCCGACATTTCCAAACTGAAAAACGCGACCTTGGCACCGACCGACTTTTCGGGCGCAATTCCGTCCTCTTCGTCACGCAGCCACCGCCGCGCGGCATTATACGCTATGTTGGTAGCGAGCGCGGTCTTGCCCATGCCGGGGCGTCCGGCAAGGATCAGAAGATCGCTGTGGTGGAGCCCGCCGGTTTTGGCGTTGATACTATCAAGTCCGGTGGTCACGCCCGAGAGTCCGCCGCCGGTGTTGAGTGCTTTTTCAGCGAGCTCAACTGCCATCCGCGTTGCCTGGCCAAATGTCTTGACGCTGCCTTGCTCGCCGCCCTCTTCTGCAACCCGGTACAGCGCGACTTCGGCTTCTTCGATTTGGTCTTTGGGGGTGATCGCCTCGCTCGTGTCCATCGCGCGTTCGGTCATTGTGCGACCAACCGATACAAGTTCGCGGAGCAATGCGAGGTCGTAAATCTGCGACGCAAAATCGCGCGCGCCGATCAGCGCCGCCCCACTTCCCGTCAGCTTGGCAAGATAGGCCGGGCCGCCAAGCAGCTTCATCGCCTCATCCGCCTCAAACTGAGGCCGCAGTGTGACGGGATTTGCGATCATGTTACGGTCAAGCAGTAACAAAACCGCGTCATAAATCCGTCCGTGAACGGGTTCGTAAAAATGTTCGGCGCGCAATTTTAGCTGGACGTCTTCAGCGATCCGGTTGTCAATCATCAACGCCCCAAGCAGCGCGGCCTCAGCCTCGATATTGTGAGGGAGCTCGATCGGGACGTCAGACGGTGCGACAAGTGAAAGCGGTGCAGAAGCCATGGCATCCCTTTGAACCGCTCACCCATTT
>JAYVVW010000086.1:0-3544 GCA_043786595.1 Sphingomonadales bacterium | reverse complement strand
TGTGCCTCCACGGATTTCCCGAACTCAATTTCAGCTGGCGTTTTCAGATGCCTTTGCTTGCGGCAAAAGGATGGCGCGTCTGGGCACCTAATTTGCGCGGTTACGGTGCCACGAGCCGCCCCAAAGGCGTCGACGCCTATAAAATGGATGCGTTGATCGACGATGTCGCCGCGCTCATCGATGCCAGCGGCGCGCGCGAAGTGATGCTGGTCGCGCATGATTGGGGCGCGATCATCGCGTGGATGTTCGCAATCCGCAAGACCCGCCCGCTGACCAAGCTGGTCATCATGAACGTGCCGCATCCCAAGGTGGCCGCGCGTGAAATCCGGCGCTGGCGGCAATTGCGGCGAAGCTGGTATATCTTTTTCTTCCAATTACCGCGCTTGCCCGAAATCATGCTTGCGCGGAAAAGTGCCGAGGGCATTCGCGGTGCTTTCCTGAACATGGCGGTCGACAAATCGCGCTTCCCGCCTGACGTGCTCAATGTGTATGCTGCGGCAGCGCTGCGACCCGGCGCGCTGACCGCGATGATCAATTACTATCGCGCGTTGGTTCGGCATCACGGAATGCGGATCAAGGGCGATGGATCGATTGACACACCAACGCTGATGATCTGGGGAGAGGAAGACTCCGCGCTCAACATTGGTTGCACACAGGGCACAGAGCAATGGGTGCCTGATTTAACGCTCAAACACCTGCCCGGTGTGTCGCACTGGGTTCAGCAGGAAGCACCTGAGGCGGTCAACGCGATCCTCGGCGAATGGCTTGATCAGCGCGCGTAAAGGCCGATTGCGCACCGCCAACAACAAATCTACAGCGCGCGCAGACATTTAATAAGGGCGGAATAGTTTTGAGCGTCGGGCGGTTTACCAGCTACAATTTGATTGGTGCGGCGATCCCGCTGGCGCTCACGTTTTTTACCGTGCCTGTTTACCTGGCACTGGTTGGGATTGACCGCGTTGGTATCTTGTCGCTCGCGTGGTTGCTGCTAGGATATTTTGGGCTGTTTGACCTTGGCCTAGGCAAAGCCACCGCGTTTCGCATCGCGGGGCAGCGCGACGCAAAACCCGAAGAGCGCGCGACAACATTATGGGCTGCGCTGATCGTCAATGTCGGAATGGGCTTGATCGGCGGGCTGATCCTATGGGCAGTCAGCTACGTCTATTTCACCCATTTTTTCAAAGTTTCCGAAAGCCTCCGTCCTGAAATCATTTCAGCCGTTCCGCTGCTCGCTTTATCAGTGCCGGTCGCGACGTTGACGGGGGTATTAACGGGCGCACTTCAGGGCCGTGAAAAGTTCCTTGAGAGCAACAAGATTTCGACCATCTCGACAATATTGTTTCAGCTTGCGCCGTTGTGTGTTGCCTGGCTCTGGAGCCAATCGCTTGTCTGGTTGCTCGCAAGCGCGCTGCTGACGCGCGGATTGACGCTCATCGCACTGTGGCGATTGTGCAGCGCTGAATTTACTGCGGGGCACAAACCACATGTTGATCGCGTCGCGGTAAAGGCATTGCTTGGCTACGGTGGTTGGGTGTCGTTCAATGGGCTGATCGGGCCGTTTCTTGTCATATTTGACCGATTCGCGATTGGCGCTGTGCTCGGCGCGACGTCGCTTGGCTATTACTACGTGCCGTTTCAGATTGCCAAGCAGCTCGCGATCATTCCGGGATCACTTACGGGCGCAATGTTTCCCAAACTGACAATTGCCTCACCCGAGGCAAGCGAAGCGTTGTCGCGCAAAGCGATCATGACGCTGATCGCGGTCATCACAGTGCCAGTTCTTGTGGGAATGATGATTTTTGATCCGTTTCTAACCTTGTGGGTCGGTCGCACAATTGCCGTCAATGCCGCCACGGTTGGCCGCGTGCTGCTGATTGCTTTCTGGTGCAATGCAATGGCACTCGTGCCGTTCACGCAGTTGCAGGCGGCAGGGAAACCGCGCATTGTGACTGTCATTCTCGCGCTTCAAATTCCATTTTACATGGCCGCGCTGTATTTTGGCATGGTCTGGTTTGGTGTGGTCGGCTGCGCAATCGCATTGGCACTGCGCATGGGCGCTGATTTTGTAATGCAATCCTGCGGCGTAAACGGGAAAGTCGAATGCGCCGGGCCGATATTGGGTATGCTGATCTTGTTGATCGCAATGGCGTTCGCCACCAGCTGGCTCGCGACATTTTCGGCTGCGTGGTGGGGTTCATCGATCATATTGATACTGGCTGGAATGATCGCAAGCTGGTGGGCGATGCCCCACGACGTTCGTAATCAGTTGCTTGCTATTGCAAGACGCTGGCGTCCCAACCGCTCGCATCGCTAAACGTCGAAGTATCCAAGAACTGCACAAAATTGCGTTTTCAAAGCATTTTTGAAAATTTTGCGCTTCTGCAATCGATTGTTGTAATTCGTAAACTGCGATGTTAGGTGCGTTGGTATGAAAGTCGCACTGCCTCGAACATGCTGAATATTGCCGATCACGACTCACTTTCTGCCCAAATTCCGATCAATCAGTGGGTTTTGCCAAACGGACGCGCGCCAACAGCGCTCAACGAGATTTCAGTCATTGCAGAAGCCGATCTGCAGGGTGAATTTCCAGATCTGGTGCTCTGGGATAACTGGCCGATCCAGTGTGACAACGGCGAGATTGCGATGGTCGAAGGCGGAACTTTGTGGGTTGTGCTTTCGGCGCCGCGCGTCGCAGACCCCGACGCGCGGCATGTTGTGGCGCGAATGCGGCTGCTCCACCATATCGATGGTCAGTGGCGTGACTGCGGAAATTTGCTTCCCGATCACTTTTCGCCGGGCAGTCGTGAATGGTCGGGCTCGACGCGCCTCGATCCGCAAACGGGCGAAGTCACGCTCTGGTTTACCGCGGCAGGGCGACGGGGCGAAGCTGCCGCCACCGCTGAACAACGCATTTTTGAGGCGACAGGTTGGCTGAGTGTTTTGCAAGGTATGCCTTCGATAGGCGGCTGGATCAACTTGAGGCAGGTCGCGGTCAACGACGGCACCCATTACGCTGATCTTGCCGTCGAACAGGGCGAGCCAAGTCGCATTAAGGGATACCGCGATCCATCGTGGTTTCGCGATCCCAAAGATGGACAGGGTTATCTGCTGTTCACCGCGTCAAAGCCAGCAAGCAGCCGCACGTCATCATTTGACGGTGTCATCGGCATTGCACGCGCAGATGGCCGCCCGCGCAACGCAAATTTCACGCTGCTCCCCCCAATCATCGACGCAGACGGATTGGTCACCGAGCTTGAATTGCCGCACATGCTGGCGCGCGACGGTCGCTACTATTTGTTCTGGTCATGCCATGGCCATGTGTTCGCGCCCGCGCTTGGCAAAATGCGGACGGGACTTTACGGGATGGTCGGGCCGACGGTCTTCGGTCCGTTTGAACCACTCAACGGAAACGGGCTCGTCCTGGCCAATCCTGCCGCAGAACCACGCCAAGCCTATGGCTGGCATGTTTTGCCGACGCTCGAAGTGATCGGCTTTGTCGATTACTGGGGGCTCGAAGGTCGCGATATTGCGAGCGACGTTGCGT
>JAYVVW010000085.1:0-4170 GCA_043786595.1 Sphingomonadales bacterium | reverse complement strand
TCATCCATCAGTTCGGCGAGTTCGCCTGCTTCGTACATTTCCATCATGATATCTGATCCGCCGACGAATTCGCCTTTGACGTAAAGTTGCGGGATTGTCGGCCAATCGGAAAATTGCTTGATGCCCTGGCGGATTTCCGCGTCCTGAAGCACGTCGACGGTATCATATTTGACGCCGAGATGTTCGAGGATTGCAATCGCCTTGCTCGAAAAGCCGCACTGCGGAAACAGCGGCGTGCCTTTCATGAACAGCAACACTTCATTTGCATTCACAAGCCCGCCGATGCGCGCCATTACGTCCTGGGTCATTTCAAACGTCCTTACTTCGGAATATGCGTTGTCAGTTGCAGCGCATGGAGCACGCCGCCCATCCGCCCGCCAAGCGCGTCGTAGACTGACTTATGTTGTTTCACGCGCGACAGCCCGGCAAAGCTTGCCGCTGTGACGCGCGCGGCGTAATGATCGCCGTCGCCTGCAAGGTCGGTAATCTCTACGCGCGCATCGGGGATGCCCGTCTTGATCAGCGCTTCAATTTCGGCGGCAGCCATTGCCATTACTGTGCTTCCATCAACTGACGGCGGGCCTCAATCATTTTTTCGGCAAGCGCCTGACGCACTTCATCGTCACTCGTCTGAACACCCGCTGCGGTCAGATCGCCGAGCAGCTTGCGGATCACATCTTCATCGCCCGACTCTTCAAAGTCAGCCTGAACCACGCTTATGGCATAGCTGTCGGTTTCCTCAGGGGTCAGCGCCATCCGCGCCGCCGCCCATTGGCCGGTCAGCTTGTTGCGCCGTGCGGTAATGCGGAATGCCATATCCTCATCGCGCGCGAATTTATTTTCTGCTGCGCGTTCGCGGTCATCGAATGTCGTCATGGCAACGTTGTCCCTCAATCACACTGGAATAGATAAGATAGGCGCTCACAGCCAGCGGTGCAACGCCCAGCCGGGTTGATCAATCACCGATCTTGACAACAAGCTTTCCGATAGCACCGCGCGCACCCATTTTGGCAATCGCATCGCCGCCGCGTGCGTGGGGGAATATTTCGGTAACGCGCGGCGAAATCTTGCCCTCCTGCCACAGCCGGAACAATCGCGTGGTGTGATCGCGATTTGCCTCGGGATTGCGCGCGGCAAACGCGCCCCAGAAAACGCCGCAGACATCGCAGCTTTTGAGCAATGTCAGGTTGAGCGCAAGCTTGGGAATGCCCGCAGGGAAGCCGACGACCAAATAGCGCCCTTCCCATGCAATTGAACGCAGCGCAGGCTCGCAGTAATCGCCGCCCACAGCGTCATAGATGACGTCTGCCCCATTTGGCCCGAGCACCGCCTTGAACGCATCGGCCAGCGCCTTTGACTGCGCCTTGTCGAACGGCGCGGTGCCGTAAAGGATTGTGTCGTGCGCGCCTGCGGCCTTTGCCGCATCGGCCTTTTCCTGCGTTGAGACTGCCGCGATCACGCGCGCGCCAAACGCCACGCCGAGTTCGACTGCGGCCAAGCCGACGCCGCCTGCTGCGCCGAGCACGAGCAATGTCTCGCCTTCCTTAAGCTTGCCGCGATCGATCAGCGCGTGAATTGTCGTGCCGTAAGTCAGCAGGAGTGCCGAGCCTTCTTCAAAGCTGCGTTCGGGGGGAAGCGCGAAGGCCGATTGCGCGTTGATCGCAATCTTTTCGACCATCCCGCCCGATCCCGTGGTCGAAATGACGCGGTCGCCGATTTTCCAGCCGGTAACGCCTTCGCCAATCGCTTCGATCACACCCGCGATTTCGCTGCCCGGCGCGAACGGACGTTCTGGTTTGAACTGGTAGCGGTCTTCGATAATCAACACATCAGGATAGTTGACCGAGCAGGCCTTGACCGCGACGAGCAACTGACCCGGCGCGGCAACAGGATCGGCAATCTCTTCGAGCACCAGCGTTTCGGGTCCACCGACGGATTTTGAGAGTAATGCCTTCATACCTGTGCTCCTGATTGCCACGGCCACGCAATATTTGCGCGCGCCTCATAATTTCCAATGCGTGTATCCATCGCCATAGTCAGCCCGACTTCGTCAAGCCCTTCAAGCAGACATTGTTTGCGAAATGCGTCGATCTCGAATGAAAAGCGATCCTGAAACGGCGTTGTCACGCTTTGCTCGGTCAGATCGACGTGGATCGGGTCAGTTTTTGCGACCTCGATCAGCCGGTCAATCGCAGCCTGCGGCAAAACCACGGTGAGAATACCGTTCTTGAATGCGTTAGACGAAAAAATATCCGAAAAACTCGGCGCGATGACCACCGTGATCCCCAGATCAAGGATCGCCCACGCGGCATGTTCGCGGCTCGATCCGCATCCGAAATTATCGCCCGCGATCAGGATGGGCGCGCGCGCATAGACGGGGTCATCAAAAACATTACCCGGCTCGGCGCGCACGCTTTCAAACGCACCGCGGCCCAGCCCGATGCGGCTGATCGTCTTGAGCCACTGCGCGGCGATGATGACATCGGTATCGACATTCTTGCGACCAAAGGGAATCGCGCGGCCTTCAACGATCTTGAGCGGGGTCATGGCTATCCTGGCTTGTTATCAGAGCAGTTCGCGCACGTCGCACAGGCGGCCCGTGACGGCGGCGGCGGCGGCCATTGCGGGCGAAACGAGATGCGTGCGCGCGCCCGGCCCTTGCCGCCCGACGAAATTGCGATTGCTTGTCGACGCACAGCGTTCGCCCGGTGGCACCTTGTCAGGGTTCATCCCCAGACACGCCGAACAGCCCGGTTCGCGCCATTCAAGCCCAGCGTCGATAAACACACGGTCAAGCCCTTCGGCTTCGGCCTGACGTTTGACGAGGCCCGAACCCGGAACAACGATTGCCCATTTGACGCTCGCCGCCACGGTGCGCCCTTTAAGAACGGCGGCGGCGGCGCGGAGATCTTCGATCCGGCTGTTGGTGCAACTCCCGATGAAGATATTTTCGACCGCAACATCGGTCATTCGCGTTCCCGGCGCTAGCCCCATATAGTCGAGCGACTTTTGCGCCGCCGCCTGTTTTGCAGGATCGGCAAAGCTCAGCGGATCGGGCACAGTGCCCGTAATCGGCACGACATCCTCAGGGCTTGTCCCCCAGGTGAGTGTCGGCGCGATGTCGGCGGCATCGATCAGCACGCTTTTGTCATACCGCGCGCCAGCGTCAGATGTCAGCGTCCGCCAATAGGCGACGGCTGCGTCCCAGTCTGCCCCCTGCGGCGCCATCGGGCGGCCTTTGAGATAGGCAAAGGTCGCTTCATCGGGTGCGATCAGCCCCGCGCGCGCGCCGCCCTCAATTGACATGTTGCTAATTGTCAGCCGGCCCTCGATCGAAAGGTTGCGGATGACTTCGCCTGTATATTCGATGACATGGCCGTTGCCCCCCGCCGCACCGATCACGCCGATGATATGGAGGATGACATCTTTTGCGCTGACGCCAAAGCCAAGTGCGCCTTCAACGCGGATTTCCATCGTCTGCGATTGTTTGAGCAGCAACGTCTGCGTTGCCAGCACATGTTCGACTTCGGAGGTGCCGATCCCGAACGCCAGCGCGCCGAGCGCACCGTGCGCGGCGGTGTGGCTATCGCCGCAAACAAGCGTTGTTCCAGGCAATGTGAAGCCCTGTTCAGGCCCGACGACATGGACGATGCCCTGCTCTGGGTCGCTTGGCCCGATATAGCGGATGCCAAATTCGGGCGCGTTGGATTCAAGCGCTGCCAGTTGCGCTGCACTTTCAAGATCGGCAATCGGAATACGCTGCCCCGATGCGTCAATCCGCGCGGTCGTTGGCAAATTATGATCGGGCACCGCAAGCGTGAGATCGGGGCGACGCACGCGCCGTCCGGCCAGCCGAAGCGCCTCAAACGCCTGCGGGCTCGTAACCTCATGGACAAGGTGGCGGTCGATATAAATCAGGCAGGTGCCATCATCACGCCGGTCAACCACATGAGCGTCCCAGATTTTTTCATAAAGTGTGCGCGGTTTGGAAGCCATCTGCGCTCCCTAGTCAAAAATGACTGTGCGCGAAAGGGTGTAGACGCGCGTTGATCGCGTAAAATGGCCGAAATTTACTAGGGCCTGTCGTCATTTAGCGGATTCCCAAATTTGAAAAAGCGTGATTCATAGGGAGCCTTCTTGAAGGAGGGCTTTACGATGAAACGCTATGGA
>JAYVVW010000084.1:0-8570 GCA_043786595.1 Sphingomonadales bacterium | reverse complement strand
CGGTCTGCGCTACCTAAACAAGTCGCGCTGCATTTCGCGATCAAGGCGAACCCGATGCCGTCGCTTGTCGCCGCGATGGCACAATTGGTTGATGGGCTTGATGTTGCCTCGGCAGGAGAAATGCAGATCGCTCTGGATTCTGGCGCAGCGCATATCTCGTTTGCAGGACCGGGCAAGCGCGATCGCGAACTTGAGGCCGCAATTAGCGCACAGGTAACGCTCAACGTCGAATCACAGCGCGAAGCGCAACGCGCCATTGCGATCGGGCAGCGCATTGGCATCGTCCCGAAACTTGCCGTGCGCGTTAATCCTGATTTCGATCTGCGCGGATCAGGCATGCGGATGGGCGGGGGTGCGAAGCCATTCGGTATCGATACAAGCGAAGCGGTGCAGGCCGCTCGTTTCATTCTCGATGAGGGCGCAGATTGGCGCGGTTTTCATATTTTCGCGGGATCGCAAGCACTTGATGCGGGCGCAATCGCCGAAGCGCAGTTTAACACCGTTATGTTGGCGGGTAGGCTTGCCGATAGCATTGGCGCTATCCCGCCGCTTGTGAATTTAGGCGGCGGATTTGGAATACCGTATTTCCCTAATGATCTAGCATTGGATGTCGCTAAAGTTGGACTGCGACTTGAGGAGACGCTTAATAATGCCCCCGGTTCGCTTGATGGTTCGCGCTTTGCAGTCGAGTTGGGGCGTTATCTTGTTGGCGAAGCCGGGGTATATCTGACGCGGATCGTCGACCGAAAAATCAGCCACGGCGAAATCTTTTTGGTTACCGACGGCGGGTTGCATCACCAATTGGCCGCATCAGGAAACTTTGGAACGGTTGTTAAGCGCAACTATCCTGCTGCGATTGCCACAAGGTTTGATGCACCGACGAGCGAAGTCGCGAGCATCGTTGGCTGCCTTTGCACACCGCTCGATCGGTTGGCAGATCAAGTCGATCTGCCAAAAGCTTTAGAGGGCGATCTAGTGGCTATCTTCATGGCGGGTGCGTACGGCTTTTCAGCGAGCCCTAGCGGGTTTCTTGGCCACCCGCCTGCCCGGGAACTGCTCATTAATGTATGAACCTGCTCCGCGCCTGAAGTAATCCTAACACAATTTTCACCTATTCTCGGCATATCCAGGCTCCAGCTTTGTCTCGTTTTGCCCTCATTCAGCCGGATGGGTGCATTGTCGGATCGAGCACAGTGGGGATTTGATATGAGCGTTAGCAGTGTTTCTCGTTTTTTTGTGAGCGTAGGTGTGATCGCGATTGCGCTCACCGGTTGCGCGTCTGGCGGATCGGGGCCGCAATTGCCGCCCGCAACATTCGTTACGGCACAAGAAGGGCCGGGCGAGGAATATATTATTGGCCCGCTCGATCAGCTGACCGTTTTTGTGTGGCGCAATCCTGAGCTTGGCGCAAAAGTTCAAGTGCGCCCCGATGGCCGGATCACCACGCCGCTTATTGAGGACATGCCAGCCGTTGGCAAAACGCCAACAATGCTCGCGCAAGATATCAAGGTTCAGCTGTCGCAATACATCAATTCACCGCTCGTTTCGGTGATCGTTGATAATTTTGCAGGGACGTTTTCGCAGCAAATCCGGGTGGTCGGCGCAACGGAAAAGCCCGCATCGATACCGTACCGCGCAAACATGACGTTGCTTGACGCGATGATTTCGGTTGGTGGATTATCGGAATTCGCAGCGGGCAATCGCGCGCGTCTAATTCGCCAGAACCGCGATACTGGCAAACAGACCGAATATGCCTTGAAAATCGGCGATCTTCTCAAACGCGGCGATTCAAAAGCCAATGTCCGGCTTGAACCCGGTGATGTGATCATCATCCCAGAATCTGCGTTTTAAGCCGACGATCGGGGGACGGGGATCAAAATGGACAGCATGTATCAACAGATTAGGATCGCGATCCACGGTGTTTGGAAACGCCGCTGGTTCGCGCTTGCTGTTTCATGGGCAGTGGCACTCGTTGGTTGGCTCGCAATCAGCGGAATTCCGAATCAATATGAATCGAAAGCGAGCATTTTCGTCCAGATGCAAACAATGCTTCCTGACAAGCTGGGGATTTCGCCTGCTGAGCGGCAGGACAGCATCGATACAATCACGCGAACGCTGACATCGGCTGAAAATCTTGAAAAGGTTGTGCGTCGTACTGCGCTGATCCAGAACGGATCGACGCCGCGTGAGATTGCCGATCAGGTGATCGCGCTGCGCAGCAACATCAGCATTGTTACTCAGCAGGATAATCTTTTTGAAATCAGTGCTGCGTCTGGCTCAGGCGGTCTTTCGAATAACGAAAACGCGAAGCTAGCCAAGGATATTGTCCAGAAATTACTCGATTTGTTCGTTGAGGGCAATCTTTCGGGAACGCGAACTGAAACGGCGCAAACGCTACAGTTTCTTGACACCCAACTCGCCCAGCGCGAAGTGCAGCTTCAGTTGGCTGAGGCACGACGTGCTGAATTTGAGTCCAAAAACGTTGGCCTGCTTCCAGGCGTAGGTTCGGTCAGTCAACGCATGGAAGCTGCACGATCCGAGCTTAGCCAGGTTGAATCGAATTTGATGGCAGCCCAGGGATCACTTGCAGCGGTGAATGGCCAGATGGCAACGACACCGGCCACAATCGCAGGTGCAGGCAGTTTCGTTGGCGGCGGCAGTGCTGCTGCATCGCGCGCTGCGGGCATCGAATCGCAAATCGCCGAAGGTCAAGCACGCGGCTGGACTGAAAGCTATCCCGATATGATTGCGCTACGCAGTCAACTTGCCAAAGCACGCTCTGCGGCGTCGTCCGAAGGCCCCGGGCGTGTTGTGCAAGGCGCATCATCGTCGAACCCGCTGTTCGTCACGCTGCGGACGATGCAGGCAGAACGGCAGGGCAGCATGGCAGCGCTCAGTGCGCGTCGGTCGCAACTGCAAAGCGAAATGGCGCAATTCCAAACAAGTCAGGTCGCAGAGCCAGGTGTGGCCGCCGAGCAGCAGCGGTTGAATCGCGATTACGACGTGCTGAAATCGGCATATGATAAACTGCTCGGCGACCGCGAAGAGGTGAAACTGCGTGGATCACTGCAAAGCGATACCGATTCGGTCAAGTTTCGTGTGATCGAGCCGCCCACGTCGCCGCGTGCTCCGGCTGCGCCAAATCGTCCGCTTTTGTTGACGCTGGTATTGGCGGCGGCGGCTGGTGCGGGTGCTGCGGCAGCCTTTGCCATGACCCAGATTAAATCGAGCTTTACGACGGCTGAGCAATTGGCGCAGGTCAGCGGTCTTCCTGTGCTTGGCTCGATCACTGAAATTCATAATCCGGCCCAACGCGCAAAGCGCAAACGAAAGCTCAAATATTTTACCGCGGGCTGTGGTGGACTGGTTGCTTCATATGGAATTTTGCTGATGATTGAATTTGTCCAGCGCGGGATGGTGACATGAACAGTATGTCTTCAAAGCGCGTTCGCGATGCTTCGGGTTCGTTGATTGAGCGTGCCGCCGAAGCTTATGGTTTTGGGGCCGTCGCAGTGTCGCCGTTTAAGCCGACAGCGCAAAGCTTCGCCTCGTCGGTTGAAGAGGTGCGACCGCTCAACACTTATACAGGCCCGGTGGCGGTGGTTGATCGTGACGCGTTGCGCGCCAGTGGTTTTATTGTCCCCGGTGCGGCTCCAACGGGGCTTTCCGAAGAGTTTCGGCTGGTAAAACGTCAACTTTTGCTGTCAGCGCTGGGCGGTTCGGGTGGTGAGCCGATTGATCGAGGTCAGCTTATTCTTGTGTGTTCAGCACAGGCCAACGAAGGCAAGACGTTTTCATCGGTCAATTTAGCGCTTTCAATGGCAAGCGAAACGAGCATTGAAGTTGTCCTTGTCGATGCTGACGTGGCTAAGCCCGAGATATTATCAACGTTAGGGATTGCGGGCGGCAAAGGCTTGCTTGATGCGCTTGCAAATCCTGAACTCGATGTCGAAAATATGTTGATCCACACCGATGTGCCCAATCTGCTGGTGCTTCCGGCCGGACTTCCGACGAACAGTGATACCGAGCTGCTGGCGTCGGATCGCACCGGCGCGTTGATTGAACGGCTGACCAAGGGCCATCCGCGCCGGATCATATTGTTCGATTCAGCGCCCGCGCTTGCAGCGTCGCCCGCATCGGTGCTTGCACTGCATGTTGGCCAATGCCTGATCGTCGTTCGCGCCGACCGCACAACCGAAAGCGAACTACGCGACGCATTGGCGTTGCTCGATGGATGTCCGCGCATTCAGTTCATGCTCAACGGTGTTTCTTACAGCGGCACAAACCGCAAATTTGGTTCTTACTATGGATATGGAGAGTGAGATGACATTCCATCGGAAGTCTTTCAAAATGCCTTTGCTGGTATCAGCGGGCCTAGTCGCGGCGAACGCGACCGTGCCCGCAGCATCAGCGCGGACGAAAGTGACGCCCTACCTCGAAGTTGGTCAGATTGTGACCGCCGACCTTAAAGGCAGTGATGTACTGACTTACAGCACGATTGCGGCTGGCATCGATGCTTCGATCGCCAACAAGCGCAGCGAAGCGCAGGTTAGTTATCGCTATGAGCGGCGCATCGGCTATGGCGGGAAGGTTAACGATAACGACGTCCATACCGGACTTGCGCGCGCACGTTATGAAGTCGTCAACAATGTTCTAAGCATTGAAGGCGGCGCAATCGCGACGCGCGCACGATCTGATATCCGGGGCAGTGCGCCAGGTCTGCTCGTCGGCAATGTCGATAATGTAACGCAGGTCTATTCAGGCTATGTCGGTCCAACGCTCACAACAAATGTTGGCGACCTCACTGTTGGCGCAGGCTATCGCATCGGATATACACGTGCCGAAGCTGGAAATTTTACAACACCAGCGGGTCAGCCCGCGATTGATCGGTTTGACGATTCGGTGACACAATTGGCAACTGCCAGCGTTGGCATGAAATCGGGTGTACTGCCATTTGGCTGGACAGTCAGCGGCGCATTTGAGCGCGAAGACGCAGGGCAGCTTGACCAGCGATTTGAGAGTAAAAACATACGCGGCGATGTGGTGTTGCCAGTATCGCCAACGCTCGCTGCGGTGGCTGGCGTGGGTTATGAGGACATCAAGGCAAGCCAACGCTCTGCGCTTTCCGACGCCAATGGCGCGCCTGTCGTTGATCGCAATGGTCGATTTGTAACCGATCCGAACAGTCCCCGGTTGCTTGCATATGATCAAGACGGCCTGTTCTACGACGTGGGCGTGATCTGGCGTCCCAGCCAGCGCACGAACGTAGAGGCGCATGTCGGTAAGCGTTATGGCGGGCTATCTTACAGTGGCTCGGCAACTTATGCGGCAAGTTCGGCAACCTCATTCCAGATCAATGTCTATGATCAAGTTGAAACCTTCGCTCAGCAATTGAACGACAATCTCGCGCTGTTGCCGACTAGCTTTACAGCGCCGAACAACGGTCTCAATTCGCAAGTGGGCGGCTGTATCTTTGGCAGCGGCAGCGGGCGGGGCGGTGGCTGTCTCAACAGCGCATTCCAATCGGTCAATAGCTCGGTCTTCCGCAGTCGCGGCATCACAGCGCTTGCATCGACCAACCGTGGGCCGCTCAATTTCGGCGTCGGGCTGGGCTATGCGCAGCGCCGATACCGCACTCCAATCACTGGCGCAGGAATCTCACTCAACGGCGTAACCGATCAAAGCTATTTTGGAGAAGGGCGGGTTTCGTACCAAATCGACGATAGCTCGAATGTGAATGCACAAGTCTTTGCGAGTCTTTACGATTCTGGTATCATCGGTGCGCCAAACGTCTTGAGTACTGGCGCGACGGGCGCGTATAATCGAAGCTTTGGAGACCATCTCAGCACGACTGCAGCAGTTGGCCTGTTTTCCAGCCGCATTGACGGACAAGACGGCGACCTCACGGGAACGGCACTGCTGGGCATGAGATATAGTTTTTAAGTTGAGCACCGAAGTGCCAAATACCGAGATTAGCGTCGGAGAAGTAGATGTATAACGACCATTATGGCCTGTCGGGACGACCGTTTCAATTGACACCCGATCCGCGCTTTTATTTTGAAAGCGCAACGCACAAAAAGGCGATGGCATATCTGGGCTACGGGCTTGCACAAGGAGAGGGCTTTATCGTCGTCACCGGCGAGATCGGCTCGGGCAAGACAACGCTTGTCGGCCACCTGATGGAGAAAGTTGATCCGGCGCGCGTGAATGCTGTTCGGATCGTTTCAACTCAGGTTGAAGGTGAAGACATGCTTCGCCTTGTCGCGAACGCAATGGGGCTAGCATTCGAAAACATAGCAAAGGCGCAATTGATTGATCGGATCGAACGCCATGTTCAAGACAAGTTTCGTTCAGGGCTGCGCACGCTGCTGATTGTCGACGAAGCGCAATTACTTCCGATGTCGAGCCTTGAGGAGCTTCGACTGCTATCAAACGTTCAAGGCAATGGACAGTCGATGGTGCAGGTTTTCCTGTTGGGTCAGCCCGAGTTTCGCGATCGCCTTGTCGACTCAAAGGAGCTTGAGCAATTGCGCCAACGCGTGATCGCTACACACCATCTGACGGCGATGGAGCCAGACGAAGTCGGCCCCTATGTGCTTCACCGGATGAAGCTCGTCGGCTGGAATGGAACGCCTTCATTCAGCGATGACGCGTTTACGCTGCTGTCGTGGCATTCGGGGGGCATTCCGCGCAAGCTGAACAACCTGATGACGCGCGTGCTCCTGATGGGATCACTCGAAAATGCGACTGCGATTGACGGCGAATTGGTCGAAGCGGTCGTAGCCGATCTTGGCGGTGATGCTGTTGCCGCAGAGCCTTCCCGCATTGTTGATAGCGTTCGCACGCCGACCAATGTCTATGCGCAGAGCAATCATGCTCTCGATCTGGCGGCACGGGTAGCAATGCTCGAAACGCAAGTCGCCGAACAAGGCACAGCGCTCCGCCGTGTTTTGACGCTGCTTGTTGACTGGATTGAAGCAGATGAACTGGCGATGGGGCAAACTGAAAAACGCCGCGCGCCTGCTGCCTGACGCAGCTTGGGGGCAAATCATTGCGTAATGCGTTGTCAATCGATGTCGAAGACTGGTTTCAGGTCGGTGCCTTTGAAACGGTAATCGATCCCAAAAACTGGGACGGACTCGACCGCAGAGTTGAGGCGAATACCGACGCTTGCCTTGCAATGCTCGCCCGACACGGCGTTAAATCGACATTCTTTACGCTTGGCTGGGTGGCGCATCGTCATCCCGCGCTGATCCGCCGCATCGTCGATCAGGGCCATGAACTCGCGAGCCACGGCTGGGATCATGCGCGCGTCTTCACAATGTCAGCCGAAGAATTTCGCGCCGATTTGCTGCGTACCAAGCTGACGCTTGAGGACGCAGGCGGAACGGCTGTGACCGGTTACCGCGCGCCGAGCTTTTCGATTGATAAGCGCACGCCGTGGGCACATCAGGTTCTGGCTGACGCAGGCTATCGCTATTCATCGAGTGTTGCACCGGTTGTTCACGATCATTACGGCTGGCCCGACGCGCCGCGCTTCGCGTTCAAGCCAGTTGACGGCAGTGATTTCCTTGAGCTCCCCGTGACAACTGCAAAATTTGTCGGACGCACATTGGCGGCGGGTGGCGGTGGATTTTTTCGTTTACTGCCTTATCAATTTTCGCGTTGGGCTGTGCGGCAGGTTAATCGCGAACAGCAAGCTGCGATCATTTATTTTCATCCTTGGGAGATTGACCCGCAGCAACCGCGGGTCGCAAGCGCGCCGATCCGCTCAAAACTGCGACACTACACCAACCTGTCTGTGATGGAGGCCAAGCTCGACCGCCTGATCTCCGATTTCAAATGGGGACGCGTTGATGAACTGGTCGCAGAGATTGCCGCGCGATGACGCGATCCGAACAGGTGACGGTCAAAGCAGTTGATCTCAACGATGCGCAATCAGCGGCAACGATGGACGGCTACGTGCGCAGTCACACCGATGCAACGCCGTTTCATCTGACAGCTTGGAGTCAGGCCGTGGCTTCAAGCTGCGGCCAGGAAAATCATTTCCTCGCTGCCTATGATGCCACAAATAGGGTGGTCGGTGTGCTGCCACTGACCGCCGTACATTCGCCGCTGTTCGGGCGTGCGCTGGTGGCAAGCGCGTTTGCGATCGGGGGCGGTGTCCTTGCCGATGACGCGTTTATCGCCGAACAACTTATTGCGCATGCTTTGGCGCTGTCCAAACAACTGTCATGTGCCACGCTCGAACTTCGCGGAGGTCCGTTGCCCGAAGGTGAAAATTGGCACCGCGACGATGACACATATCTCGGATTTGCGCGGGCATTGGCGCAAGATGATGAGGCCGAACTGCTCGCGATCCCTCGCAAACAACGCGCCGAAGTGCGTCGAGCGCTTGGGTTTGGACTAACCATTGAAACCGGGACAGCTGAGCGAGATCGCGCTGCGCACTATGATGTTTACAGCCAGAGCGTGCACAATCTTGGCACGCCGGTGTTTCCGCGCATATTGTTCGATGCGGTCCTTGATCGTTTTGGTGACGACGCTGACATCCTGACCGTCCGGCATGA
>JAYVVW010000083.1:0-12722 GCA_043786595.1 Sphingomonadales bacterium | reverse complement strand
ACTGGGGGTGTGGGGGTCGCAGGTTCGAATCCTGTCGTCCCGACCAGTTTTCCGCCATTTTTTGGCACTCGCCTTGAGCCTTAACCCCCAAAAATGGCTCTGGTGGTGCGCTGGTGGTGCAGATTTTTGAAATTATATTTCAGACGCGACGCATTTTATTTTCGTCTAGGGTGGTTTTGCGCACCAACATGCAATGCCGCAGCCGTCGATCTCAATTGAAATCGGAGCCGATTCCCTCTAGGCGTTGACCCCAGATGCAGGAGCAGTTGCCCCTTCGCCCAGCCGAGTTTGTGAAAATTCGCGACGGCTTCATCGCGTTTCTAAAGCTACCGGCTGGAACGCCGATTGAGCACGTCATTCCACAAGATGTCATAGATGCGATGGCGTCCGCTGCGAAGCTTGGACGTAGGCGTCGCTGGATGCTCGACATGTTGACGGGCGCTTCGGTGCTAGTCGCCGTGACCGGCGGCATTTTGAGCCTCGTATTCGAACCTATGATTGCTGGGGTGTCGGTTCTTTTGGCGGGAGGCCTGACGTTTGTCTGGGCGCACAATCGGGGCAAGGCTCGAAGTGAGTTAGAGATAGACGAACTGGTTGCAGAACCCAGTGCCGCGCTTATCCGCAATCTGCGGGCGCTTGATGATTATTGTAACTTGATCGCAAGCGGAGAAATTCCGAGCCAAGAGCGACTGCCGGACGGCACGCTAAAAACAATTTCCGAAAATGTCCGCGCCTCCTTCTTGGCGGATCATGGCAAGTTGCTCGTGTTAAGTCGTGACCAGACGGCATGGGAATGTATCCCCCATCGTCCGATTCCAATGAGTCCTATTTGGGTGAAGGTTGGCAATCGAGTCGCTAGCTTGAAGATTACAGCGCGTACAATCTTGGAAACATCTGATGACGGCCTTTTCAATCGGCGGACCGAATGGCTTTTGAGTGTGGCGGATCAAAATAGCAGGCAGGCCATTTCGTTTCGAGCCGATGTTTGCGTCCTGATCGAATTGCGCAAATTGAAGGCAGACGGCAAAACCTTGGACGACTGTAAACTTTCGTTGACCAAAGAAGGATATGGAGCGACGCGTGTGGCCCATATGAACGCTGGTATTTACGTGCCTTTCGAGAAATTTCTTGCGGCACTGCCGCTTCATGACTTTCCGTGACTGATCGTGAATGTGGAACTGAATCGACCTTAACGCCCCGACGCGGCACGTCCTGCATTCCAACGAATGAAAGGACAGCGCCATGCTACCCAATCGAGATCAGCTCCTAACAGTCACCGACGTGCTTCACGTCACGGGCTTCAAATCGCGAACAACATTATATCGCCGCGCACGAAGCGGCGACTTCCCCTGCCCGTGCAGCATTGGTGCTGGCAAAATCCGCTGGCGGTCGGGCGACATCGAGGACTGGCTGACCAGCCTCCAGACCCGCCGCTACTAAACCTAATGTGCTTTCCCCCCATTTTGCAGTGTTTCACGAAAGGAACCGTCATGTCCAAACGCTCGTTGCTTGCCCGTCTGACCGGCTGGCCTATGATTACCACTAGGTATCGCGCCCATTGGCGCATCATGATCCACACGCACCCGTTGATCCTCAAGCTGCTTGAAGACAATGCGGACGGCGACACACGCCGCACATCTCTCACCGAGTGGCACCGGGCTGAGCGTCCCGTGATTGATGTCTTGCGGGGAACGACTTCGCTTTTTCGGATCGATGGCCCTCGCCAAAATGTTGGCAATGATTGGTTCGCAATGGGCGCGTTGATCGAAAGCCCCGGTGTCACCGCACATCTTGATCCGGTAGACACGCTGCACCTTGAAGCGCGTGTCCGTCAAGCCATCGAGCACGAGATCGTGCGCTGGATCGCCGAGCGCGGCTTGCAGGATCGCCCACCCGTTCCTCCGCATGTTGACCGTGATTTTGCTGACCCCAAAGCCATGCGGCGCATGATCGATTGGGTGGGGGCTGACCGCTGGACAGAGGAGCAATCTTATGTCGGATAATCCTGAAACATCAAGCCAGAAAAGAGGCCGCGATACTGCGTATCGGGCCAGCAATTTAGATACACACCTCACGCACGGGTGCATCCAGCTTTTCCGCCATTTTTGGCGAGTGCGATCAGAGTGCGCGACGAAGGCGCGGTTGGAAAACCGCGTAGTTTGGTCGTCTTTCGGGAGTGCTTGGCGCACTCTTGCGGGAGGTGCATCATGAAGCCCGTCCAGCACACCATCCGTTTGCCGGTTGCGCTCGATACGGTGTTAAAGACGCTGGCCGAGCGGCACAGCATTAGCGTTTATGAGATGCTCCAGCGCAGCGTCAAAACCGGCGTCGCGACACTGGCGCATCCGCCGCAGCCCGACAGCAACGCGCAAGACATCATAGGCGAAGTCGCGTCGATTAGTCTGGCCATCGTCGGGATCGAGCGGATGCTCGACCGCGCCTTGTTCACGTCATGCGCGGCCTATTGCTATGCCCGCAGCGCGGCACAGGGCGCGCGCAAAACCGATGAGGCGATCACCGCCGACATCACCGCAGCCTATGACCGCCAGCGGCGATTGTCACAGGGGGGCGGATCATGAGCCACGACAGCGACCGCCGCACTCATGCCGACGCGCTGCGGCGGCACAACCGCACCAACCAGACTGCCCGCTTCAAACGGCAGGTCGGCATCATGCTGGCTTCGATTTCTCTTGGATCGATCACCTTGCCCTATGCCATGCTCGACAAAGTGATATTGCAGGCGGCAGGGACATATCATGTCGCCCATGCGAAATCATGGTTTGCTGAAGGCACAGCCGCCAGACCGACAATGATCATCCGCATTGATCGCACCGACTATGTCACGCCGACCGATGCCGTCATCGCGCATCCCTATTACCGGGATCGTGCGGATGCAGTCATTGCCAAATTCAAGATGGGTGCTGTGCTTGGATTTGCCGGTTGGCTGGCGGGGCTGTTCCTCTTGCGCGGTGTTGCAGCACGGCGGCGCGAAGCAGCCTTGCGCGACCGCGTGATTGCCGGAACGCTGGTTACTAGCGAGGCTCAACTCGCCAGACTGACGGGCAGCGAAGCCGATACCCGCGCCTTGCACATTGGCACCGTTCCATTGCCTAACCGGCTTGAGACCCGCCATATGGCGATGATCGGCACGACCGGCAGCGGCAAGACGACGGCGCTGCGCCAGATGCTCGACGGCATAGAGGCGCGCGGTGAGGCCGCGTTAGTCTATGATACGAGCGGCGAATTCGTCGCGCATTACTATCGGCCCGAGCGCGGCGACATCATCCTCAATCCGTTTGACGCGCGCTGCGCCTTCTGGTCGCCCTTCGATGAAATCGCCCACCTCGCCGATGCCGACCGCATCGCGCGCCAGCTCATCACTGAGACAGGGCAGAACGACCGCGATGTCTGGCTGGAAACCAGCCGCATCCTTGTCGCCAACATGCTGCGCGCGCTGTGGCAGGA
Source organism: Sphingomonadales bacterium (assembly GCA_043786595.1). Taxonomy (GTDB): domain Bacteria; phylum Pseudomonadota; class Alphaproteobacteria; order Sphingomonadales; family Sphingomonadaceae; genus Aquisediminimonas. Next base: position 9,257 of record JAYVVW010000083.1, on the reverse strand, counting down.
GGGCAAATGCACACTTGAGGATTTGCTGAGCGCCTTGCAGAGCCGGACAAAGGACGATTTGAAGATTTGGCTGGGTAACAGTTCATCGGCGCGCACCTTTGCAGAGGACGCCGACCGCGCCACCGGCAGCGTATTGTTCATGCTCGCCAAGGCCGCAAACCTCATCCAGTTTCTGCGGATCAAGGGCCGCGATGATCCTTTTGCTTTCCGCGATTTCATCCACGGGCTGGACAAACGGTCAGGCCCGCGCCCGTGGATATTCGTGCCGCGCAAGGAGGACTATTTCGAGGCGTCGAAGCCGTTGCTCGCTTGCTGGCTCGAATGCGCCGCAAGCGCAGTGCTGGGGCTGCCGCCATCGCCGAACCGGCGTATCTGGTTCATCCTTGACGAATTGGCCGATTTGCCGCGTGTCGAAAATATGGCGCGGCTGTTACCCGAGGGCCGCAAGTTCGGGGCCGCCGTGGTTCTGACGTTTCAAGCATTGGGCCAGATGCGCCATCGTTACGGGCCACAGATCGCGGAATCGATGCTGGGCTGTTGCAACACCAAGCTTTTCCTCCAGACCATCGACAGCGAGACCCGGCTCTGGGCCAGCCAGACCATCGGCGACTGCGAGGTCGAAATCCACACGATGACCGACGCGCTAGCGAGTGGCGACGATGCGCCGCGCACAACTTTGAGCAAAACTCGCAAAGTGCGTCCCGCGATATTGGAAAGCGAGTTGCGCTTGCCCAAATATGAGGGATTTCTGTTGTTCCCCGACGGGATGCCGGTGGCGCGGATCAAGATGACCGCCCATCATCTGCAATCGCGCGGGGCCGCAAAGCAACCCGGTTTCGTCGCGGGCGATATGAGGGCAACGCTTTGGCAGCAAATTGCCAATTCGCCCGCCGCCCGCTCCGCCGCCTGTTCAATCCGGCGATGGGCCAGTGTGATGGTGGCGTCGGTTTCCGCACTCACCAGTTCAGGCCAAGCCGCGAGCTATTATGAAGCCGACGATTATTATGCCGAGGGCGGCCTTTCGCCGTCGCAGTGGCAGGGCAAGGGCGCGGAGGAACTTGGCCTGTCTGGCGATGTTGACCGCGAGCAATTCCGTGATTTGCTCGACGGGAAGGTCGCAAGTCAACAATTGGGAACGACCCGCGAGGGCCACCTTGAACACCGTCCTGGCTGGGACGTCACCCTGAGCGCGCCCAAGTCAGTGTCGATCATGGCCGAGGTGGCGGGCGACCGGCGCTTAATTGCCGCGCACGGCGCGGCGGTCAAAACCGCACTCGCTCATGTCGAGCAGCATATGGCGGCAACCCGCATCCGCGACGGCGGCACCGTCACCCGCGCGGCGACCGGCAATCTCGTTATTGCCAGTTTTCAGCACGGCACCAGCCGTGCGCAAGACCCGCAATTGCATACCCACAATGTCATCCTGAACGCCACCAAAGGTGAAGATGGCGTGTGGCGTAGCCTCGAACCGCGCGCGATCTACCAACTGCAAAAGCAGATTGGCGCGATCTACCGGCAGGAACTGGCACTGAAGGTGCGCGAGCTTGGCTATGAAATCGACGTGGGCAGGGACTCGATGTTTGAGATCAGGGGCATATCAGCCGAAGCGATGGCCGCGTTCAGCACCCGCAGCGCCGAGATTGAAGCCGCCCTTGGCGAGCGCGGCACGACCCGCGACGAAGCCAGTGCCGCCGAAAAGCAAATTGCAGCCCTTGATACCCGCCAAGCCAAGGTTGCGACCGATCATGCGTCGCTGGTCAAGGATTGGCGCGAGACTGCCAACGGCGCGGGCTTTGGGTGCGAGGCGCGAATGGCGTTAGTCAATGCAGCCGAGGCCAAAGCGGCAGAGCCAGACCATAAGGCCGTGATGGCAACGCAAGACGATATGACCGCCGACCGCGCCATCGCCCATGCCAGCGAAAAACTCGGTGAACGCCAATCGGTGTTTTCGGCAAGCGCGTTGCAAGAGGAAGCCGGTCGGTATGGCTTGGGCAAAGTCAGCTATGCCCAGATCGCACAGGCCGTCGATAGTGCAGCCAAGAAAGGCGACTTGCTGCCCCGCAGCTATGTTGACCGGCGCGGGGCTGAGTTTGCAGGCTTCACGACCGGCAGCAATGTCGAAACCGAAACCAAGCTGTTGCGGATTGAGGCAGCGGGACGTGGCGGCTTGGCACCCATCGCATCGCGGATGGACGCCGCCAAGGCTGTTGCCAGTGCCGCCGCCGTTGCCAAGCGGGCAGGCTTTGACTGGAATACCGACCAGTGCAAAGCGACCGCGCAGCTTTTGACCAGCCGCAACCGGATCACCGCATTGCAGGGCTATGCAGGCACGGCCAAAACAACAACGGTGGTGGCGACTTTTGCGCGCGAGGCGGAAGCGCGCGGAATGCGGGTGACAGCACTTGCCCCAACGGCATCGTCAGCGATGGTGTTGGGTGAAGCCCTTGGCACACGCGGCGATACCGTGGCGCGGCATCTGTTGTCGCCCGAGCGCGGCGGTGGCGGCAAGTCCGCCGTCTGGATTGTGGACGAGGCGTCGCTCTTGTCCGCGCGCGAGACCGCCAAGCTGTTTGAACAGGCGGAAAAGCAAAATGCCCGCATCGTCCTAGTTGGCGACGTGAAGCAGCTTGGTTCGGTTGAGGCCGGTGCGGCGTTCGCGCAGTTGCAGGGCGCTGGTATGGAAACTGCAAGACTGGGCGAAATAGTCCGTCAGACCAATGCCGCCACCAAGGAGGCCGTGATCGCTTCCATCGCAGGCGATGCGCGTAAAGCCTTGGCCGCGCTTGATCGCGGCGGCGGCAAGATCATAGAAAATCCCGACCGTGCAGATCGGTTTGCCGCCATCGCCAAGGACTACGCCGCGCTCGACAAGGCAACCCGCAGCAAAACCCTTGTCATCGAGCCATCCCGCGAGGGTCGCGACACGCTGACTGCCGACATTCGCGCCACACTCTCCAAATCCGGCGCACTGACCGGCCCCGGCACCGATATGCAAAGCCTTGTCGCCAAAGGGATGACCCGCGCCGAGGCGCGTGACCCCATGAGTTACGATAAGGGCGACATCGTACGCTTCACCCGCGACTATGCCGACAAGGGCGTTTCGCGCGGCGAAGCCTACCGAGTTGCAGCCATCGATCCAGCCAAAGCCGCCGTCGCTTTGAAAGCCGCAGACGGACGCGAGATCGACTGGCGCTTGCGGCAATGGGGCGCTGGCAAGATGCAGGCGTTTTCGCCGCAATCGCTCGAACTGAAAACCGGCGACCGCATCCAGTTCACCCGCAACGACCGCGAAGCGGGACGCATCAACGGCGGGCGCGCAGAGGTGACCGCGATTAACGAACAGGCTCGCACCGCGACCATCCGCAGTCCGCGCGGCCAGCACCAGACGCTTGGTCTCGACAATCCCCGCGACCAGCATATCCGCCACGCCTATGTCGAAACCGCCTTCGCCGCCCAAGGCCGCACCGCCGATCACGTCATCATCCACGCCGACAGCCGCGCGACAAACCTTGTCGATCAGAAGTCATTCTATGTTGGCGTGTCGCGCGCAAAGGCATCGGTGGCGATCTACACCAATGACCGGGCGAAGCTGGTGTCGGCAATCAGCGAGCGGGCGGGCGTGATGCAGACGGCGATTGCACAGTCGATGGTGCCGACGCCAAAGGTGGCCAAGGTGATGGGAGCGGGATTGGGATAGAGATCAAAATCGTATGGCGTCACTTGACGCCGAACGCGCCGTTGTGTAGTGAAAGATATGAGCAAGACCACCGACATCCGCATGAAGAATCCAGCCCATCCGGGCGGCTTCGTCAAATCCGAAATCATTGCGCCGCTGGGCTTGTCGGTGACGGCGGCGGCGGCGGCGCTAGGCGTCACCCGCGCCACTCTATCGACGTTACTCAATGAGCATTCGCAGCTTTCTTCCGAAATGGCGCTGCGGATCGAAAAGGCGTTCGGCGTGCAAATGGACACGTTGATGCGAATGCAGAACAGCTATGACATCGCGCAAGCGCGTAAGCGCGAGGGGGAGATCAAGGTTGCGCCGTTCAAGGGACTGCCGAGCGACACCCATGCTGCGGCTGCGGCATAACGGGCGCACAGTTGATATGTCTTTCGCAACACACCGGGCAGGAGCGGGATTGACGCTTGCGGACATCGCCACAGAGTTCGGCGTATCGTCGGATGTTGCCCGCGATTGGGAGAATGGCAAAGCGCAACCTCCTGCGCATGTCATCCGGTCGCTCGATCTTATCAGCGAAATGGGTGGGAGCGAGAAGCCGACAGGCATCAAACCACCGCAAGCGGAGTTCGAAGCTATCCGCGACGAGGGTCCGCTGTTCCAATCCGACACCCTCATCAAATCGAAGAAGCGCGTTGCCGATCATGGCGAGGTGTTCACGCCCGATTGGCTGGTCGAAAAGATGCTCGATCTGGTCAAGGGCGAGAGCGAGCGGATCGACAGCCGTTTTCTGGAACCGGCGTGTGGGAGTGGCAATTTCCTCGTTCCGATCCTGCAAAGGAAGTTGGCGGCGGTCGAAGCGAGATACGGCAAGAGCGATTTCGAGAAGCGCCACTTCGCGCTACTGGCGCTCACCTGCTGCTACGGGATTGAACTGCTCGCCGATAACATCACCGAATGCCGCGCGAATATGTTGGCGGTGTTCGCAGCTTATCTGCGGCTTGATGAACATGATGAGCTGTATCGTGCAGCCAGCCACGTCTTGTCGCTCAACCTGATTCACGGTGATGCGATGACGATGAAAGACTCAGATGACGGCCCGATCACGATTGTCGAATGGGGCTATATCGGCAAGGGCAAGTTTCAGCGGCGGGATTTTAGGCTCGATGTGTTGACCGGCATGTCTTCGTTCCGTGAAGAGCGGACGCTGTTCGCACATCTTGGAAGCCACGAGATATTTCAGCCGGTCGAGAGCTATCCGCCGATGACAGTGCGTGAACTCGCCGCGCAAGAACTCGAAGCATCACGATGAGGGATTCTGCGAAGAAAATCATCATCGTCGCTGGCCCCAATGGGGCGGGTAAGACCACCTTTGCGCGATCATTCTTGCCAGCAGAAGCCGATTTACCGCGCTTCATCAATGCAGACTTGATAGCCGCTGGCATCGCGCCCTTCGCACCCGAAACTGCAGCGATAAGGGCCGGACGCCTGATGCTGCAAGAAATTGCCCACTGCGTGCGGCGTGATGAGAGCTTTGCTTTTGAAACGACTTTATCGGGACGCGGCTTTGTGCGGCAGATAAAGGAATGGCGCGCGCGGGGTTATCAAGTCAGCCTTTATTTCTTGCGGCTGCCAGACGTCGAAACGGCGATCAAGCGGGTGGCTTTGCGTGTCGAGCAGGGCGGGCATGACATTCCAGAACCGGTCATTCGCCGCCGCTTCTTGAGCGGTTTACAGAATTTCGAGCGCTTCTATAAACCTGTTGTCGATGATTGGGCGCTCTATGACAATAGCGGCACTGATTTGTTGCTGATCGAATGGGGAGAACTTCAATGACAGCCAAAGAACTTGCCAACGCAAAGAACCCCGATTTGCGCGGTTCGCTTGCAGCGATGCGGCGCGCCGGGGATTTGGCACGCAAGACGGCCATTCAGACCGACACGGGGATCATTGTCGTCCGCGATGGCAAGCCAGTTCGTATCTCCGCAGCTCAACTGCGTGAAGGCAAGGAATGACGGGACAAGCGGCCTTCTCCCTGCGCGGGCGCAATCCCGATGTGTTGAGTTGCATCGCCAACCTGTCGAACGACGAAGTGTTCACGCCGCCGGAGTTTGCGAACCGGATGCTGGACACGCTGGCGGCGGGATGGGCGGCTGGCAACAACGGCGCGGATTTGTGGGCGGATAGCAAGGTGCGATTCCTCGATCCCTGCACCAAATCGGGCGTGTTCCTGCGCGAGATCGTGACGCGGTTGAACAAGGGGCTGGCGGAGGAAATCCCGGACCTGCAAACGCGCGTCGATCATATCCTGACCAAACAGGTGTTCGGGATCGGCATCACCCGGCTGACCAGCCTGCTCGCGCGGCGCAGCCTCTATTGCTCGAAATTCGCAATGGGCGAGCATTCGGTCGCCAAGGGGTTTGAGAACGATGACGGTAATGTGTGGTTTGAGCGGACGGAGCATTCATGGGCTGGCGGGAAGTGCAAGTTTTGCGGGGCTGGCAAAGAGACTTTTGATCGAGGTGACGATGCGGAAACGCACGCCTACGCATTCATCCACACAGACAACATCCAAGCTCGGATCGCGGGGCTTTTCGGAGGTAACATGCAATTTGATGTAGTAATTGGAAATCCACCTTACCAATTGGCGGATGGCGGGTTCGGCGTTAGCGCATCGCCGATATATCAAAAGTTCGTAGAGCAAGCGAAGGCACTGGAACCTCGGTACTTGACGATGGTCGTGCCTTCACGCTGGCTTGGAGGCGGCAAGGGCCTCGGGGATTTTCGAGCTACTATGCTTTCCGATAGCCGCCTTCGTAAGCTGGTTGACTACGAGAACGCCAAAGATGCTTTTCCCGGCGTCGATCTGGCTGGTGGCGTTTGCTACTTCTTGTGGGATCGAGACACATCGGGGCCTTGCGAGGTCGTGAATATCGCGGGCGACCAACCGCCCATTTCCGTCGAACGTAACCTGAATGAGTTTAATAGCTTTGTTCGCCACAGCGGTGCCGTGCCTATCATTCGCAAGGTTTCGTCGAAGAATGAGCCTCGCATGAGCGCTTACGTTTCAAGCCGGAAACCCTTTGGATTGCCGACCAATGCGCGGCCAGAGGATAGCGGCGATTTGTCCCTTCGTTGGGAAAAGGGTGATGGGCCGTATCCTCGGAGCAAAATTGTCGTCGGCAAGGAATTGATCGATAAATGGAAGGTCATCACCTCATATGTTGCGTATGATCATGCCGGGAATCCCGGTAAGGACGGTCGCCGAAAAGTGTTTTCAAAAATCGATATTCTGCCCCCCGGTGCGATCTGCACCGAGACATACCTTGTCATTGGAGCTTATGACACTCGTGCGCAGACTGAAAACCTACTTGCCTATATGAAGACGAAGTTCTTCAGATTTCTTGTGTCTCAGTTCATGTATTCCCATCACCTTACGAAATCGACATATGATCTTGTTCCAATGTTGGACATGAACTTTAGCTGGACTGATGAATCGCTTGCAGAGAGATATGGGCTTAGCGCTCAAGATTCCGATTTTATTGATGCAAAAATAAGACCGTTCAATGGGGTTGCGAGCGAAACATGAATTTGGGGGATGAATGAAAATGTCAGCATTTGCGAATCTTGGGCAGCACGACATACTTCTTGAGGCCGAGGTAGCACCGAGAGTGCAACAGCGGTTCGAGCAACGGTATCATGCCGCTACAGGTCAGGCCGTCACGCCGGGTAACCCGGTGCACTATCAAAACCAGCCAAACAAATGGGGCGCAGAGTTGCGGATTTACTTCAACGATCCCGGAATGGCTGTGTCGCTCGCGGTTAATGGCTTCCATGTAGAAAACTCACTCAAGGCATACCAAGGTCAAAACTATAGGTTTCGTGTCAACGCGAGAAATTTCTGGTGGGCATTGGTGGAAGATCACGGTCTTCGTCTTGGTGTTAGCTGATAAATCAGTCCAGCCGGGACCTGCGAAAACATGAATAAACCGACTATCGAGGACATCCTCACTCCCAAACCCGAAGCACGGCTACGCATATACGCATGGACGCCGAACGATCCGCCCGCTGCATATGCAGGGTTGATCAAGGTCGGGCAGACGACGCAGGCCAACGTCAACGACCGCATCCAACAGTCGCAGGGGCAGATGCAGCAAGCCTACAAGTTGCATGTGGATGATGTTGCCGAGCGCGACGACGGCACCGGTTTCCGCGATGGCGATGTCCGGCAGCGGTTGATCGAAAAGGGCTTCGAGAATGTCGTGATCGGCGCGTCGCGCGAATGGATGCGCTGCACGCCCGATGAAGTGAAAGCGGCGCTGCTCGAACTCCAAAAGGGTTTGCGCTTCGAAACCGCGCGCACCGACGATTTTCAGTCGCGCGAGGAGCAAGTGGCGGCGGTCGAGCAGACCCATGCCTATTTCCAGTCGCGCTGGGCCGAGTACGCTAGTGCCGTCCCGCGCTTCCTGTGGAATGCCAAGATGCGTTTCGGCAAGACCTTCACCAGCTATCAGCTTGCGAAGAAGCTCGCGGCGAAGCGCGTGCTGGTGGTGACGTTCAAGCCCGCCGTCGAGGATGCGTGGCGCTCCGACCTTGAAAACCATGTTGATTTCGATGGGTGGCAGTATCTGTCGAAGTCGTCAGGCCGCGACCCGACGCAGATCGATAAGGCCAAGCCGGTCGTCTATTTTGGCTCGTTCCAGGACCTATTAGGCCGCGATGCAGCGGGCAATATCAAGCCGCGCAATGAGTGGCTGCACACGATCAACTGGGATTTGGTCGTATTCGACGAATATCATTTCGGGGCGTGGCGCGATACCGCGAAGGAGCTGTTCGAGGGCGAAGACGCGGCAGTCGCCAAGGCCGAAACTAAGCTCGAATACGCAGGCGATCTGGAAACGGTGAACGAGGATTTGGGCGAGCTGTCCGAAGCCGAAGCCGAATTCCTGCCGATCACGGCCCGCGCCTATCTCTATCTCTCCGGCACCCCGTTCAAGGCGCTTGCCACGGGCGAGTTCATCGAGGAGCAGATATTCAACTGGACCTATACCGATGAGCAGCAGGCAAAGGAGGCATTCGCCGCCGCGCATCCAGGGCAGCGCAATCCTTATGCGGCGCTGCCGATGGTCAGCCTGTTCACCTACCAAATGCCCGATGAGCTGACCGCCATCGCGAGCATGGGCGAGTTCGACGAGTTCGACCTGAACGAATTTTTCGCCGCGAGCGGCACCGGCGTGCTTGCCAGCTTCAGGCACAAGGATGACGTCCAGAAATGGCTGAACATCATTCGCGGCTCCCACAATCCGCAAACGGTGGACCAGTTGAAATCAGGGACGAAAGCGCCCTTTCCCTATGAGAATGCGCGACTGCTGCCCTATCTGAATCACGCTTTCTGGTTCCTGCCCAATGTCGCGGCCTGTCAGGCGATGGCCAATCTGCTGGAGGAAAAGCAGAACGTCTTTTGGCATGACTACAAGGTCGTTGTCGCGGCGGGAATTGCGGCCGGCATCGGCCTTGCCGCGCTCGATCCGGTGCGCAAAGCGATCGGCGGCGGGCACGACAGCAAATCGATCACGCT
>JAYVVW010000082.1:0-9732 GCA_043786595.1 Sphingomonadales bacterium | reverse complement strand
TCAAACCCAGCCTCAACCGGAGGCTTTTTGTTTTAACTGACTGGCCCCTTTTTATACCGGTGGCTGGCCCCATTTTATACCGGCGTTGACAGTCAGCTTTCCGCCGATCTTTTCAACTGCCTTACGCGATCGCAGATTAGTCTCTCCAACACGGAAATAAACGGTGTCGACAAAGCGAAATGCGTGAGCGAGCAAAAGCGCCTTTACCTCGCTGTTATATTGGCCGCCTCAATGCGAACGTGCCAAATATGACCAACCGATTTCTGCCCGGCCTGAGGACGCGTCGGCGATGTGAAAACGCGATGAACCAATTATTTCTTTGGTTGCATTATCGATAACAACTATTGCCCCTCCAGACTCGAGCGATTCCTCAAATAATACCCGGAAAATGGGCAATTGGTAACGGTTCGACGCAGGATGCAGCGTCCAGATTTCAGGGTCGGACGCAACGGCATACAGATCGTCAAAGTCAGTAGCTTCAAGCGGGCGGAGCGTGACGGAGGCTACCGCTCCGGCTCGGCTGTTTGTCGAAAGAGGTTGCGCTATTTGGCATGTCTAAAACAATCGTCCGCCAAGCGGAACCGCCTGATCGGGCGCGAACAACACGACAGCGCCGTTCTCGTCGGGAAAACCAAGCGTAAGCACTTCGGACATGACTTTGCCGATCTGGCGCGGTGGAAAATTGACGGCTGCTGCGACCATTCGCCCGACAAGCGTATCGACGGTATAATGTTCAATTATCTGTGCCGACGATGATTTGACTCCAATTGCCCCGCCGAAATCGATCATCAGCTTGATTGCAGGCTTTCGCGCGTTTGGAATCGGTGTTGCGGATAGCACACGACCCACCCGGATATCGACAGCGAGAAACTGTTCGAAAGTGATTGGGCCCGCCGCAGCCGACATCGGATCATGGGACATATGCATAAGCGACCGCTAACAGCGCGACCCGACGGCATCAAGCATTCTACGCGCGATCAAAATAAATGGGCTGTCAAAGCAAGTGCAATATCATTAGGCGTGAGGCAGATGTTGGAGGGGAGAGTAGAGTGCAATTTGTCGATTTATCGCACCCTATCGAAGCCGGTATGTTCACGTATAAGGGTTTGCCTGCGCCGATCATATGCGACTTTCTATCGCGCGACAAAGCGCGGACGATTTACGCTGATGGCGCGGAATTTTCGATCCAGACGATTGAAATGGTTGGCAATACCGGCACCTATCTCGATAGTCCGTTTCACCGTTTTGCCGACGGTGCCGACCTTGCCGATTTGCCGCTCGAAAAACTTGCGCATCTTGATGCAATCGTAATCCGATCGGACCAAATGACAGTCGATGTTGACGCATTCGAAGATGCCGACGTGTGCGGCAAAGCCGTGCTGGTGCAAACAGGGTGGGATCAGCATTGGCGAACCGACGCCTATTTTGAAAACCACCCGTTTCTGACAGCAGCGGCCGCGCAACATCTTGTCGACTCCGGTGCCGCGTTGGTTGGAATCGACAGCCACAATATCGACGACACCCGCGGCATGGCGCGGCCAGCTCACGCACTACTTTTGGGTGCAGGGATTCCGATCTGCGAACATATGACCGGACTTTTTCAACTTCCAACGTCGGGCGCTCGGTTTTATGCGGTGCCTCCCAAAATCGTTGCGCTTGGGACATTTCCTGTCCGCGCGTTTGCGATGGTCTGAAAGCAGCGAGCAAATTAGATGCTTAAATCGATCTTGATCCATATCGCGACAACCGACGAAATTTCTGCGCTTGGAGCGCTCGTTAAGCGATCCGCGCGCCTATTGAGCAGAGGCTATTATAGCGACGTTGAAATAGATGCGGCAATCAAACACGTATTCGGCGTCGACAGCGAACTGGTAAGCGATGGCAGTTATTTCGTTGCCATGGTGGATGGCGCTCTTGCAGGATGCGGCGGCTGGAGCAAGCGGACAACATTGTTTGGCGGCGATCGTTACAGCGGCCGGACATCTGGCCTGCTTGATCCTGCAACCGACCCTGCAAAAATCAGGGCTTTCTTTGTTGCGCCAGACTTTGCACGCATGGGCGTTGGCACAGCGATCCTGCAAGCTTGTGAAACGGCGGCACGCGCTGCTGGCTTTACTCAAGGCGAACTGATGGCGACGCTGCCGGGCGTGCCCTTTTATGAGGTGCGTGGTTACGTCAGGCGTGAACCCGTTCAGCTTGATCTTGGCGGTGTAAAAGTCGCGTTTGTGCCGATGGCGAAGTCATTCAGCGCGGTTGGTTAGCCATTTCCTCCACCGCCTTTTTTACTGCGGCCAGCGTCATTTCGATATCGCTCGCCGTTGTGGCCCATGATGACACGCTAATCCGGAACGCATGATGTCCCTTCCAACGCGTCGGGCCAAACCATGCGACCCCAGATTTTGTAACGGCATCACGAATATAATCTGTCTGCGCGCCGTCACCAAACGATGCGACGACTTGATTGAGCACGACGTCGTTGTGGATCGTGAATCCCATCTCGCATAGCCGCGCCGCCACGGTGCGGGCATGTGCGCAACAGCCTTCGATCAAGTCAATCAATCCAGAGCGGCCAAGGCTGTGCATCGCTGCCCAAACCGTGACGCCGCGCGCGCGCCGCGAAAATTCAATCAGCATGTCCTTGGGCGGAATTATTGTCCCTTGCGGCATATAGCTTGTCGCAAAACCCATCGCGGCGGTCAGCGCGCCTAGATGACGGCAAATGATGATGCCGCAATCATATGGTGTGTTAAGCCACTTATGACCGTCAGTGACCCAAGTGTCCGCACGTTCGGCACCCGCCACGAGAGCGGCTAGTGACGGGACGGTGCGCGCCCAAAGGCCAAATGCACCGTCGATATGGAGCCAAGCGCCCGCCGCTTGTGTCAAATCAGCAATCGTATTGACATCGTCACATGCGCCCGAATTGACGTTTCCCAATTGCGCACAGACAATGCAGGTTGCGTCAAGCGGCGGCATTAGATCAACACGGATCCGGCCTTGGGCGTCGCTTGGCACGATTTCAACATTGCGCTTGCCAAGCCCCAATATGCCGATCGCTTTGATCAGCGTTGCGTGCGCTTCGTCGCTGATGATCAAACGGATGAGCGGTGCGCCCGAAAGACCCTCCTGTTCGACATCCCATCCTTGTTTCAGCAGAACCGCGTGGCGCGCAGCGGCAAGCGCGACGAGATTGCCGTGCGAAGCGCCGGTCGGGAATGCCACAGCGGCGTTGCGCGGAAGATTGAGAGCGTCAAGGATGTAACGCGCGGCTGCCGCTTCGATCGCCGCGACGGCGGGGGACAATATTTCAAGTGGCGCCGCCTGATCCCATGCCGACAGCAGCCAGTCCGCCGCAACCGCAACTGGGAGCGCGCCACCAGTGACGAAACCAAAATAGCGCCCGCCACTTGTTCTCACTGTCGCAGGAGAACCCACGCGGTCGAGCAGCGTCAATGTTGCTACAGGATCATTTGGGTTTGCGGGAAGCGGGCAATTGAATGCCGCCAATGCGTCGCAGTCAGCAGCACTTGGATAGACCGGCGCATCTTGCCCGCCCGCTAGATAATGCTGCGATACCCGCAATGCCGTTTCCAGCAGTTCGTCATAAGCATTGCTGTCCGCCATCAATAGCCCGCCACGGCACCAAGGTTGAGGCGTGGATCAATCGAACCGTAGAGCGTCTTGTTGCCAAGTGGCTTATGACCAAGCCCCGGCGCGCCGATAATGATCGCGGCAATATGATTACCATAGCCAACTTCTTCAAGCGTGTGCCCTTTTTGCGTGAGCAGGTTTCGTGTATCGATGCTCAGCGCATTATGCTCGTAATAGGTGACATCGGGCATCCACTGTTGATGAATGCGCGGCGCATCGACGGCCTCTTGCAACGTCATTTTATGATCCAGAACATTGAGCACGACCTGCAATACGGCGGTCGGAATTCGGCTGCCTCCCGGGGTTCCGACCACCATGAAAAGCTTATCATCGCGCGTGATGATAGTCGGGGTCATCGAGCTGAGCGGGCGTTTTCCCGGTGCGATTGCGTTGTTGGCACCCTCAACCAACCCGAACATGTTTGACGCGCCGGGTTTGGCTGAGAAATCATCCATTTCGTCGTTGAGCAGGATGCCCGTTCCCGCTGGCACGACGCGCGCGCCAAACCAGTCGTTTAGCGTGTAAGTTACCGAGACAGCGTTGCCATCCTTGTCGACGATCGAATAATGCGTTGTGTTCTGCCCTTCCTTCGCACCGCTGGGCGCGGGGAGGCTGGCCGAAGGCGTTGCCTTGTCAGCGGATATGGCTGCGCGAAGCTGCGCCGCATAACTCTTGGCAATAAACCGTGTTGCATCAAATTTGACGAAGCTGGGATCGCCCAGATTGAGGTTGCGATCATGAAACGCGCGGCGCAGCGCCTCTATCAGGTAATGCGTGCCCTGCGCTGAATTAAATCCAAGTTCGGCGATCGGATAGCCTTCGAGAATATTGAGCGTTTCGCACAGCACGGTGCCGCCCGAACTGGGTGGCGGGGCTGAAATCATATGCCAGCCGCGATAATTACATTCGAGCGGGGCAAGCTCACGCGCGGAATAGCTGGCAAAATCAACCATCGTGAAAATGCCGCCGTTGGCTTGGCTTGCGGTAACGATCTTGCGCGCAATATCGCCCTGATAAAATGCGTGGGCACCGTTACGCGCAATCAATTGCAAGGCGCGGGCGAGGTCGGTCTGGATCAGGCGCGTTCCCGCTGCGCGCGGTACACCGTTGGCGAGGAAGATCGCAGCACTTGGCGCGTCCTTCCTGAAATCATCGGCACCGTCTGCGAGCATATCAGCATCGCCCTGATCGAGCACAAAGCCAACGCGCGCGAGGCGGATTGCGGCTTTCATCAAAACGGGCCGAGACTGCGTGCCATATTTCTGCCGCGCCAGTTCAAGCCCCGCGACCGTTCCCGGTATTCCCGCCGCCAGATAGCCGCGTTGGCTTAGCGCAGGCTGAACCTCACCCTTCGCATTTTGAAACATCGTTGCGGTCGCAGCGCCGGGGGCCGTCTCACGGAAGTCAATGAAGGTCTTTCGGCCGTCGCGCAGCCGGATCGTCATAAAGCCGCCGCCGCCTAGATTGCCGGCTTCGGGGAAAGTCACTGCAAGCGCATAGCCTACCGCGACCGCTGCATCGACGGCATTGCCGCCGCGTTTAAGTACATCGATGCCCGCCTGTGACGCGAGCCTGTGCGCCGAGACAACCATCGCATGTTCGGCCGCGATCGGCAGCGGCGATGCGGCCTGCGTTGCCGGTACGATCGTTGCAACAAGCGCGAGGATCATCAGTGACGACAGGCTTGATTGAGAAATGCGCATCAATGATCCTTTGAAGACCCAACAGAAAAGGGGCAGGCAAGCCAAAACTTACCTGCCCCCAAAAATCAGCGTTTGAGCAACTTAATATTTGATGCGAACGCGCGCATACCAGAAGCCACCGTTAACCCCGAATGGCCCACCACTACGTGGGTAGATTTGGCCGTCTGCGGTGCTGCCCGTTACAGCAAAGATCGGGTTCGACGTTGTTGGCGCGATCCGGTCTGGCTTGGTGTTGAACAGATTATTTGCACCCAAGGTAAGCGTGTAGTGATCAGCAAATGTGTAACTCACGTCAAGATCAGACGTAAATTTTGCGCCGAACACTTGGCCAGGATAATCATTTTGGGTGCTCCACGAGCTATAATAGTTCGTGCGGGTATTGAGCGTGAAATCACCGATCTGAAAGTTAGATGACAGAATGATCCGATGCTTCGGTGCAACATTGGAAATATCAAAGATACGCGCCTGGCTGATCGCATCAGGAGTTCTCCGGCTCACTCCATTAACAACCACGGTCCCTCCGCGAGTGAAGCGGGTCACTCTGCTCTTATTATAATTATAAGCGAGTGTGAAGGTTGACTTTCCACCGAGGAAGCTACTTCTGTAACTTCCGATCACATCAACACCATCGGTGGTGCTGTCAAAGCCGTTAGTGAAGTAGTTAACATCACCACCAACGCCAACCGCAGCCAGCGCGGGCAAAGCATCAATATCGGATTGTATCACACTAACGTTTTCTGAAATACCAATTCGATTACGAACCTTAACTGAATATCCATCGACGGTCAGCGACAATGAACTCGTTGGTTTCACAACAAAGCCCACACCAAAATTAGTCGACCGTTCGGGGATGAGCGGGCGTGCGTTGAAGAATTGTGAGATTGGATTGGAGGTGCGGTATGTCCCCGTCTGAACCTGGTTTCCGGCTGTGAAGCCAGTGGTTAGGATTTCAACGTTATTCTGCCCGGGTGACGGTGCGTGGAAACCCGTTCCCACGGTGCCACGAATGGCAAACGCATCTGAAAATTCATAACGTGCATTGACCTTGCCAACGAAGGCACCGCCAAATGTGTTATAGTTTTCATAGCGACCGGCGATGCCGAAACTCAATGCGTCGGTCAGATCGGCCTCAGCTCCGGCATAGATGGCGTAGTTTTTCTGACTGAAGCTCCCAGCCGATTCGGGCGGGGTGCCGCCGTATCCGCTTGCCGCAGGACTAAAGGTGACCCTGCCGTCGGGCACAAAAACACCAGAATTTGGTGCTGTCTGCAAAAATAAATTCTGAATGGCGAACGGTCCTGCGCCGTAAGATTGCGCATCGCCTTCTGTCGGGTTGTATGTTTCACGCCGATATTCAGCGCCGGTTGACAAAGTGACCGGGCTCGCCAAACCGACTTCCAATGGGTAGCTGAGATCGAGGTTGAGATTAGTTTCTCTCTGGATCAGATCGCCCGCAAAAAACGAAGTCTGTGACTGCGGCCCGAACGATTGATTGAGCGAATTGCGCAATGACAGGCTTAGCGAGTTGCGGCTTAGCGAGCCAGAAAGGTCATATTTGAAGCCGCTGTCGGTTTCACCTTTGTAACCAATCGTGCCAAAGATTTCCTTCGAGATACCAATGAAGCGTGGCGTGAAGCCCGCTGGATACAAAGATGAGAAGTTGAACACGTTGCCATCGCGCACGAAGCCGCCGGCAGGGCATGTCGCATTATTAGCAGGGCAACGCGTCAAAAACGCAGGGTGGGCGAACGCGCCATTGCGGTTTGGCGAACCGGGTTGCCCGGGCAGTACCACCACAGGGCCAGCGCCGCGGTCGAGTGTTAATGGCCCCGTCGCCGAGATTGGCGAACGGTAGTTGAAGCTCTGGTTGGCACTGCTGCGCGCCAAATTAGCAAAGATATAAAGCTTGCTGCTGTCGGTTACTTCAAACGCCGCATTGAATATGCCTTTATACCCATGGTTAGGCGAAGAACCCCAAATTTGAACCGGCCCGGGGAAATTAGGAAGCTGTGATGCGAGTGACGGATTGGCTGCGGCGAACTGGAGTGCAATTGGGCGCGTTACGCCGCGGCTGGTTTGGCCATCGTCGGTATATTCGCCTGACACGCTCACGAAACCGCGGTCACCCAGTTTGAAACCGGCATAAGCGGCAACTTGCTTGCTTTTGCCGTCACCGCCATTGTCATAATATTGGCCGTAACGCGCTTGGAGTTCATAACCTGCATCTTCGCGCAAGCCGTAGTTGATAACGCCGCCGATAGCATCAGAGCCATATTGTGCGGTTGCGCCTTCGCGCAAGATTTGCAGATTGCCGACTGAAATAGCAGGGATCGCGGAAATATCAGACCCTTGCGAACCAAAGCCAAGCGCTGTGTCGCTGCCGACATAGACTTGAACGAGCGCTGACCGATTGTAACGCTTACCATTCAATTGAACGAGGATATTGTCCGCAGGAAGCCCGCGCAGCGATGGCGACCGAACGAATGACGACGCATCCGAGATCGTATTCTGGCTAACAAAGAACGAAGGAACAATGTTTTTGACGGCATCAAGCAAGTTTGAGCTAGGCTGCGATGCCAATTCTTCTCCGCCAATCACATCGACGGGCGATGCCGTATCAGATGCCGAACGATCGGTGCGGCGCGTGCCGATAACGACAATGTCTTTTGTTTCGTCGGTGTCCGACGCTGCTGCTGTGTCTGCTGGCGGCGTCTGCTGGCCATACGCCGCGCTTGACATTGCCAACGCTGTAACAAGCGCGGCTGTTGTGAGAAAACGTCCACGCGGTGCGCGAATTGATAGCATATTCATCCCATACCCCTGAATTTTTTACGACTTGATAGGCCAAGCCGGCGCATTTTGATGCCAGCAATCGGTTGCACGATTTTCCCCGCGTTGTCGATGGCTTGATGAAGAGCGCGCAAGAATATGGCGCAACGTGACATTTTTGTGACGGTGTGCGGTAGTGGTGAGGCCACAATGCCTATGAAAGACAAAGTTTGACGCGCAGGCCGCAGTTGGAACCGCCCTGCTAATGTATGCGAATGCGTCTCACTTAGAGCCTGGTGCTTTTAATCTGCACCACGCGTCATCAACTCAGTTGAGCATCTCTGATTTGAGCGTTTGCGATTATGATGAGTTTTCGCATGGTAGCGGTGAGTGCGACGATGGGTTTTTTACCATTTGCGATGAGGCGCTGATAGAAGGTTTTGAGTTTAGGGTTATGCTTTGTGGCGGACATTGCGGCCATGAAGAGGGCTTGTCTGAGGATAGGCCTTCCCCCTCTGACGCGTCGATATGCGTTTGATTGTCCGCCCATCGACTGCCTTGCAGGCGCTCAGGAGAGCCTTTGTTTTGGGTGTGGAGCAAGGCCTGCAAGCGAAGCAGCCTGTTTGCGATCGAGTGTTCCAAGCTCTGGCATGAGGGCGACGAGGCTTTGTGCGGTGACGGCACCGATGCCTGGAATGGCTTGCAGGATATTTGCTTTTGCAGCCAGTTTGCCCGACTGAACGAGGTGAGCGATGGCGGTGTTGATGGCGGTCAGTTGGTCGTCGAGCGCTTTGAGGATCGGAGCTATGATGGCATAAGCGGTTTTGGCACCGGGGGCTTTTTGCCGATTGCCCCATGCGGTTCTGTCAGCGACGATATCGCGTCTTGCCATGACGAGGGCGTGCAGCTGGATATGTTCTCCATCGCTTGGAACCCAGCATTTCAGGCGATCGTGTCGTTCCTGCCCATAGCGCGCAAGGGCGCGTGCATCGATGGCGTCGGTTTTGGCCAGCGTACCAAGCGATCGGATAAAAGCTTTCACCTTCCGCGCATCAGCCCGGTGCACGGGCCGCTGAGCTATGACGAGCGCATCGAGCAGCGCACTTTCATAGCCGCCGGTTGCTTCGCAAATTACAAGGCAGTCGGGATCAAGACTGCTGGCAAAGCAAGCGAGGCTATCGGGTTTGTTGGCAAGCGTTACCGTGGTCTGATCGCGGCTGGAATAGACGACGATCTCGGCTTTGCCGACATCACAGCCGACATAATATACAGGGTGGGTCATGGCACAGGGTCTCCACTAGCTTTTGATTGTCTGCGGGCGTTGTTCGGTTCAGAAAAAGAGGCCCTTTCAACTCATCAAGCGTTGCAAGAATGCGACCGGACGACCATGATGACGGCGGGCGAAAGCCCAATTGCGAGACGGTCGATCCGGCCGTGCACTGTGTCTGGCGGCCGCCAGACACAGTGCATTCCGACTCGGAACAGAAAACTTATACAACATTCCCAACAGACAATTGCGAGCGAAGCGACTGCGGCAATCCAGACAGTGTGGGAAATGGGTCGAGCACTGGATTGCCACGCTTCGCTCGCAATGACGAAGTGGAGGTTG
>JAYVVW010000081.1:0-24766 GCA_043786595.1 Sphingomonadales bacterium | reverse complement strand
CAAGCGTTGCGCTCGATCCGAAACCAAACGTCGCATCAGTCGCTGCACTCACCGTCGCAGCAGTCACCGCGTCTGCGTTGATCGTCACCGACCCCAGCGTTGCTGTCGCGGTGTTGATGTTGGCGAGCGTTCCGCCGTTGACAATAATCGCACCGCGATCAGCGACCAGTGCGCCGCTCGACATCGCGCCCGTTGCAGTGCTTAACGTCAGATTATCGCGTGCCTGACCGTTTGTCAGCATTACCTGATTGCCAGTTGAGGTTAGCGTCAGATTGCTCGGATCGCTGCCATATCCCGCGTTGAACGCACCCGTCGTCCGGGCCGACGCGACCGTGATTTTGCCAGCCGTTGTGACATCAATATCATCGCCTGCGGTCAAAGCCGTCGCGGTCAGTTGGCCTATACCTGTCGCGGCAATGTCTCGCCCCGCGATCACCGTGCCAAGCGTCGCGCTCGACCCGAAGCCAAACGTCGCATCAGTTGCCGCACTCACCGTCGCAGCAGTCACCGCGTCTGCGTTGATCGTTACCGAACCCAGCGTCGCTGTCGCGCTCGTCACATTTGCCACCGCGCCACCGCTTACGACGATCGCAGCTTGATCGGCGATGAGTGACACTGACGTCGCACTATCGCGTGCAGTGAGGGTGACATTGTCGCGCGCGCGGCCCGTTGTCAGCACTATGCGACCCGTGGCTGCGCTCACCGTGATATTGCTCGGATCAAACGTCCCGCCATAACCCGCATCGAAGCTACCGTCCGCAAGCGCTGAAGCGATGTTCACGTTGCCACTGCCGGTCACATCAATGTCATCGCCCGCGATCAGACTCGTCGCGGTGATGCCGTTGGTGCCGCCCGAAAGCGAGACATCGCGCGCAGCGTTCGCTGTGCCAATCAGGATGCTGCTGTTGGAGAGGGCACCGGTATCGATAATGATGTCGAGCCCCGATGCCAATGTATCGACGGTCACGTTTCGTGCCGAAGCCAAAACCGAACCGAAATTACTGCTGATTCGGCTGACGTTGATAAGGGCTGCGTCGAGCAGTGCATCGCCACTGGCGATTATATTTGTGCCTGTGATCGCGCCGTCGGTAGTAATCCTCGTTTCACTGCCACTTTGCAGATTTGCAAACGAAACCGCACCGCGGTTGCCCGTCAATACGAGATCGCTACCGGCATTTACGCTGCCACCGGTGATGCCGTTTCCAGCGTTTAGCGTGGTGGCAGAACCAGATGTCAGAAGGTCGAACTGAATATTTCCATTGATGCCTGCGGTCGCCGAAATTGTGCCCAGAATTGTGCGCGAAGTGCCAAGTGACTGATTGCCGACGGTTGCAACGTTGATAGCATTTCCAGCCAGCATCGACGCGGCTGCAAACGTTCGCCCGTTTATGTCAATGTTGCTGAATGCGTCGACACTTGCGACGCTGATATCCTGCCCCGAAATGATCAGGTCGCTTGCGCCGCCACTGTTCCCCAAGCCGCGCGTTGTGACCGCACCCGTGAGCGTGATATTGCCGCCATTGATGCGGATATCGTCACCGGCATCAAGCAGTGTCGCCGTAATCGCGCCGCTGCTGGTCAATCGAATGTCGCTGCCATCCGACGGGGCGGCAACGATCGTGAAATTAGGTGCCGCAAACTGCAATGCCCGATCATCGCGCGCATTCGCCGTCGAGCGTGCTGACCCGAGCGTGATGCCATTTACAGCATTGGCATCAATGTCATCACCAGCGGTCAACGATGCCACGTTGATCGTACCATTTGCAATAAGGCGGATATCCTCACCCGCACTCAGCGCCGATCCTGATATGTCTGTCGCCTGGACGCCGATCATCGTCGCTGCAGTGGCCGTCCCGAGATCAGCATTGCCCGTTGAAACGACAAAGATGTTGTCGGCGGTTGACGATACGAAGCGTGCGTTGCCGCTGCTACGCGCGACGATGTCGGCGCGCGCAACGGCTTGGTCAGAAGCGATGTCGGTGCCCGCAGTCAGCGCGATGTTGCGTCCCGCATTTGATTGTCCAGCCGAGATATTGCGCGCAGCACTATAAACGATGTCGCGCGTCGCTGCGCCGTTGGCAACATCAATGCTGCCCGCGTTGATACTGAGGTCCTGGCCCGCCGAGGCGGTCGTGACGGCCGCGCTTCCGCCGTTTGCAGCGGTGACGATGATATTGCTATTTGCGCCGGATGCCAGCGAAGTTGCGGTCACCCCGTTGGCACCGCTTGTCAGCGTCAACGTGCCGCCTGTTACGACCGATGTGCCTGTGATCGCGTCGGTTGCGGTCAACACACCCGTTGTTCCGGCGACGAGCGCGCCGAAATTGATCGTGCCGCCATTGGCGTTGAGTGAAAGCGACGTGCCAATATTGGCATTGCCACCGCTGATAGCGATTCCGGCGACAATTGATGTCGCTGTCCCCGATGTGAGCTGAGCGAATGTCGCGGCACCGCCAACATTTGCGGTAATTCGACGCGTTGCATTTGCCGCACCCAGTGATGCATCAGCATCGGTGATGACGACGATGTCACTGCCTGCTCGAAGTGCTGTTGCGGCAAGGCTGCCAGATGTATTGCGCAGCGTGCGGCCAGTCATAGCCGATCCGATTGTTGACGATCCATCGGTCAGCAGGTTTATATCGCGGCCCACGTTGGCGGCGGTAATCGACAAAGCGCCCGTGCCGGTTGCGGTTAAATCGATCCCCGCGCTCAGATTGCCGAGCGAGGCAACGCTGTCGAAATTGATGACAATATTGGTTACTGCGTTGATGATAGCAGCGGTCACCGCGTCGGCATTGATCGTTACCGAACCCAGCGTTGCCGCCGCGCTGTTGATATTCGCGCGCGTTCCGCCGTTGACGAGAATAGCGCCACGATCGGCGATCAGTGTGCCGTTCGAAACAGCGCCCGTCGCGGCGCTTAACGTCAGACTATCGCGTGCCTGACCGTTAGTCAGCACCACCTGATTACCGGTCGAGGTTAACGTGAGATTGCTCGGATCGCTCCCATAACCCGAATTAAATGCTCCGGTTGTCAGTGCAGAGGCGATGGTCACAAGGCCTGGTGCCGACGCGTCAATATCGTCGCCGGCGGTCGCCGAACCGACGCTGATCGACGACGACGCATTCAGGACAATATCTTCGGCCGCGACCAGCGTTGCCGCGTCGATTATCGTTGCATTGATCGTGAGGCGGTTGCCCGCATTTGCCGATGCGATCGTTGCCGTGCTGCCCGCAGTTGTAACAATATTCTGACCGGCAGTCGCAGTGAAGTTTGCATTACGACCGGCTGATAGCGCAACGTTGCGGCCTGCACTCACCGTGCCCATGACGTCATTGGTTGCTGTCGCGCTGATATCGCGGTTTGCAGTGATACTGCCAGCGGTTACATTGACGCCAGTTAGCGTGATATCCTGCGCGCCACCCAATGCGCCCGAGGTCGCGTTGAGCGAAACATTGCCTGCGGTCGATTGGAGTACAAGCGAATGGGCATTGCCTAGTTGCGCAGTCGCTACACTTAATGCGCCACTCGTTGTAATGCGCGCGTCTCCGCCGCGGACTGTGAGCGTATCTGCAATCGTCAGCGGGCCAGCCACGCTTAGCAGCCCCACGCGCGTTACAGCACCGTTGACATCGATTGTGTTGAGCACGCCATCGCTGTCGATTGATTTGAGCGCAATTGCGCTGCCAGCAAACAGGCCAACATCGCCCGACGAGTTCAACGTCGCAGTTGCGCCATTGATCGCGCCAGCTGCGTAGACTTTCAGGCCGCCTCCGCCGCTTGAAAGCTGGCTGTCTCCGAGCAAGTTCACATTGCCGCCGATTGTCGCGACGAACAGACTGTTTTGACCGGCGATTGCTGATGGTTGACCGACGGTGCCGAGCGTGACCGCGTCGCGTGCGCGAATGACAATGTTTTCGCCGTTTACCGGGCCTGTGATCGAAACGGCGTTGGCCATGCCAGTCGTGCCAGTGATCGGCCCGATGGTGATTGCGCCGGTTGCGCCTGCAAACACGGTGTTGACGTTAGCGCTGATGCTGCCAAGGCAAATATTGCCTTCGACGCATCCAACGCTCAGTTGGCCGCCATCATTCCCGCCCGCAACGCCCATCGCGGGAGCATATTTGATCAGTGCGGAAACGCTTCCGCCTGAAAGCGACGCAGCGTTGCCCTCGATCGCCTCGGCACTAAGAGAAATTGCGCTGTTAAGTGCAGATAGGCTCGCCGATCCGATGATCAGCGAGGCGACATTGGCCGACAGTGCGCCAATTGACCCCGCGTCGAGGATCAGATCGCCGCGTGTCGCGCCTTCTCCATAACCGTTATTGGGCGAAAGACCCGAAGCCAGAATCGCACCGTTGCCGATCAGGATATCATCTCCCGATGCCACGATGATTTGATTGTCTGCGCGGAGTGATGCGGCTGGATCAAAGATGACATCGCCGCCCGAACTGATCAAAATGTCGCCGGTCGCCGTAACCGCAGAAACAATCCGTGCGGAAGCCGCAACATAGTCAAAGCCTTCGACGCCATTTTCGAGAAAGCCTGCGCGCAGATCGATATTGCCAGCTGGTAAAATGCCTGATGTCGTTGCGTTGGCGATCGTCAAATCAGCGCCCGCAAATGCGGAAAGCGACGTGCGCGCGCGGAGATCAGATGCGTCTACTGAGCCAAAGCGCGAGCGTATTAGCAGCGAATTGTCGCCCTGCACGATCGTGCCTGCGCCTGCTGTCAGCGCGTTGCCCGAAACCAGATTGATATCTGCACCGCGCAAAGTCGCAATCGCTCCACTTCGCGCCGAATGCGATATGTTGATCTGGTTGCGCGCCGCCGCGTCAAATGTGCCGCCCGCAACAACAGTTCCGGTTCGAGTCGCCGCGACGATGATATCTTCGTCGGATGTCAAACTGGCCGCGCCAGAAATGTTGATGTTGCTATTATCTGCGACAAACGAAATACCGCGTGCGTTGTTAAAACCAACTGCGCTGACACCGTTCGTTGTCGCCGAAAGCGTCGTGAATTGGAGCGCGGGGGCGTTGATTGCGGCGTTGAGATTGGCGATGCGGATTGAACCTGCAACCGCATTCGGACTAGAGCCTTCGCTCAGCAGCGTGCTGGAGCCACTGGCTGAAAGCGACGCTTGACCGAGGCTAAGCGCGCCAAAAACGCCAGCGCCGTTTTTTTGCGCGGTGATCGTGATGGCACCGCCTACGCCGCCCCCATTGTCATTGCCTGAAAATGTATCAAAAACGCCAGTACCGTCAGCACTGGCGGTTAGCGTTGAGGCGGTCAATAAGCCGCCCGATGCAGAAATATTGATCACCCCGCCCATGCCCAAACTGGCGGTGGGCCCTAATCCTGCGTTTGCGTTTGCATTAAGCTGAACAGACGTCGCGTTCGCCGTAGCGCCGTTAATTGCGGTGACCAGAACCGTGCCGCCCGTTGCTGCGCCGCCTGTGCTGCCAGTGCCGCCAGTGCTAGAAGCGGTAAGTGTGACATTGGCAATTGCCTGCTGGCCAGCGTTTGCCGAAATGCGCGCATTGCCTTGACCGCTGGCATTGCCGCCGCCGCCTTGGATCAAGCCTGATCCACCATTTCCGGCGTTGGCTTTCGCCAAGAGTGTGAGCATCGCAATCGCGCCTGAATTGGCGATGCTGTTGCCAATATCAACCGACGTCGTGCCGCCGCTGGCGTTTCCACCACTGCCACCGCGACCACTCGCGCCGTAGCCGCTGTTCGCATCGCCACCTTGGCCGCCGGTTCCATTTGCGGCAATGTTAATGGTTCCGAGTGAAACTATATTGTTCGATAAATCGGCGCGCGCGCTACCACCCAGCGCGTTGCCACCCACACCGCCTGATCCTGTCGTGCCATATCCGCTGTTGACGCCGCCCGAACCGCCCGCGCCGCCCGATGCCGCCGCGAACACATCGGCGCTGATCGCAAATGGGCTTGCAGGAAGTTCATATGTCGCGCCGGTCAGTTGCAAGCGCGCGTTGCCTCCGATCGCCGACCCGCCTGCGCCGCCTTGCGCTGCACCGGTCGAAGTGCCGCCAGCGCCGCCAAATGCACGTGCATCAAACGTTGATTGAAACGCAATTTGATTGATCCGGTTGAATTGGATTTGCGACGCTGCGTCAGATATCAGGCGTGCGGTTCCACCCGTTGCACTGCCACCGCTGCCGCCGCCGTCTCCAGCACCACCGTTACCGCCCGTGGCGCGGCCATCAAGCACAAAGCCCGTAGTCAATACGGACGCCGCGCCGATGCTCACTTCCGTAATGCCGCCTTCTGCGTTACCGCCGGCTGCACCTGCCACGAAATCACTGCCGCCGCGTCCCCCAGTTGCATTTGCGCTTACGTAGAATTGATCAACCGAAGCATTTCCGGTCGCCAACGCGGCGCGCGCAGTCCCGCCAATTGCAATTCCGCCTGCACCAGCCAGCATTTGGCCGTTTCCATTGCCGCCAACACCACCCGCAGCATTTGCGACGAGCGAAACAATACCGGTCGCGATATCGCCGCCGTTCGTCGTGATAAGCGCTGCACCGCCGGTGGCTACTCCACCGGTAGCGCCGTTTCCACCAATTGCCGCAGCCCGCAGCGTAAATCCGCCGTCAGCCCGCGCAGTTCCGCCACCAGCAAGTGTCAGCGATGCTGTGCCGCCAACGGCTTCGCCACCTGTTATTGCACGATTAGCCCCAATCGAATCGGCGCTGAACGTTGCCGCCGACGTCAACAATATACCGTTTGCGATGCTTGCACTTGCTAACCCGCCGCGCGTGATTGGGGCAACATTCTGGCTGAGAGAACTGCCACCAAATCCGTCGGCAAACAACCCGAGCGCGTCGCCCGCAGTCAGATTGCCACCATTGAGTGTTATTCTGGCGCTACCGGCCAGAACGTCGCCGGTTGCAACGTTTGAAACACGCGCATCGGCGTTGGCAATCAGATTGACATCGCCGTTTATTGTTGTTGTACCGCCTGACACGGTAATGAGCGCGGCGCCGCCAATGATAGAGCCGGTTGGCTCTCGATTTGCAGCGCTTCGAGTGGCAACACCCACATTGGACAATGCTGATTGGCCTGAAACATCAAGCAAGAGACCGAGCGAGTTGATTTGGCCCCCCGTCACTGTTGTGGTCGCGCTGCCCCCCAAGCCATTGTTGCCCGCACCCGCAGTCGCGCTGGCATCGAGGACAATATCGATGGCGCTAAGCATGCCGCCTTCGACAATCAAATTCGCTGAGCCTCCCGTGGCGTCAAAACCTGAAAAGGCACCTGCATCCACCAACAGCAAATTCGTGCTAAGCAGCGAGCCGGAACCGCCGACACGAACTGTGGCGGAGCCACCATGTTCGGGCGAAAATCCGCCGCTGTTTCGCGCGGCAGCGCTGACGATCGCGTTACCCAAGACGGTGATTTCGCCTGCGTCGGCAATCAATTCTGCGCGTGCAGTCGCGGTTCTGCTGCCGTCAACGACGAGGTTTCCGCCAACATCGACAATGCCGGGGCGTGCTTCAGAAATGCCGCCGCCCGACGCAACCACGCTCGCGACCGAACCTGCGCGTAGACTACGCGAAAGCAAGTTCAGATTGCCGCGCGCATGCACTTCGGAATTTCCGCCGGCTACAATCGAAGCCACGTGATCAGCGATCAGATTGGTGGTTCCGCGAAAACGGACGACGCTGCCAGCTTGCGGAGCAACGAGGACATCGTTCTGCCCGTCTGCTAATACGGCAGCGTTGAATATCGTTGACCCTGTTGTATCTGCGCCAATCCGAATGTCGGCCAGAGGCGCGTTGGCCACATTGGTGATCGATTCACCGCTGACCGAGTCGACAATATTGCGGTTGGCGAGCAAAACGACTTTGCCATTTTCGACCGACGCCTGATTGGCAGCAGCATAACCAATGTTGCCCGACACCAATATCGTTATCGCGTCATTCTTGGCGAGTGCGGCGACATAGGCGCGCTGCTGCACAACCCCTGTCCCTGCGCCAAAGCGCGTCGTTCCATCATGGTTGACGGCTCCAGCGCCGGCAGTTGTCCCTTGCAGAAAATTGATATCGAACAAATTGTCGTGGATCGTTACGTCGACTTGTTCACCAGCGATATAGCCAACCGAACCGTCGCTGTTGACCGTGCCAGATTGTACGACGCGCGGTGCGACGAGCGCGACATAACTGCCCGCGCCCACGGCGTTTATTCTGGCCCCGGCGTCGACTCGCACCGATGAAAGTGAGCTTGGATCACCGCGAAAGCGGATTTGTCCATTGGGGCCGAATAGCCCGCCAGTTGTGCTGATATTTGCGGCAGTGAAGACAAGGCTGCCGACATCAAATATTGAAGTCGAACTCGCGATGATGCCGCCGGGGCTGTAGAACCAGATGTTGCCAGCGACATTGACGCCGCCTGCCGAATTTTCGATCTGCGACCGCACGGTTCCGTCAAAACGGATTGCGCGCGTCGCATCGTTTGGAATGATACGGTTGAGCACGGTAAAGTTCGCTAATCCGGACTTAGGATCCGCCTGAAAAATGCCCGTGCGTCCGGTGGGCAGAAATGTGATCGGGCCGCCGCCGATCGCCGTGTCGAAAGTCGTGAAGTTTATGACCGTCTGTGCGGTGCTTACGGTGATTGTGTCGAGGTTTGGTGTCTGGACAATCTGCGCCGAACCACTGCTGACAGTCGGTATGCCTTGAAAAGCACTGTCCATTGGCCCTGTTGCCAATGTGGCCTGTGCGGTTGCGGAGCGCGAAAATCCGCCTGCGGCCAGCGCCGCTGCGACGGCGCACCCTGCGAGTAACCGCAAATGAGCTGATCTCAGGCGAGATTGCGAAGTGGGTGATATGGCAAACATCATCTTTGGCCTTTGTTAAAAATACTCAACGCCGGTTCCACGGCAGGAATTTGACTGACAGGCTGGCGAGTAAGCGCACGTCACTGCGCTGTGTTTGAAGCCCGGCGCGTTTCAAAGGCACGGCAGCGCCCACATCAAGGCTGATCCTTTGACCATAGCTTGCGCGGATTCCGCCACCCGCCGAATAAAGCCGTTGCGGATTGAGCCCGCGCAAATCGCTGTCGCGGTTCCACACAAATGCGGCATCACCAAACACATAGGGCTGGATCGCAAGGCTTTTTATCGACCGCGGCACAATCGATCCGAGCTTGATTTCACCCGAAACGCCAATTCCGCTATCGCCGCTCAGCACGCCCGGATCATAGCCGCGACCGACCGTGTAGTTGCCCGTCGAAAATTCTTCATAGCTGAGCAGCGCGCGTCTGGAATATTGGACGCGCGGCGCAAGCGTGAAGGCGAGCTTGGGGATCGGCCGAAACTCCCCAATTGCCGATACGCGCGCGACGAATGCTTTGCCATTGCCTTGCGCGCGACTGGGGCAAGCGATCAGCGTTCCACAACGTAAGCTGCCGCCAAGCGCGCCAACCCCCTTGCGCAATTCAAGCGAACCGAGCGTGCGCCATCGCGGTTCAGATGCCGAATAACCGATTGTACTCGACAGGCTTGCCGAATCGATCGCGTCGACGTCAACTTTGGCGTAGATCACGCGCAGTTTGTCGTTGGTAATCAGTGCATCCCCAACGCGCGCACGCTGATCAATATAATCAACGCCACCTGAGAGGCTGACATTGTTAGATTGTGCGCGAACGACCGGGTAACGCAATGCCAGATTGCCGATCAAAGTCTTTGAAGTCAGGGCGTTGCCATTGCCAATCGTTGGTTTCGTAATCGCGTAAGTCGCGCTGCTGATCAGTGTCAGACCGTTGCTGCCAAGCCGCAGTTCTTCACCAAGCTGGCCGACAATCTGTTCCTTGAAATCAGACGTCGCATAAAATCCCAGCGTGGTGCGGTCGCCCGCGCCAAGCAGGCCGTTCAAGCGAACCTGGGTAATTCCGCCAATCCGGCCAACCGCCTTCGAGCCGTAATTCTGAACGTTAAAATCGGCTTGAACGGGCGTGAAGTTGACTTTTACATCGCCAATCACTTCGCCCGGGCCAGTGCCCGCAGGGCGGAGCGTCAGGCGAACGTCATAGCCTGGCAAATCGCGCGCAAGCAGCAAATAGCGTTCTGCCTCAATCACGTTAAAGATCGGTTGTTGTTTGATCGCCTCAAGATAGTTCGAAATGATGCGTTCGGCCTTGCCGACGTTGCCACGAACCTGAAACCCGACAAGTTTTGCGAACAACACATCAAATTTGATTGTGCCATTTTCAATTTTTTGAGGTGGCACTTGAACCGCAGCCAAATACCCCTTGCGCCGGAGAATTGTCGCCGCACCGTCGCGGATTGTGCAGACCGTCGCAATCGGCACGGTCTGGCCCAAATACTGCCCGTAAGCGGGTTGCAACATTGCACCATCAACGCCCTTCAGATCGCCGAAGTCGACGCGATCAATCTTGATGTTGATGTCTTTGAATTCGTCAGCGGCAAGCGGGCAGGGCGCGGCTTCAATTCCGTTTTCGACCGTGACACGCTGCCCCGCCGATGGCGGAACTGACGCAATCGGAGCACGATCAATTTCTTCACGTGTGGGATTGGGAGGCGGCACTGTTTGCGCGGCAAGACCAACTGGCAAACCGCCGAGCGTCAATACGGTACCAGTTAACACGGCTAAACTAAACTTCACAACCATATCCCCACCTAAGGCGTTCGATCAAAATGGCGGTCTTGAAGTTTTGACGCTACGTGGACACACCTAAAGTCGCCGATAAACGGCGTTCGATCAAGACGCTGACGACACATATCAGCGCCCCCAACGCGACCCGGGGTATTCGATCGGGCCTAATAGCCCTGTACCGATAATCCCCAAACTGGCACAAACAACCTCGGCCAGCAAGCCCGACAATCAGCTTGCAGGCGTTTCGTCAGCAGCCTGATGCGAAACAGTTTCGATCAGGAGATCAAGCTGCGAATTACAGCCTTCACGCACAAATGCAGCGATCGTGCTTTCGACGCCCTGAGGATTTGGCCCAAGTGTGGCAAACTTGATTGTGACCGGAGCTGCACCGTCACGGCTTACCCGGTACTGGGCGCCGTTCGTGATCGGCATCTCAGCCACGGGCCAAGCCTTTACCGATTGCATCGGGCGCAAAGCGACGGGCATTGATTTGCCATCGGAAACGCGTGTGAGTGTAACATTTGCCGCTGTATCGCCAGTAGGCTGCCAGAACGAGATCGAGTCGAGATCTGCTACACACACCGTAGCCGATTTCGTCGTATCGACTAGCCAGACATTGGTTGGATGCGCTGGTGCTTCGCTCGCGACGCCGCGAACAGCCCCGGTGCGAACCTGCCGCGTACCAGTATTTTTCAAAACCGTCAGAAAGTTGGAACTTGTCTGCGTGCTGGCAGTGGTCGCAAATGTACCAGGTCCTTTGAGGACGCGGGTGCCTTGGCCATCGAGCAAAGTAACCGTGTCACCAGCCTTGAGGGTGATATTGACATTATCGGCAATGGCTTTGCCGGGAGCGTATGTTTTAGCCGAAGGGCCAGTAGCCTTGATGACGATTGCCTTCCCCGCAGCCGATGCAACGTTTGCGCCCATGAGTGCAAACACTGCTGTACCGATTGTTACGGTTTTTTTAGTCCAGGACAAAGTAGCCTCCTTTTTCTTGGTGCGCCAGCCGGTAAACAAAATTTGCTAACGCTAAGTCTTCGGGATTACTAGCCGAATCGTCGTTAATCGCTGTGATAGCAGACACATCGCCGTCGATTGCTCGTTTTGCGAGTATCGCAAACGATTTCCGTTTATCATCCGCCATTTCTGGAACGGGTTCATATACATTAAGCGGTGTCGCGCGCCCCCGCAACACTATTCGTCCAAGCGGTCTGAACCAGTCGAGATTGGCGCGTTCGACCGCATCGTGGCTGACCAGAACCTTCGACTTGGTCTGTTTGTTCGCAGATTCAAGCCGCGCCGCCGTGTTCATGCTGTCGCCTAGCGCGGTGTATTGGATACGGCCTTCGCCGCCGAAGTTTCCGACGATTGCTTCGCCGAAATGGAGGCCGACGCGCGTCGCGCCAATTTTTGGGATACCTTCAGGGACGGTGTTACGAAACTCTTCGCCCGCTTTGTAAAGCGCCCATGCGGCCTTTGCGGCACGTTCGCCGTCATCGGGCCGACTGATTGGAGCGCCCCAAAACGCAACAACGGCATCACCAATAAATTTGTCGACTGTGCCGCCATATTCGAGCACGACATTGGTAAGCATCGCCAGATAACGGTTGAGCAATGTCGCAACCATTTCGGGCTCGATCGCGTGTGACAATTTGGTGAACCCTTCGAGATCGGTGAACACGACAAAAATTTCGCGCTTTTCGCCGTGGAGCGACAGGCTGTCGGGGTTGCGGAGAATTTCTGCGGCAATATCGGGCGGCAAATATTTGCCGAGTGCCCCTTGAGCAAACTGACGCTGTTCGGCGCCAACCGCACGCGCAGCCCCACCAACCACTGCAAACGACAAACCCCAGCCGAGCAGCCAGCCAAATGCGGGCACGCCCTGCGTGTCAATCTGTTGCGCCTGGAGAAGGAATGGCAACCCCCCGATAACCGCAGCTTGTGCGACGATCATCGCCCCAATGATGCTTTGCCGCGCACCACTGATCGCGGTGAAAGCGGCGGCGAACACGGCCACGATCGACGAAACCCAGATGATCCAGCTTGGAATGCGCATTGGCAGTCGGTTGTCGAGCTTTTGCGCAATCATATGCGCAAACACTTCAACGCCCCAAACCGGTTTTCCGCCAAGCGACGTTTCAAACAGGTCGATATCTTGGATATGTCCGCCGACCAGGACATATTTGCCCTCGATCTGTTTGCGGAAAACCTCGCTCGCTTCAGGCGATTCGAACAACGCATCTTCGGCGAGCACATCGATTGGAATCGCGTTAAACACCGGGCGTTCGTTAAACGCCGGCGAGACATATTTGATACTGCCGTCAAAATTATCAAAAGCGTCGTTCTGGCCCGGCGTCATCGCAACGAAAATGCGCGGTGGCAATTTATCGTTGAGCTTTGGCCAACTGCGCAGAACATTATCTTCGTCGGGTTCGAGAATGATGCTCGTCGGGTAGACATTGCCGGGCTTGAGTGAGGCCTGAAATGCCTCAATGAACTCTTGCTGCCACAGCATGATCTTGTCTGCTGCGACGTCTGCCGATGCGAATGCCAGCCATGTCGGCGTCTTCATCGATTTGAATGCGTCAATGATCAGCGGATCTTCGGGTTGCGCCTGATCGATCAGAATATCGATTCCGATTGATTTGGGTTTGAAACTGTCGATCCGTCTGAGCGCCTTGGCAAGGATGGCGCGATCCAGCGGAGATCGCTTGCCCGTCGCCGCAAGTGTCTCATCGGTATAGACAATTTGTACGATCCGATCGTCCTGATCGCGGCGCGGCGCTGTCGTTGCGATCTGGAGATCGTAAAAGGCCCGTTCGGCCTGGATCATCAGCGGTAGATGCCAGCTATACCGCGCGACGCAGATAGCAACGATCAGCAACAGCGTCGTCAACGCGATCCGGATCGGACCAAGCTGACGCATCGTTGTTGAAATCAATCCCATCAAGCCAGTCGCCTTGCGCTTGGCCTCCCCCGTTTTTTCTTCAGCCATTAATTATAGATTCTCATTGTTATTTTTGCGCTAGAATTTTCTTTTCACCATCACCGACGATCGCGAAGCCTGACCAGTAATAGGGGTGCGATGTATCAAGTTCGTCCATCAGCGCGAGTTGTGTTTTCGCCATCGCTTCGCCAATCGATGCGTCCGTGGCTTGCTTGAACAGCCCCGATATAAGCCGCTGCGTCGCCTTGAAATCATCGGGCGCTGGCCAGTGACTGGCGATGATCGAACGGCCACCCGCGCCGATAAACGCCCGCACCAGTCCATCGAGCGCGCTACCACCGCCGTTGGTCACTCCGGCTTCGCGTGTTGCGGCTACCGATGCCTTGCCGGCCGTATCGCATGCCGAAAGGATCACAAGGTCAGCGTTAAGGCGCAGGCCGTAAATCTCGCTGAACGTCAGCAGACCATCAGACGCGCCTTCACCAAATGAGGTCAGCAGTGCCGGACGGGCAGGGCATTCAGCCTTTGGTGCCGTCACCAAACCGTGTGTGGCAAAGTGAACGATCCGGTAGTTATTCAGATCACCGCGCGCGATCACCGACTGATCGGTAAACGCCGCCTCGGTTACGACGTCCGATTTTTCAGCGCCGATAATCGATCGCACTTCGCGAAGTTCTGATGCCGAAATCGGCTTGTTCCATTCGAGCGCCGGCCATGAACAATTGTCGGCAGGGCGGTTCGTCGCAGCGCGGTAAGCGGCAAACTTTGCCGCACTCCCAACGGGCGCGTTCTGACCAAAACCTAGATACTCAAGCTTTGCCGTCGATCCCGGCGTGCCGCGTGCTTCCTTGAACGCACGCGCCGAAACAGCCGTGCTGATCGCGCGGTTGCGGCCGAGCCATTCGATACCGCGGAAATCAAATGGATCACCGTCAGGCTTTGCAGTGCGCGCGGCATAGGCGTCGACGCCCGCCTGCACCATTGGTAGCAGATTGACCGGAAGCCGCAGCATTGCACCATCGGGTTCGAATATCAGATGTTTGACCGGCACGATCCGCTCAGAGACGGGGCCGAATAGGTCGAGATACAGCTTTCGGGCAAGCGCAATGTCAAAAGGATAGGTGTTTAGCTGTCCGGCTTCGTCTTTGATGACCGTGTCACGAATGGCGTCGACGGTTGTTTCAAGATCACGCGCAGTCATGGGAACGCGAAATCCGGTTGAGCCGCTGCCATCAACGAAAATCGCGTAGACCGAATTGCCCGAAATGCTAAGTTTGTAATACGCTTCGCCGGGTTTCAAAATGGCTTTGAGGTCGGCAAGTGTGGTGCCACTTGTCGCAATTGCACGGTATTGAGGGAAATCATTGAGCTTTGCCTGAACGCCAACCTGATCACGCTCAAGCGTCGCGATCGCAGTTTTAGTTGCGTCAATTGCCTGAATGTTTTCGGGCGACTGACCGCCTGATGTCACTTGATACGCCAGCTCAATTCGCGCTTTTTCAATCTCACGACTAAGCGTCCGTGCCTCACGAAACAGTCGCGTCGCTTCGCCAGAACCTTCGCTCAATTCGCGTGACAGGACGGCCTGCGTATCAGCCACACCGGGCCGCACCAATGTTTGGCTGGCGAGGAACATGTCATTCACGAGATCAGGCTTTGTCGCAATCTGTTCTGCGAGCAGGTTAAAATAAGGGCTGAGGAGGTTGCCGAGGCCGCCTGATGACGTGCTGCTTGCCGAAGCATCGGCGACGAGCGAACGATATTCTGTCATCGCTTCATCGCTTTTACCGCGCCGTGCGAGCATGGCTGCAAGCCGTGCGCGCGCGCCGTTGACGGCAACCGTTTGTGGGTAGCGCGTTTGGAGCAGCGCGAGAGATTCTCGCATTTTGCCTTCTGCTGCCGCAATATTGCCTTCGTTTTCGAGTGCGAGGCTCATTTCAGCAAGGATTTGTGAGCGCAAACGGATGACCGATACAACGCGCCCGCCGCGGACTTCGATCGTATCGCGGAGCGCACGTTCAAGTGCGACACGCCCATCACGCGGCCGTCCGGACAGCCGCAATAGCGTGCCGCGCAGTTGCGAGGCTTGCGCGTCCAAGAAAATGCTGCGCTCCTCGGGCGTCAATGAAGCATTATCTTGCAGGTCGAATTGTTGAAATCCGCCGCCGCCTTTACCAAGGCGAGCAACGGTTTGTCCCGACGTGTTGAGTTCTTTTGAAACTTCGCTGCTAATCTCGATTGCGCCCGCGCGCGGTTTCACCGTCCGAACAATCGAAGCGACGGGCTGATCAAGCAGCGTCAATGCCTGCGCATATCGTTGCTGATTGAGCAGATGCATCGCGCGAAAATTACGGCGCAGGCGTGCTTGCACCGCGTCGGAGGGCGGCGAACGATCGACTTCGGTAAAAAGGACATCGGCCTCGGCAAATGCGCCAAGGTTTGATTTTTGCAATGCACGGTTGACGATATATTCGGGTCGGCGTTCTGCAGCGATGCCGGTCGAACCGACTCGCTGTTCAAGCGTTTCGAAAAATTCAGCCGCTTCGGCGTAGTTTCCGCTGTTGTTGCGCCGATACCCTTCTGCAAGTGCCTGATCGGGATCAAGCGCTCCGGCTTGAACGCGCGCGAAAGCGACAGGATCTTCGATCGATGTGGTGGCAATCGTGATTTTGCCTGGAACCGCGCGATCAGCATAGATCGTCCGCAGCCCCAGCTTCAAAGCACTATCATAACCCGCCAGCCCTTCGGCAACAAAAACGGTGTTGCCCTTCGCTTTGCTCATTATCTTATAAGCAACCGGCGTGTCGATGAGCTTGCACTGCTGCGTGCTGAGCGTGCCAAGTTCGCTCACTTCCTCATTGCTTTGCGTTGCCAGGCTGCAATCTGCTTCGGTACGGCGTGCTGCGCCCATACGCGCGCTGACGTCTGCGACCGTGCCGCGCAGCGCATAAAGCTTTCCAATCGGGCGTGCTGCGTCGCGGCAGACAATCGCCCAAGCACGATCAAATATCCCATTCATCGCGGCGTCGCGCGTTCGGCTTTGCACCTGGCAAATCCCGTCATCACCAAGGCGGAAACTGTTCGCGACACTCGGGCGCTCGCTTTGCGCAAATCCAGCCTGGCTGTAGACCGCAGTCAACAGAGTGGCACCAACAGCGACCGAGCGAAATTTGCGCACAACTACACCCCTACATCCATTGTTGCTGACCCAACTTGTCGCAGGTGTCAGAAAACTGATAAATACTGATCGGTGCAAACCCGTAGCCGACCATATAGCAAACACGACGCGTTACAAAGCCCTGAAAAGTCTGAAGCGTATCTAGCGCCAGCAAATGTCGTTGGCGTGACCGAGCGCATAGCTCTGCGAATATGCAAAATCCCGCACCGAGACCGTTCGCAAAATCTGGAGGCCCGAGCCGGAATCGAACCGGCGTGCGAGGATTTGCAGTCCTCTACGTCACCACTCCGCCATCGGGCCTCTTCGGAGAGCGGTGCCTTTGCGTCGTGGCGCGGGCTTAGTCAAGTCTTGGCGTGCGACAAAACTGCGGCTAAAGCGGCGAGATGACGGTTGTGTATTGCACAACTAAAACACTTATGTCACGAGGGCGCGGTGATCAATCAAAATTTCTCTAAGATGCGCCGTGCAATGGTTGATAGCCAGCTGCGAACGAACAACGTCACCGATCCGGCAATCATCGCAGCATTTGAGACGGTAGCGCGTGAGGATTTTGTCCCCGCGTCGCGCCAATCACTGGCCTATGTCGATGTACCATTGCCGCTGGGCGGCGCACGTAGTCTCAATGCTCCGCTTGTCACCGCATTGTTGTTGAGCGAAGCTAGATTGTCGTCGGTCGATCATGTGCTGCTTATCGGTGCAGCGACAGGCTACGCCGCTGCGATCGGTGCCCGATTGGCGGGATCGATTGTGGCGGTTGAAGAAAGCAGTGAACTGATGGCGCATGCACAGTCGCAATTGGCAAATAATGATCGCATTACGCTTGTATCAGCGCCGCTGAACGAGGGTTGCGCGGCAGCGGCGCCGTATGATGTTATCATCATCGAGGGTGCGATCGAGCAAACCAACCAGACAATCGTCGATCAACTTCGCGAAGGCGGACGCTTGGTAAGCGGATTGAGCGACAACGGAGTCACGCGGCTTGTTTCTGGCAAGAAAGCAAATGGCGCTATCTCACTCATTCCCTTCGCCGATGCCGAAGTTGTCGCGCTGCCGGGCTTTGATCGCGCGCGCAGTTTTGCATTTTGAAAGGCATCTCTAAATTGGATCATGTGCTGAAATTTGGCTTGCTCGCGGGGACGATATTGAGTGTGTCCCAGCCCGCAGGCGCCGAGACGCTGCGTGAGGCGCTCGCCAAGGCCTACCAGACCAACCCGACGCTGACAGGCGCGCGGGCGGGACAGCGCGCACTTGATGAAACGGTGCCGATCGCGCGCGCCGCTGGTCGCCCCGGCCTCGATGTGTCGGGCAGCTTCACTGAAAATATCAAAAGCGCTTCGAACAGCTTCTTTTCGCCACCGCGCCAAGCCGGTGCGCGCGTCGATTTCTCAGTGCCGCTCTATCAGGGCGGCGCGGTCAAAAATTCGGTCCGCGCCGCTGATTCGCGGATTGACGCGGGGCAGGCCAATTTGCGCGCTACCGAAGCCAGTTTGTTCAGCG
Organism: Sphingomonadales bacterium; assembly: GCA_043786595.1. Classification (GTDB taxonomy): domain Bacteria; phylum Pseudomonadota; class Alphaproteobacteria; order Sphingomonadales; family Sphingomonadaceae; genus Aquisediminimonas. The sequence continues at coordinate 6,504 of JAYVVW010000081.1, read as the reverse complement.
CAGTCGTCGGAGCGTATATGGATGTGATCCGCGATCAGGCAATCCTTGGTCTCAATGCCAAGCAGGTTGCGGTTCTGCGCACCAACCTTCAGGCGACGCGAGACCGGTTTGAAGTGGGTGATCTGACGCGCACCGACATCGCCCAATCCGAATCGCGACTGGCGCTATCGGTAAGCAATTATGAAGGCGCTGTGGCGCAACTTATCGGCAGCAAAGAACGCTATGTCCAGCTTGTCGGCGGCGAACCAATCGCGCTTGAACAGCCACCTGTACTGCCGGGTTTGCCCGCGTCACCCGAACTGGCTGTCACCCGCGCGATCGATAACAATCCCGATTTGCTCGCGGCGACCAAGGCTGCACAGGCGGCGCGCTTTGACATCAGCATCGCGCGTGCCCAGCGGCTACCGCGCGTTTCGGGGGTGGCAAATGGAACGCTGAGCGACGCGCTTGGTTCGCTTGACCCGCTCGCAATTCGTCAGGGTGCGCAAAACCGCTCAACGGGGGTAGGCGCGGGTTTGCAGATGACATTGCCGCTCTACCAAGGCGGTGAACCACCCGCGCGCATTCGTCAGGCAAAGGAGCGATCGGGCCAGGCAACCGAACAGGTGATCGAGGCCGAACGCAGCGTCATTGCGCAGACCCGAACGGCCTATGCCAGTTGGCGCGCGTCAAATGCGGTCATTGTCTCATCCGATTCGGCAGTCGCCGCCGCGACAATCGCGCTTGAGGGCGTGCGTGCTGAAAACAGCGTTGGCAATCGCACAATCCTCGACATTCTCGATGCCGAACGCGAACTCGTCAATGCGCAGGTTCAACTCGTTTCGGCGCAGCGTAATGCTTATGTCGCCGGGTTCACGCTGCTTGCCGCGATGGGGCAGGCCGAAGCGCGCGATCTCGGGCTCGACGGCGGCACGCTTTATGATCCTGAGGTCAATTACAAGAGCGTTCGCAACCGGTTACTTGATTACGGCGATGGCCCCAAGGTGGCACCCGTCGCGACACGCACGGTTGACACGCCCGCCCAAACTCCGGCAATACGTCCTTAACAGGGACGTAGATCCGCGTAAATCGGGGCATTGGTGGATGAATGACGTGAGCAGTGAACCGACGATGGAGGAAATTCTCTCCTCAATCAAAAAAATTATTGCCGAGGATGGCGATAAGTCACTGTCGACATCGCGGCCGCGCCGTGCGCTTTCGCGTGAACCGTCGCATGATGAATTTGGCAGCGTTCGTCTGGCTCAACCGATTTCGGCGCCGGCTGTTGATTCGTTTGTGGATGACGATGATGATATTTTGGAGTTGACCGAAATGGCTACCGAAGATCAGACGATTGATGCAACCAGCGCCGTACCGGTGGCCGCGCCTGCGATGCCCGAAATCGTGTCACCCGTCGCCGTCGCCGCGACACGCTCGGCTTTCGACGCGCTCTCCTCACTGATCGTCAAGCCCGATGTCACTGGCGCAGATACGCTTGAAGGCATGGTGCGAGACATGCTGCGCCCGATGCTCAAAGACTGGCTCGACGCGCGGCTTCCCGAAATCGTCGAATCGCTTGTCGCCAAGGAAATCGCGCGCATCAGCGGACGATAGCACTTGGCCTTTGCCGCGCGCCTCGTTTATGGCGCGCTGCTATGAGCGAACTTCAAAAAACATTCGACCCCGCCGCAATCGAAGCCAAATGGTATGCGCATTGGGAATCCACCGGCGCATTCCGCCCGTCGCGCCCCGGTGCCACCCCCTACACGATCGTCATGCCGCCGCCCAACGTCACGGGCTCGCTCCACATCGGCCATGCGCTTGATAATACGCTCCAGGACATATTGATCCGCCACGCGCGCCTGCAGGGCAAGGATGCGCTGTAGGTGGTCGGCACCGATCATGCGGGCATCGCAACGCAGATGGTTGTCGAGCGGCAAATGAACGAGCGTCAACAAAAGCGCACCGATTTCACCCGCGATGAATTCATTGCCAAGGTGTGGGAATGGAAGGCCGAAAGCGGCGGCACGATCACCAGCCAGCTCCGCCGCCTTGGCGCCAGTTGCGATTGGGCGAACGAACGCTTCACGATGGATGAAGGGTTCAGCAAGGCCGTTACCAAGGTATTCGTCGACCTTTATAACGAAGGCTTGATCTACCGCGACAAACGCCTCGTCAATTGGGACCCCGGCCTCAAAACCGCGATCTCAGACCTTGAGGTTGAAACGAGTGAGGTCAACGGCAAATTCTGGCATTGCAAATATCCGCTTGAAGACGGTAGCGGGTACATTTCGGTCGCCACGACGCGGCCTGAGACGATGCTCGCCGATATGCGCGTTGCGGTGAATGCCAAGGATGAGCGATATACCGCATTCGTGGGCAAGAATGTACGGCTTCCGATCACCGGGCGATTGATCCCGATCATCACCGACGATCATGCCGATCCCGAACTCGGCAGTGGTGCGGTAAAGATCACGCCGGGGCATGATTTCAACGATTTCGAAGTCGGCAAGCGGGCAGGGATCAAAGCGGGCGATATGCTCAATATGCTCGATGCCGAAGCGAAGGTCGTTCAGGTGGCCGACGGCCTCATCCCCGATGCGCTGCTTGGCCTGACGGTGAACGACGCACGCAAGGCTGTCGTTGCGCTGATCGAAGCCGCAGGCCTCGTCGAAAAAGTCGAAGACCGCGTGATCCAGACGCCCTACGGCGACCGCTCAGGCGTCGTGATCGAGCCGTGGCTGACCGACCAATGGTATGTCGACGCCAAGACACTCGCGCAGCCCGCGATTGAGGCCGTGCGGAGCGGGGCGATTGATGTTGTGCCGAAATCATGGGAGAAGACGTACTTTAACTGGATGGAAAATATCCAGCCTTGGTGTGTGAGCCGACAATTGTGGTGGGGGCATAGGATTCCGGCTTGGTATGGGCCTGAGCTAGAGAGCCTAGCTGACGGAACCAGTTATCCCAAATTCGGCGTTGGCCAAGGGAAATTCCCGTTAATTCAGAATCCGAACGTCTTGGTTGCTCAAGATATTGCGGACTTGAAAGGCGAATTTTCAAGGACTTACGGTTCTGACGCCAGTATGAAGCTGTGCAGTAACTGGGACGAGTATAGCCAATGGTTCAGTGAAGTGCTTCGCACCCCAAACCATCCGGGCAGGTCAGGCAAAGAAGTGCCAATCGTGCAAGATTCTGACGTCCTCGATACATGGTTCTCCTCCGCGCTCTGGCCGTTTGCTACGCTGGGTTGGCCCGACTCAAATCCTCCCCGGAACGGGGAGGGGGACCGCGAAGCGGTGGTGGGGCAGCTACAGGCACTGTCGTCAGATCACGTAACTGCCCCTCCGTCGGCTTTGCCGCCACCTCCCCGTCCCGGGGAGGAATTAGTCGCCCGCCATTACCCCAATGACGTGCTCATTTCGGGCTTTGACATCCTGTTCTTCTGGGATGCGCGGATGATCATGCAGGGCCTCCATTTCATGAAAACTGTGCCGTGGAAGACACTCTACCTCCACGGTTTAGTCCGCGCCGCTGATGGTTCGAAAATGTCGAAGTCAAAGGGCAACGCGGTCGATCCGCTCGGCCTGATCGATCAATACGGCGCCGATGCGCTGCGCTTCACGCTCACCGCGATGGAAAGCCAGGGACGCGATATCAAGCTCGATGAAAAGCGCGTCGAAGGCTACCGCAACTTTGCGACCAAGCTGTGGAACGCCGCGCGCTTTGCTCAGGCGAACGGCATTGGCGCATCAACATCACTTGCCGCGCCCACGGCAGAGCTCGCAGTCAACCGCTGGATCATCGGCGAAGTTATTGAAACGCTTGGTAAACTTGATCAGGCAATCGCCGATCTCCGTTTCGATGCGATGGCCGATACGATCTACCATTTCGCATGGGGCACATATTGCGACTGGTATCTTGAGCTGATCAAGCCCGGCTTCGTTGACGGTGAAAAACAGCCGATGGACGCCGAATCGCAAACCGTTGCGGGTTGGGTACTCGATCAGATATTGGTCATGCTTCATCCTTTCATGCCCTTCATCACCGAAGAACTGTGGGGCGCAATGGGCGCGCGCGATTATGAGTTGATCCATGCCCGGTGGCCAGAACCAATGGCCGAATTAGTTCGTGTACCAATCGTTGAGAGACTGATAGCATTGATCTCTGAGATACGAACTATTCGTACTCAGAATAATCTAGCTTGGTCCGATGGCTTAACTTTGGAACACACCGGTGGAAGCAATGACGATTGGCTTTCTTTGTTAAATGTCGGCGGGGTGATGCTCAGTCGAATGGCGAAAGTGATTCCAATTGCAAACGAATCGAACGACGCAAATGTGAGTCCGTCTGATATAGCCGCATATCAAACGTTGGGAGCTCAACTGAACGGTTTCCAATTTGTATGTGGTGGCGACGGTTACATGCTTGGTTTCCCTCAAAATCGAGATAATACCGCCGAACGCACTCGCCTGACGAGCGCGATTACGTCGATATCCAAAGAACGCGATGCGCTCTCAGGCCGTTTGAACAATCCTTCCTTTGTTGAGCGGGCCAAGCCCGAAGCGGTTGAAAAGGCGCGTGCCGATCACGCCGAAAAAGCCGGTGAGGTCGAACGGTTAGAGGCTGCACTCGCCCGGCTGGGGTAGGAAATTACCGTCACCCCGAGCGCAGCGAAGCAATCCCGAGTCCGGTGGCTGAATTGCCGCGCTTCGCTCGCAATGACGATGCAGCTAGGTACGTCAATTAACCGTCATTGCGAAGGAGCGAAGCGACTGCGGCAATCCAGAAAGTGGCGGAAACATTGAAGAACTGGATTGCCACGCTTCGCTCGCAATGACGAAGTTGAGTTTGATGGAGGTGTCGAGCTTTTGATCCTTGATACTCAATTCTCCTTGTCGTCGGCGCACAGCATTCCCGACGCGGTGGCCAATCGCGGAAGGTCTGTCGGCTGATGTTTTGAAGGCGTGGACGCGAATCGCAACTTTCCACTGTTTTCATATTTACCGATACAGCGTGACGCTGTCAAGCGGAAACTGCCAAGCTGGTTTCCCCACATGAGAGCGGGACGAATTTATAATGGACCGTCTCCCCGTGCTTGACACGGGGTTTGGCTTTTCAATGCCGCCAAGAAGGGAAAAAAGCCCAGCCCCGTGTCAAGCACGGGGAGACGACAGTGGTTTAGTCTAATGCCATCAGCACTACAGTCGCAGGCCAAATCGCGGGCCGATGTTGATCATCAGCAGATACAGCGCGGTCGTTAGCACGCACCCTGCGATCAGCGCGATCCAGAATGAAACACCGTGGCGCAGCAGCAGCGGAATCAGCAGAAACATCGGCAGCGAAGGCAGGACATACCAGAAGGTTGCGCCGGCATTCGCGGCCATCCGCTCGACATCATGCGTATCGCGCCACAGCCAGATCATCGCGAGCACCGAGACGAGCGGAAGCGATACGACAAGCGCGCCAACGCCGGGGCTGCGCTTGGCAATTTCAGACACAATCGCGACGATCAGGCCCGAAATCGCGGCCTTGGTGATGAGGTAAAGCATGGCCAACGCTATGCGACGAAGCGCCGCGATGCAATGACGTAGCGCTTGGCACTTGCCCGTAACGTAAACCCGCGCCATGCTGCACGCCGGGAATCAGGAGAGATCAAATGGCTGCCACCGCAGAATCGATGATGAGCATACTTCAAGCACAGCGCACCGCGTTTACCGCCGAACTGCCAGTGTCAATCGCGGTGCGCAAAGACCGGCTCGGCCGCGCAATTGCGATGATGGTCGATCACGGCGAGGCCTTTGCCAAGGCGATGTCCGAAGATTTCGGCCACCGCAGCATTGACCAATCGATGATCACCGACATTGTCGGATCGATCAACCCGATCAAGCATACGATCAAGAAACTCGAAAAATGGATGAAGCCAGAGCGTCGTTCGCTGATGTTTCCGCTCGGTCTGCTCGGCGCAAAGGGCAGCGTCGAATATCAACCCAAGGGCGTGGTTGGCGTGATCGCGCCGTGGAATTTCCCCGTTCAGTTGACGATGGCGCCGCTTGCGGGTGCGTTTGCTGCGGGCAATCGGGTGATGGTCAAATCGTCCGAATTCACGCCCACCGTCGCGGCACTGTTCGAAGAGATCGGTCCCAAATATTTCGACGCGACCGAAGCGATGTTTTTCAGCGGCGGGCCCGAAGTGGGTCAGGCGTTTGCCAAACTGCCGTTCGATCATCTGCTGTTCACTGGCGCGACGGGGATCGGCAAACATATCCTTCACGCAGCGGCGGATAATCTCACGCCCGTCACGCTTGAGCTTGGCGGCAAATCGCCGACGATCATCGGGCGTTCGGCCGATGTGGCAAGCGCGACGCAACGGATTGCGCTCGGCAAAATGCTCAACGCAGGCCAGATCTGTCTCGCGCCCGATTATCTGATGGTGCCGCGCGATCAGGAGGCGCAGGTCGTTGAGGGGATGAAGAATGCGGTCTCGCTGATGTATCCCAAGCTGCTCGACAATCCCGACTATAC
>JAYVVW010000080.1:0-22583 GCA_043786595.1 Sphingomonadales bacterium | reverse complement strand
GAGGCATCGCAACCCGATACGAAAAGACCGCACGCAACTATCTCGCTGGCCTCCACCTCGTTTGCGCTCTGGTCTGGCTCAAATGACGACAGGCCCTAGACAACACAATACTAATTAGTGCTATGCTTCATTCAAACCGGCACGCAGGTTGCGAGATGGATTCCCGCTTTCGCGGGAATGACGAATTGGGTGGAGCGCGGACAGGGAAATCCGGGGGGCGCCTAATTCCGCAATCCCAGTGACGCGAATCCCGGGAACACAACACCACTACTGTGTCGCCGGAATTAAATAAGCTCAGTTAAGCGTTCCCTTGCTCTTGACCGGCGTGCTGCCAGCGCGGGCAAATAGCGATTGGTGATCGCTCTGAACAGGCGTAATGATCGGGCTTAGCCATTTGAAAGAATCGTTATGAAACTATCACCGGTTACGCCAGCTCTGCTTTTGGTTTTGGTCTCAGCTTTTCCTGCACTCGCGGCAGGCGGTGGTGGTGGTGGTGGTGGTGGTGGTGGCGGTGGCGGGTCAGCGCCGAGCGAAAGTGCGCCGCTCTATGACCCGGCGGTTGAATATCGCGCCGGAATCGCAGCGCTTGAGGCCAAGAATTACAAGGCGGCAAAGTTAGCGTTTGACCGCGTGATTGCAGTCACGCCGCGCGACGCGAATACGCAATATCTTGCAGGGCTCGCACGCGTCGGGCTTGGTGACTGGAAATCGGCGCGGCGCAATTTTGAAAAGGCGGTCAAGATTGATCCAAAGCTGATCGGCGCACAGCAGCAGCTTGGGCTTGCTTATGCCAAACTTGCTGAAACGCCAAAGGCGCAAGGCGTGATCGCGCAACTCGAAAGCCAATCGGCAACATGCGCCGCGACGTGCGCTCAAGCAGCATCGCTCAAAACCGCGATTGATGCGGTGAAAGCAGCACTTGTCGCACCGCCCATCGCCGCCTTGCCCGCAAACGAAAGCCTGTTGTTTGCCAGTGGTGCCGCTGGCGATACGGCGTATCTGAGCGCCGTCAGCCTGATCAACGAAGGCCGCTATGAAAGCGCGATTGAGGCGCTGCGCGTGTCGCAAGCAAGCTTTGGCGCGCACCCCGATATCCTCACCTATTTGGGCTTTGCCAACCGCAAGCTCAAACGGTTTGATGTTGCCGAAACCTATTACCGCCAAGCGCTTGCGATTGCGCCCAACCACCGCGGAGCGACGGAATATTTTGGCGAGTTGATGGTTGAGCGCGGCGACTTGGCGGGTGCACGGATCATGCTCGCGAAATTGGATAAGCGCTGTTCATTCGGCTGTGCGGAAGCAGAGGAGCTGCGCCGTTGGATCTCGCTCGGGCAATCGCCGCACTCCTGATCGCAGTCGGCGCTGTTGGGGCGGGCGGCGCACTCCCGCTGCAAGACGCAAAATGGATTGTCGCTGAGGCGCGGCTTGAGGCGCTCACCTCGCTGCCGCCTAGCTGCATCAGTGATCGCCTTAGCCCGGTGCAATTGGGCATCGCTGAGGCCGCGTTTCAAACCCCGCTTTTACTCGGCGGGCAGGCCGCGCGCGCGGGCTTGAGCTGTGCAAGCTGTCATCCCAGCGGGCGCGCCAATCAGGGTTTTCGCTTTCCCGGCCTGTCTGGTGCGCCGGGCACCGCTGACGTGACGTCATCAATGATGAGCCATCACCGCGGCGATGCCATTTTCAATCCGGTGCGGATTCCTGACCTTGCGATGGATATTCCCAAGATTTCGCGCGACCCCGAATCACCCGCACTCACATCGTTCATTCGCGGGCTTATTGTCGAGGAATTTGACGGGCCTGAGCCGGCGCCTGCGGTGCTTGATGCGATTGTGAATTATGTCCGCGCGATGCGGCCAGAGGCTTGCCAATCGGCTAAGCGCGTGCCGATCACACTGCGCCGTCACTTCACTGAGATAGACAATGCGCTTGAAATGGCGCGGTTGGCGTCTTTTGGTCGAGACAAGGATAGCGCACGGCTGATGCTGGCAGCTGCCCGGCATAGGCTGGGTCTCGTTCACGAGCGTTACGCGGGCCGCCAACTGAACAAACAACGGGCGCTGATTATCGCCGTTGATCGCCAAATGCAGGCGTTGCAGTCTAAAGTCGCTACCGCCAAACTGATCGACGTTGCAACGATACGTGAGGTTATTGGTGGATTGCGCGTCGCGCTTGAGACGAGTGAGGCAAAATCACTTTATAACGCAAAACGCCTTGCGCGCGCGGTTGGGCAATGACTGGACTTGGATGATTTTCGCGTTAAGTTATGCACCGAGCAAGCAAAGCCAAACCCAGCATCAAGTGCGGGGCGACGGTAAATCGGTGGCATTCGGGCGATACAATAATGTCCGGGGACATTGCACTGATTGGGACAGCCACCCTCCCAATGAACGGCAGCGCGTGGGTTCTTGCTTAAGCCCCTACCCTTTAGGGGAGGGGTTGGGGTGGGGGCTGTTAAAATCCGGCGGTTTAGCAATTTTGCGCCAAATTCGCGTAAAGAAATGCCAGCTTCGTGACGCTATTGACCCCCACCCCAACCCCTCCCCTAAAGGGTAGGGGCTTTTGGTCGTATTGGTTAACCTACGCCTCAAACCCGATGGACCCTTGATTGAAGAGCTTCAAAACCAATCCGACAACATCAGATTGCCCGGCAACTGTCACCCGATCTTGCGCACATAATGTCTCGGCAAATTCGGCAAGCGCCCCGTCACAATCAAAACTTTCGCCGTCGACGAACAGCGTCACCGCGCCCGCGCCTTGCCTTACGAATGAAAAGCGGCTTGCAGGATTGCGGTGGAGCGTTTCTCCGCAGGCGAGCCGCGCGCGAAGATCGTCGATGGCGATGGCGCTTTCGGGTTGCCAATCGGCTTCGGGATATTTGGGGGTGGTGGTGTATGCGCCGAACCAGCGCGCAAAGGCATCACGATTGCCCAGGGTCTGGGTGATCATCGCGTGGAGTCTGCCAAGTGCTTCGGCGGTGATTTCGCCCGAATTGGCTTGGCGGGAAAGCCCGGGGTCGGCGTAGCGATCGTCATCATCAAGCGCGCTGAGCAGGTCGTCACAGAAATGTGCGATCAGTTCGCTGCGCGCGGGCGCGCGGAAGCCCATTGAGTAGGTCATGCAATCATCGCCGACGGCAATGCCATTGTGCGCGATACGCGGGGGGACGTAAAGGATGTCGCCAGGTTCGAGGATCCATTCGTCGGTCGCTTCAAAATGCGCGAGCAGGCGCAGGTCATCATGCGCAAGCAATTCGGTATCACCATCGCACAGCGCACCGATTTGCCAGCGTCGCCGCCCAAGCCCTTGGACGAGGAACACGTCATATTGATCAAAATGCGGGCCGACGCCGCCGCCGTCGCTGGCATAGCTGACCATTACATCATCGATCCGCCAGTTCGGCACAAACCGAAACGGCGTAAGGAGCGCGGCGACTTCGGGGACATGATGATCGACCGCCTGGACAAGCAGCGTCCACGGTGTCTTGCCAAGTGTGCCAAAGCGGCTTTCGGGGATTGGGCCGTGCTCGGCCCTGAGCGCTTTGCGCGCGTGTGTAATCAGCCGCGATTCAACCTCATCCTCGCACGCCAGTCCCGCGAGTTCATCGGGTTCGAGCGGATTGTGCCACGCCCCCCAGCCGTTTCTGATCAGGAGCGGCTTTTTCTGCCAATAGTCGCGCAGGAACGCGTCGGTATCGAAATTGAGCTGGTGCATGATGCATCTGCCCTGCGCCGTAATGCAGGGGATGTCACGCGGGGTGTTAGCGCGTTTGATTGTCGTCCGGCTTCGCAGGCTCAACCGGTTCGACGGCAAGCCCGTCACGATCAAGCCGCAGATTGAAGGGTACGCCGCCAACCTCGGTGTTGAGATTGACCCCGCTATCATTGCCAAGCTGAATTTGCGCGTCGCCCAGATCAAGGTTGAGATCGGGGATGGTGACAGCCGGGTCTTCATCAACGGGGCGGGCAGGCGCGCGCGGACGCAAGGCAGGGGCCGCACCGCGGATCGCCTGTGCCATGAAATCGCGCCAGATGCGCGCGGGCAGGCCGCCGCCGTTAATACCGCGCAGCGGTGTGTTGTCGTCATTGCCGATCCACACGCCAACGATCAGATCGCCCGCAAAGCCGATGAACAGCGCGTCGCGATTATTCTGGCTGGTGCCCGTTTTGCCAAATGCCTGAATATTAAGCGCGGCGGCGCGACCGGTGCCGCTGTCAACCGTCGCGGCGAGCAGATCGAGCATCATCGCTTGCGTGGATTTGCCCATCCGGCGCTGGCTGCTGAACAGGCGCGCCCACAGGCTGGGCGGGTCTTGCGCGATTGCAAGCGGGGGGACGGGCATCCGCCCGCTGTTGATTGCGGCAAACGCCGATGTCAGTTCAAGCAGTGTCACGCCCGATGATCCAAGCGCCAAGCTGGGGTCGGCGGTCAACGCGCTGCGAATGCCGAGCGCACGCGCGGCACCGATCACTGTCTCATCGCCAAGCTGACGGTAAAGCCGGACGGCAGCGACGTTGCTTGACCGCGCAAACGCATCACGCAGCGTGATCTGGCCGCGATAACGCTCACCACTGTTTTTGGGGCGGTAGCTGCCCTGGGTGATCGCGCTATCGTCGATCATGCTGTCAGGCGTCATCCCTGCGCGCAGCGCGGCATAATAGACGAACAGCTTGAAGGTTGATCCGGGCTGGCGCTTCGCCTGCGTTGCGCGGTTGAAGGGTGACTTATCATAACTGCGGCCACCAATCATCGCCACGACATCGCCGTTGGCCCGCATTGCGACGAGCGCAACCTGTGCTTTGCCAAGCGGCGCATTCCCCACCACGCGCCGCGCCAGCTTTTGCAGCTGCGCGTCAAGCGTCGTCCTGATGCCTTCGTCGCGGTAGCCCTCTTCGGCAAGGGCACGGGCGTAGGGCATGGCCCAGTCGGCAAAATAGGTTCCCGTCGGCAGATCGGGGCGGATGCGCACGTCGGTGCCCGCAGGTACTGTTGCGCGCGCTTTGGCTTGGCTGATCGCGCCCGTCGCAACCATCGCGCGCAGCACAAGTGCGGCCCGCTTGCGCGCAGCTTTCAGGTTGCGCGTCGGGGCAAGCCGTGACGGTGCCTGAACAAGCCCCGCCAGCATCGCCGATTGTGCGAGTGTCAGACGTTCGGGCTGGCGAAAGAAATAGTGCATCGACGCCGCGCGCAACCCGTAAACATTGTCGCCGAAATACACGTTGGAAAGATAGCGCTCAAGGATCTGGTCTTTGGTCAGCCACGCCTCAAGCCAGAATGCGATGAACATCTCGCGCGCCTTGCGCGTGATGCTGCGCTCGGGCGTCAGAAAGGTGATCTTGGCAAGTTGCTGCGTGATCGTGCTGCCACCTTGGGTGATGCCCGATCCGCGCAGATTGCTCCAGAAGGCGCGGAGCAGGCCGCGCGGATCAATGCCGAGATGGCTGTAAAACCTGCGATCCTCGATCGATAGAAAGGCATTGGTGACGTGATCGGGTAGCGTGCTGACCTTTACCGGGCGGTCAATAATCGCGCCGTTGCGGGCGATTGGCTGACCGTCAGCGGCAAGCAGGGTAAGCCGCGGCGGCGCGATCGGCTGGAGCGATTTCGAAAGCGGCGCTGTCACCGCGAGCCATCCGACGAGGATGATGAACAGCAACAATGTGGCCGCAAGCCCGCGTTTGATCCACACCCAGCGCCGTCGCCAAAGCGATTGTGGTGGGACTGCCGGACTGATCGGCGGTGGCGGTTGGCTTGCTAATGGAGGCAGATTTTCAGGCACGCGTTCGCCGGTTGTGCGAACGTCGAACGGTAAAGGTGAAAATCCGGGGAGCCTATCATCCATGTCACCTGCTGTATTATCGCACTATTACAGCAAAGGGGAGCGATTTTTTAGGCTCGGCAGATCAACCGGTCTTGCGAAGATTGCCCTCGGTCTCATCGGTGAGCAGAACCGCCGGAGCCTGGGTGCGCGCCGAAGGCAGCAGATTGCGCTCGGCGAGCAGCAGGCGGGTCTGCGCGATTGAGGCAGGTTTGCCAAAATGCCATCCCTGACCCTTGTGGCAGCCCAGTTGACGGAGCCGTTCTTCAATTGCAGCGTCTTCGATCCCTTCCGCAGTGACGGGCAGACCAAGGCTGTCTCCGAGCCGCGTGATCGCGTTGACGATTGCCGCGCTTTCGGCATTTTCCATGATCGAAGTCACGAAGCTCTTGTCGATCTTGATCCGGTCAAACGGCAATGCGCGCAAATGGGCGAGCGAGCTGTAACCGGTACCGAAATCGTCAAGCGCCAGACGGATGCCCTGATTTTTAAGGCTGCCGACGATCGATTGGGCCAGCGCAAGGTTTTCAAACAACGAGGTTTCGGTAATTTCAATTTCGAGCCGGTTGGCCGGGAATCCCGTTTCAACGAGCATCTTGACAATCTTTTGCGCAAGCCACGGGTCTTTGAGCTGGCTTGGCGAAATATTGACTGAAATCAGCAGTGACTGATCCCAGGTGCGGGCCTCCTCAAGCGCCTGACGCATCACTGACATCGAAAGTTCAGCGATCATCCCGGTTTCTTCGGCAATCGGAATGAAGCTGTCTGGCGGAACCAGACCGCGCATCGGGTGATCCCAGCGCGCAAGCACTTCAAATCCGCCAAGCCGTCCGGTCGTCAGATCAATCTGCTGTTCGAAATAAGGCACGAATTCACCACGCGGAATGCCAACGCGCATGCTTGATTCGACTTCGTTGCGGAGTTGCAAATTATGCTCCATCGACGCATCAAACCACGCATAGCGATTGCGGCCCTGGTGTTTGGCTTCATACATCGCAATGTCGGCGCGCCGGGTAAGCGCGTCGATCGTTTCACAATCGGTTGCGCTGTGTGCGATGCCGACCGAAACACTGATGTGAGCGAAAATGCCGTTGGCATCAAATGGTTGCGAAAGCCGCGCGACAACCGCCTCTGCAACGCGGTCGACAACTTCGGGGTTCGATGCGTCAAATGTGAAGACGCAGGCAAATTCGTCGCCGCCCAGACGCGCAGTGAGCGCGTTCGGCGGCATGAGCTTGGCAACTTCATCGGCGACCGATTGCAGCAATGCGTCGCCGATTGCATGGCCGTGGACATCGTTCACGTTTTTGAAATTGTCGAGATCGAGCATCAGCATCGCAAGCGATTTTTGCCGGCGGATCGCCTTTGCAATCATCTCAGCGCCAAGTTCGCTCAACGCGCGGCGATTGTGAAAATTCGTCAATGGGTCTTTAAGAGCAAGCGTTTGAGCGCGCTCTTCGGCCACCTTGCGGTCTGCGACTTCGCGCGTGAGATCGCGGTAGCGACGCCATCCAAACAGCATCAGTGCGATATTGAGCAGCAAGGCCACGCTCAACGTGTTGTTGCCACCACCGCCAACGCCCTTGATCGTATCGATCGCCGAGGTCATCACTGACGTGCCGGTGCCAATGAACATGATCGTCGCCGCGACGACGATGCCGCCGGTTACAATGTCCTTTTGCGCGGCGCGTGCGGGAGAGCTCGAATCAAGCCTGTCGCGTTTTATTACCATGGTCACTAAATCGAGCCCCTGTTACTAAACTGACGGTGTCGTATCGCACTCTCATGAAGAAGCCGTTAAACGCGATGGTGCGTGGCTTCATGCCTCTGAACTGGTGGTGAGACGGTTGACCGATGCGGCATCAATCGCTACGGCGACGCTACTTTCATTGATGGAAGACAGTTTTTAGACGCCCATGGGCGACGCTGACCGGCGAGATTTCGCCCGTCGGCGTTTTTCGTTTGGCGTGATGTTCTGGAGCAAGTGGCGCAGATGTTTGACAGTCTCAGCGAACGGTTAGGCGGCGTATTTGATCGCTTGCGCGGTCGCGGTGCGCTCAACGAATCCGACGTGCGTGAGGCAATGCGCGAAGTGCGCGTGGCGCTGCTTGAGGCTGACGTTACGCTGCCCGTCGTCCGGTCATTCATCGACGGTGTGACCGAAAAAGCGATTGGCCAATCGGTGTTGCGTTCGATCACGCCGGGCCAGCAGGTCGTCAAGATCGTCAATGATGCGCTTGTCGAAATGCTTGGCAGTGAAGCGTCTGGCCTTGAACTTTCAGTAGCGCCGCCTGCGATCATCATGATGGTCGGTTTGCAAGGCTCAGGCAAGACGACGACTACGGCAAAGCTTGCCAAACGGCTGACCGAAAAAGAGCGTAAAAAGGTGCTGATGGCATCGCTCGACGTCAATCGCCCCGCTGCACAGGAACAGCTTGCCGTTCTCGGTACGCAGGTCAACGTCGCGACGTTACCAATCGTTGCGGGTCAGCAGCCGGTTGATATTGCACGCCGTGCGCTGCAGGCGGCAAAGCTTCAGGGCTATGACGTTCTGATGCTCGATACGGCGGGTCGCCTCCACGTCGACACGCAGTTGATGGACGAGATGAAGGCGGTTGCGCAGGTCTCCGATCCTGCCGAAATCCTGCTTGTTGTCGATTCGCTGACGGGGCAAGACGCCGTCAACGTTGCGAAAAATTTCTCCGAACAGGTCGCGCTGACGGGTGTCGTGCTGACGCGGATGGACGGCGATGCGCGCGGCGGGGCGGCGCTGTCGATGCGCGCCGTAACCGGCAAGCCGATCAAGTTTGTGGGTGTTGGCGAAAAGCTTGACGCGCTTGATGTCTTCCACCCGAGCCGCGTTGCCGGCCGCATTCTTGGGATGGGCGATGTCGTGTCGCTCGTCGAACGCGCGGGTGAAGTGTTTCAGCAAGAAGATGCTGACGCGATGGCCGAGAAAATGGCCAGGGGCGTGTTTGATATGAATGACCTGCGCCAGCAATTGAAGCAAATGCAGAAAATGGGCGGGCTTGGCGCGTTGGCAGGGATGATCCCCGGCATGAAAAAGGCGCAGGCGGCAATGGCATCGAGCAATGTTGACGACCGGATGCTGGTGCGGATGGATGCGATCATCGGATCAATGACACCCAAGGAACGCAGCAAGCCCGAACTGCTTCAGGCCAAGCGCAAGATTCGCATTGCCAAGGGCAGCGGCGTCACCGTGCAAGAGGTCAACAAACTCCTCAAAATGCATCAGGAAATGGCGAGCGCGATGAAGAAAATCCGCAAGATGGGCGGGATGAAGGGGCTTGGCGCTTTGCTTGGTCGCGGCGGTGGCCTTGGCGGGCTGCTTGGCGGCGCTGGCGGCGGGGCAGGGGGCGGATTGCCCGGCCTGCCACCCGGAATGTTCAAAAGATAGTTTCAGTTTACAGTTTAACCAGAGAAAGTAGAAAAAAATGGCAGTTTCAATTCGTTTGTCGCGTGGCGGTTCCAAGAAGCGTCCTTATTACCGTATCGTCGTTGCCGATGCGCGCAGCCCGCGCGATGGCAGCTTCATCGAAAAGATCGGGACGTATAATCCGCTCCTCGCCAAGGACGATGCCAAACGCGTGACGCTCGACACCGACCGCGCGAAGCATTGGCTCAGCGTTGGCGCGCAGCCAACCGACCGCGTCGCCCGCTTCCTTGACGTCGCAGGCGTGAAAGAGCGCGCCGCGCGCAACAACCCGACCAAGGGCAAGCCCGGTGAAAAGGCGCTTGAACGCATCGAGGAACAGGAAAAGAAGGCAGTCGACGCAGCCGCAGCCGCAGAGGCCGCCAAACTTGCTGCTGCTGAAGCCGCCGAAGCTGAAAAAGCCGCCGCCGCCGCTGCCGAAGCCGCTGCGGCGCCAGCGCCCGAACCAGAAGCTGTTGCTGAAGAAGCGCCCGCTGTCGAAGCACCTGCTGACGAAGCGCCCGCTAACGAAGCGCCCGCTAACGAAGCAACCCCAAGCAGCGATGCTGGCGACGATGTTGCCGCAACCGATGGCGAATCCGCTCAGGCACCTGCAGAAGGATGAACGCAACACCCCCTCCCGCAGCCGGGAGGGGCATTACGCTTGCCGTGATCATCGGCGCGCACGGCGTCGCTGGCGAGGTGCGCCTCAAATTGTTCGCCGACGGTGTCGACAGCTTGAAGGCGCATCCTTGCTTTAACGATGGCAAACTGACGCTCAAAAATATCCGCGCGGGCAATAATATCATCGCGCGCTTTGCCGAAATTACCGACCGTAACGGCGCCGAAGCGGCGCGCGGCACCGAACTCACCGTCCCCCGTGCAGGCCTGCCACCGCTGGGGGAAGGCGAATATTATCATGCCGACCTGATTGGCCTGCCGTGCTTCTCGACCGATGGCGAAACACTAGGCGTGTGCATCGCGGTCGAAAATTTCGGCGCGGGCGATGTGATTGAAATCGAGCGACCCGACGGCAAGCGCTTCATGGTGCCAATGAAGCCCGAAGCCGTGCCCGAATGGGGGAAGCGCATCGTGATTGACGCGGTGTTTGTGGTTTAGTATATACACGGCGTATATACGGAGATTCGTGATGACCGAAAACAAATCAACCGGAAAATTTGGTGACAATCCAAAGTTTATGCGCTTGCTCGGATCAATGCCGCATCTGAATCCAATAGAAAAGCGTCGGTGCCGCGCTAAACTGTTCAAGTCGGGCAATTCACTTGCTGTTCGTATTCCTGCAGGCACGCGGCTGTCGCCTGGCATGGAAATGGATATGGTCATCGAGGATGGTCAATTCGTCTCGATTGAGCCTGTTGATCAGCCAAAGCAAAAGTTTAATATTGCCAAGGTTGCTGGATCAGCGAGCGGCTTGAAGTATGTCGAGCCACAAACTCGCCTTTTCGAGGCTCGGCCGTCAAAGGCAAAATCAACCAAATCCGACACATGAAATATCTGCTCGATACGAACATCATCGTCGCTCTGACAGTTAGCGAGGACGAGAATGTCATTCTGCGCGCCGCCCAGTGCGATGCAGGGGATATGGTCACGTCATCAATAGCCTTGGCTGAAGTTGCGTTCGGCACCGAGCAGGGACAGCCTCCTACGATGGAAGCGCTGCGCGCGTTTGTCGAGGAAGTTCAGGTTCTCGACTTCGACTACAAAGCAGCACTGGCTTACGCTCAACTGCCGTTCAAACGCGCCAGCTTCGACCGGTTAATTGCCGCACACGCGTTGTCGCACGGGCTCATCATCGTTACGAGGAACGAAAAAGACTTCGCCGATGTGCCGGGGTTGAAGGTTGAGAATTGGACGGTTTGATGGACGGAGACGCTGCGTGGGATCCTTTAGTTATTTGGTGGACCATCGGCTTTGTTGTATTATGCTTGTTTGTTTTCAGCGCTCTGGTTTGGGGCATCTTAACTTTTGCTCTGCGGCTTCACCGTAGGTCTCGAGTCGGCCTTACAATAGGTGCCTGTTCATTGATGCCTGTCGTTGTTGCATTTTTCTACAGCTCGGACTTCGTTTGGCTGGCAATTCTGCTAGCCCCTTTAGGCTTGTTCCTGGGTAGCGTTTTGGTGACCTTCTTCGAAATTACAATCACGTCGTCGCGACGATGATCTTCCACGCCCAGATCATCACTCTCTATCCTGAGATGTTCCCCGGGCCGCTTGGCGTGTCGCTGGCGGGGCGGGCGTTGGCGGCGGGGAGGTGGTCTTGCACCCCCATCCAGCTCCGCGATTTTGCGGGCGACAAGCACCGGACGGTCGATGATACGCCTGCGGGTGGCGGCGCGGGGATGGTGCTTAGGGCCGATGTGCTGGCGCGGGCGGTTGATTTTGCGGTGGCGGAAATGGCGGGAAAGCCCTCTCCCCTTCAGGGGAGAGGGTTGGGAGAGGGGGCTGTGACAAATGCTGGCGGAGCGCTCGTTGACATGCCCCTCTCCCCGGGCCTCTCCCCTGAAGGGGAGAGGGGGAAGGCACCCATCCTCGCGATGACCCCGCGCGGTGTGCCGATCACGCAGGCACGTATCCGTGAGATCGCGGCGGGCCCCGGCGTCACGATCTTGTGCGGCCGGTTTGAAGGCTTTGACGAACGGATTTTTGATGCGCGCGCGATTGAGCAGGTGAGCGTTGGCGACATCGTGTTGTCGGGCGGGGAACCTGCCGCGCTGATGATCCTTGATGCTTGCATTCGGCTGCTTCCCGGCGTAATGGGCGCGGCTTGCAGTGGTAGCGAAGAGTCGTTTGAGAACGGTCTCCTCGAATATCCGCAATACACCCGACCCGCAGAGTGGGAAGGACGCACGATCCCGCAAGTGTTGCGATCGGGGGATCATGCGAAGGTTGAGGCTTGGCGTAAAGCACAGTCCGAAACCGATACACGGTTACGCAGACCGGACCTTTGGGAGCGCCATGTCGGCACTCGGGTTCAGCCTGCCTCTGGCGCGCGACGGAAATGAGAAGGAAAACGAGGCCATGAACCTCATCCAGACGCTTGAGGCGGAGCAAATCGCCAAATTCCACGAAACCAAATCGATTCCCGATTTTCGCCCTGGTGATACGCTCAAGGTCGGCGTGAAGGTTGTCGAAGGCGAACGCACCCGCGTTCAGAATTATGAAGGCGTGTGCATCGCGCGTGCCAATCGCGGCATGGGATCAAGCTTTACCGTGCGCAAAATTTCATTCGGTGAAGGCGTCGAACGCGTATTCCCGCTTTATTCGCCAAACATCGATAGCATCGTTGTTGTTCGCAAGGGTGCTGTGCGTCGTGCCAAGCTTTACTATCTGCGCGGTCGTCGCGGCAAATCGGCGCGTATTGCCGAACGTCGTGATGTGCGCCCGGCTAAGGGCAGCGCCGAATAGGCTGGTCGCCTTACTTCACTCTTTCAGTTAGATGATCGGGCGTCGTTGGCATCAGCCAGCGACGCCCTTTCAGTTTCAGGGATGATGGCCGATGCGCCTGCTACTCACCGTCACAACAATTGCTGCCTTCTGGAGTGCGCCGCTGATGGCCCAAGATATCAAGCCGCTGAGCCTTGAACGTGTGTTCGCCAGCCCCGCGATCAGCGGCCCAACGCCGCGCGCAGTCAAGCTTTCACCCGACGGCAAATGGCTTACATCGCTGCGTCCGCGCGCGGATGACCGCGAACGGTTTGATCTATGGGCGACCGATACGGTGACGGGTGAGAGCCGGATGCTCGTTGATTCAACACGGCTCGGCACTTCAGGCATACTCTCCGAAGCCGAAAAGATGCAGCGCGAACGCGCCCGGATCGCAGGGACGAAAGGCGTTGTCGGCTATGATTGGGCGCCCGACAGCCAATCGGTGCTCGTCCCCGTCGACGGCGATCTGTTCATCGCGACGCTTGATGGCAAGGTGGAGCGATTGACGCAGACGAGCGACGGCGAACTCGACGCAACGGTCAGCCCCAAAGGTGGCTTCGTTTCATTCGTCCGCGCGCAAAACTTGATCATACTCGACCGCGTCACGGCGAAAGAACGCGCGCTGACCAGCGACGGCGGCGGCAAGCTCAGTTGGGGTCTCGCCGAATTCGTTGCGCAGGAAGAAATGGATCGCACGCGCGGGGCATGGTGGTCACCCGATGACAAACGCATCGCCGTCGCGCGCGTTGACGAAAGCAAAGTTGCTGTCATCAGCCGTGCAGCGATCGGTGCAGAAGGCACCAAAGTCTATGACCAGACCTATCCGCAGGCCGGAACCGCCAATGCAGAGGTTCAGCTGTGGATCATGTCATCAATTGGAGACAACCGCGTAAAAGTTGATCTGGGCAATAACACCGACATCTATCTCGCGCGCGTCGATTGGGCCGCCGACGGAAAGACGCTTTACGTCCAGCGCGAAAGCCGCGATCAAAAGCAGCTTGATCTGCTCCGCGTCGACGCAGCGACCGGCGTGTCTTCGGTGCTATTCAGTGAGACGAGCAAGACGTGGATCAACCTCCACGAAAATCTTCGCAGCTTGAAAGATGGCAGCTTGCTCTGGTCGTCCGAACGTGGTGGATATAGTCACCTCTACCGCTTTAATAAGGGCAAATGGAGCCAGTTGACCAAGGGCAACTGGATGGTGCGCGATGTTGCGGGGATCGATGAGACAAAGGGGCTGGTATATTTTACCGCCAATCGCGAAACCCCGATTGAGCAACAGCTTTACACCGTCCCGCTGCGCGGTGGCGCGGTCAAACAGATTACGCCCAGCGGATGGTGGCACGGCGCCAAGATGGACAAGGCTGCGACGCGCGCAATCATATCACGCAGCAACGTCAATCAGCCGCCACAGACCTTCCTCGCCGATAATCAAGGCAAACGGATTGCATGGATTGAAGAAAACGCAATTGCCGGCGCGCATCCATATGCACCTTACCTTACCGCACACGTCAGCCCGCTGTTCGGGACGATCAAGGCGAGCGATGGTTCTGTGCTTCACACACGCCTGCTCACCCCAAAAATCGAACCGGGCAAACAATATCCGGTGATCGTCCAGGTCTATAACGGGCCGGGGGCAGGGCGTCAGGTGATGAACCAGTGGGGCGGTGCGCTGCACCAGTATCTCGTGAGCCAGGGCTGGATCATCTTTTCGGTCGATGGGCGCGGATCGCCCGATCGCGGCGTTGCATTCGAGGGTCAGCTTAACCGCGCGATGGGCAGCGTCGAGGTTGCCGATCAGCTTGCGGGCGTGGCGTGGCTCAAGACGCAGCCATTCGTCGATCCGAACA
This sequence comes from Sphingomonadales bacterium, assembly GCA_043786595.1. Taxonomy (GTDB): domain Bacteria; phylum Pseudomonadota; class Alphaproteobacteria; order Sphingomonadales; family Sphingomonadaceae; genus Aquisediminimonas. The sequence continues at coordinate 8,039 of JAYVVW010000080.1, read as the reverse complement.
AGGTCACGGTCTACGGCTGGTCGTACGGCGGTTATATGACGCTCAAACTGCTCGAAGCGGCACCCGGTGTGTTTGCGGCGGGCGTGGCGGGTGCGCCGGTGACGAAATGGGGGCTTTATGATACGCATTATACCGAGCGCTATATGGGCAATCCCAAATCAGATGCTGCGGCCTATGCCAAAGCGGATGCGCTAGGCGACGTTGCAAAAATTGCCGATCCGCTGCTCGTCATTCACGGTATGGCAGATGACAACGTGTTTTTCGAAAACACAACAGCGCTGATCGCCAAAATGCAGGTGAACGGGCAATTGTTTGAAACAATGGTCTATCCGGGGCAGACGCATGCCGTAGGCGGGCCGGGGATCAGCGTTCATCTGTGGAAAACGATCCTGGGCTTTCTTGATCGCAGCACGGCAAAACCGAAGGCGCGATAAATGCTCACCCCTACAGATATAACGCTGCTTCAGGAAGCTTATGCGCTTTTGCAATCGGGCGATGTAACAGTTGCGCAGGCAAAGCTTGCGACCTTGCCCGAGGAAAAAATGCGGCATCCCGATGTGGTGCATTTACTCGCGCTGATCATGATCGCCGTGGGCGAAACGGATGAAGCGCGCACCTTCCTCGAATATGCCGTAAAAGAGGCACCCAAGGCTTTCTCAATCTGGTTGACCTATGGCAATTTGCTTGGTGATCTCGGGGATATTCACGGCGCGTTCGCCGCACTGGAACGGGCAGCAGCGCTTGATCCGCACTCGCCCGATCCGCTGTTCAATCTGGGGTTGACTGCGATGAAGGCCGGATGGCTTGATCATGCGCATTCAGCGTTTGAGAGGGCCGAGAAGATCGCGCCAGCCAACACTGGAATTCGCAATGCGCGCGGGCTGCTTGAGCAACAGCGCTGCAATCACGACGGAGCGATCAAGCATTATCATGAGGCAATTCTGATCGACCCGCGCGATGCGCGCAGCCGTCATAATATGGGGGCCGCGCTGCGCAGTGTTGACCAGACAGAGGCTGCACTTGAACAGATTGAACTCGCAATCGCGCTTGGCTCAATGGCCCCTGAAAGCTTTACGATCCGCGCGCATTTGCTCGCCGAACTTGGCCGTTTTCATGAAGCTGTTGGCCAATATCATGAGGCGGTGAAGGCGGTTCCAGAGCATCTTGATGCGCATGAAACGCTTGCGCGGCTAATGCCTCAACTTGGCATGACCGATGTTGCGCTTGAGAGTTACAAGCGCGCGCTGGCGACCGGGCCAGTCTCAACCGAACTTTGGCAGTCTGCCTTGTCGGCGGCAAAGGACGTCGGTGATAACGCGCAACTTTTAAGCTGGGCACATGATGCTGAAACTGCGATTGGCACGCAGCCAGAATTTACCCTAGCGAAGGCGACCGCGCTTGGCCGCAGCGGCGACGCCATTGGCGCGCTTGCGCTGTTGCACGGGTTGATAGCAACATCGCCAGACAGCGCCCCGATCCACGCGCATTTATGCCACACGCTGTTGATGCTCGGCGATCCGAAGAACGCCGAAGCCCATGCCCTGCGCGCGACAGAGCTTGCGCCGCTTGATCAATTTGGTTGGTCATATCTCACGATTATCTGGCGCTTGCTAAATGATCCGCGTGAGGCGTGGCTTGCCGATTATGAGCGGCTGGTGATGACGGTTGATCTCGACCCCGAAGATATGGACGAGGCCGATGCGTGGTTCACGCCACTGCGTGCCTCGGTTGAACAGCTTCATACGACGATGGCGCATCCGGCCGAACAATCGTTGCGCGGCGGCACCCAAACGCGCGGCAATATTTTTGAGAAGCGTAATCCTGATATGCGCGGTTTTGCTGGTCATGTCCGTCAGGCGGTGGCATCAATGTTACCGCGCCTGCCGCTGGATGAGACACACCCGTTCCTTCGCCGCAATACGGGCCAGATCAGATTCGCGGGTTCATGGTCAGTGCGGCTGGCGAGTAGCGGATTCCACACCAACCATATCCATCAGTCGGGTTGGCTCAGCAGCGCATTTTACCTGACACTTCCGCCCGAAGTCGGCACTTCGCAAGCAGGTGCATTGACGTTTGGTGTGCCTGACGCCGCGTTCGGGCTTGAACTTGAACCACGCCGGGTAGAGATACCGCGCGCGGGTCGTCTCGTGCTGTTTCCATCCTATTTCTGGCACGGCACGGTACCGTTTGAAAGCCAATCCCCCCGGCTGACGATGGCGTTTGACGCTGTCCCCGTCTGATCAAATTATTAATGGAGTATCATCATGGGTTATCGTATCGTCGTCGCAGGAGCCACCGGGAATGTGGGCCGCGAAATGCTCAACATCCTTGCCGAACGCGAATTTCCGATCGACGAGATTGCTGTGGTCGCATCATCGCGTAGCCAGGGCACGCATGTCGAGTTCGGCGAAACTGAAAAAATGCTCAAGGTGCAAAATATCGACAATTTCGATTGGGCGGGCTGGGATATGGCGCTGTTCGCGATCGGCTCGGAAGCCACGCTCAAATATGCGCCGATTGCAGCAGCTGCTGGGTGTGTCGTAATCGATAACAGCTCGCTTTACCGGATGGATCCCGACGTGCCGTTGATCGTGCCCGAGGTAAATCCGGATGCAATCGCTGGTTACAAGCGCAAAAATATCATCGCCAACCCGAATTGTTCGACAGCGCAGCTTGTCGTCGCGCTCAAGCCGCTGCACGATTATGCCAAGATATTACGCGTTGTCGTTGCCACCTATCAGTCGGTTTCGGGTGCGGGCAAGGAAGGCATGGACGAACTGTTCGAACAATCGCGTAACATTTTTGTTGGAGACAGCGCCGAGGCGAAGAAGTTCACCAAGCAGATCGCGTTCAACGTGATCCCGCACATTGATAGCTTCCTCGACGATGGATCGACCAAGGAAGAGTGGAAAATGGTGGTCGAGACCAAGAAAATTCTCGATCCCAAGATCAAGCTGATCGCAACCTGCGTGCGCGTTCCGGTGTTCGTTGGCCATAGCGAAGCGGTGCATATCGAATTTGAACGCGAGATTTCGGCGAAGAAGGCACAGTCGATCCTGCGCGAAGCCCCCGGCATCATGCTGATCGACAAGCGCGAGGACGGCGGATATGTCACGCCGGTTGAATGCGTCGGCGATTACGCCACCTTCGTCAGCCGGGTGCGCGAAGACTCCACCGTCGAAAACGGCCTTGCGCTGTGGTGCGTGTCGGATAATTTGCGCAAAGGTGCGGCGCTGAACGCGGTGCAGATCGCCGAACTGCTCGGGCGCAAACATTTGAAGAAAGGGTAGCACGTGCATTGCATGGCCGGATTGTTTGACTTTACCCACGCCATTGTTCGGACGCCGGGCGCCTCTGTGGTCAACGGTTTACGCGAAGGCGCGGGCGCTGATCCAAGCTTTTCCGGTCTGCTGATCGAGCATATCACCTATGTCGCGGCTCTGCGCGGTGCCGGTCTTGAGGTTGATGTGCTTGACCCGCTTGATGTTTTTCCTGATTCGGTCTTTGTAGAAGATGTCGCGCTTACGTTTGCGCAGGGCGCTATCCTTCTCAATCCCGGAGCGAACAGCCGACGCGGCGAAGTGGCGCATATTATCGCTGCGCTCAAGTACCGTTTTAGCACGGTTCTGACTCTGGCGGAAGGCTTTGCAGATGGCGGCGATGTGCTGACGATGGTCGACCGCGTGGTGATAGGGTTGTCCGCGCGAACCGATCTGATCGGGGCACAAGCGCTGGTCAGGGCAATTGCGCAATTGGGCCTGCGCGCTGTAATCGCACACACGCCGCGCGGCGTCCTTCATTTCAAAACCGGGTGCAGCCTGATTGATGCGGAAACCGTCCTTGCGGTGCCAGCGATGCGCGATTGCCCTGAATTCAAAGGCTTGCGCGTGATCGAAACGGCTGAAGGCGAAGCGGCAGCCGCCAATGTCTTGGGCATCGGCGATCATGTGCTGATCGGCGATAGTTTCACGCGAACGCGTGACCGGATCGAAGCGCTCGGCATTGCGACAATCGCGTTGCCAGTGCGCGAAATCGGCAAGATTGATGCGGGGCTTTCGTGCATGTCGCTACGCTGGAGCAAATTGGATGACTGAATTGCGGACATCGTTCGTAACCGCCACCGATGGCACGCGCCTTGCCGTTCACGAAATGGGCGAAGGGCGACCGCTGCTGCTGCTCCATGGCTATTTCTCCGACGCCGCGACCAACTGGATCAAATACGGCCATGCGGCAGCGCTTGCAGCGACGGGTTACCGCGTGATCATGCCCGATTTCCGCGCGCATGGGCAAAGTGGCAAACCGCATGATCGGGCTTTTTATCCCAAGGACATATTGGCGGATGATATGCTGTTGCTAATCGAACAGCTTGGCCTGACCGACTATGATCTTGGCGGCTATTCGCTCGGCGCGCGGACGGTGGCGCGGATGCTCACGCACGGAGCGACGCCGAAGCGCGTGATTATTTCGGGCATGGGGCTTGAAGGGCTGACCGATACCGGCAAGCGGGCAGGCCATTTCCGCGCGATTTTTGCCGGGCTTGGTGCGCATCCACAGGGGTCGCCCGCTTGGATGGCCGAGGCGTTCCTCAAAACAACGGGCGGTGACCCGGTAGCGCTCGCGCTGATCCTCGAAACATTCGTTGATGTGCCCGCCGAAATCATCGCATCCTGGGCGATGCCGATCCAGATCCTTATTGGCGCGGATGATGGGGACAATGGTTCCGGCCCGGAACTGGCGGAGATCGTGCGAAATCCGACGCTCTCCATCGTGCCGGGAAATCACATGAGCGCGGTGACCAAGCCCGATCTCGGCGCGGCGATGGTGGCATTTCTGACCGCATAGAAAAACCGGCGAACTGGGTCCGCCGGTTGATCTTACTGCCGGGGTAGAAGCTTGGGGTTAAGCGACTTGTGCGAAGCTGCTCAGTTCGTCGGCATCGCGCAGGACATAGCCGCGACCCCAGACGGTTTCGATGTAATTATCGCCACCGCAAGCAAGCGCGAGTTTCTTGCGCAGCTTGCAGATGAAAACGTCAATGATTTTGAGTTCGGGTTCGTCCATGCCGCCGTAAAGGTGGTTGAGGAACATTTCCTTGGTCAGTGTCGTGCCCTTGCGCAGCGAAAGCAGCTCAAGCATCGCATATTCCTTGCCGGTCAGATGAACGCGGCTGCCATCAACTTCGACCGTCTTTGCGTCAAGATTGACAGCAAGTTTGCCCGTGCGGATCACCGATTGTGAATGGCCTTTTGAGCGGCGGACAACGGCGTGAATACGCGCGACGAGCTCTTCGCGGTGGAACGGCTTGGTGACATAATCGTCGGCACCAAATCCGAACGAGCGGACCTTGCTGTCCATTTCGCTGATGCCTGAAAGGATCAGGACGGGCGTCTGCACCTTGGCGACGCGCAATTTCTTGAGCACATCATAGCCGTGCATATCGGGCAGATTGAGATCAAGACAGATGATGTCATAATCATAGAGTTTACCCAGATCGAGGCCTTCTTCGCCCAGATCGGTCGTGTAAACATTAAAGCCTTCGTTGCTGAGCATTAGCTCGATAGCTTTGGCCGTTGTTGGTTCATCTTCGATCAGCAATACGCGCATTCGCCAAATCCCTGTTTCTGTCCTGTTGGCGTCGCTCCCCGCAACGCCTTGAGCCGCATTTCCATTAACCACATAATCTCTGAACGCAAAAGGTTAATTTCTCGTTAATCGGCCTGACTCCGCGAGTCGCAGGGTATCGGATGGTGAAAACCACGAGCGCTTGTTGAAATCCATATAGGTGACTCCCATATCTTGTGTCCGGCGTCCACATCCCGCCGAGGTGAGAATTGTCATGTTAGATGTCAGAAAATTCAATAGTTTAGGCGCAGCAGATCACGGCTGGCTCAATGCGCACCACCATTTTAGCTTTGCCGACTACCAAGACCCCGCGCGAATGGGCTGGGGCGCGATCCGCGTCTGGAATGACGACTGGATCGCTGCGGGTACGGGTTTTGCCCCGCACAGCCACCGCGATATGGAAATCATCACCTATGTTCGCAGCGGCGCGATCACGCACAAGGACAGCCTTGGTAATGTCGGGCGGACAGAGGCAGGTGATGTTCAGGTAATGGGCGCAGGCAGCGGCGTGACACACAGCGAATTCAACCTTGAGAGCGTGGACGCTACGCTGTTTCAGATATGGGTGCACCCGCGCACTCCGGGCGGCGCACCGCATTGGGGCGCGAAGCAATTCCCCAAACAAGCAAATGGCATCGGCTGGACAATATTGGCGAGCGGATATGATAGTGACGCGGATGCGCTCCATATCAACGCTGATGCGCGCGTACTCGGCGCAAAGCTTCTGGCGGGACAAACGATCACGCATCAGGTGGAAACGGGGCGTTCGGCCTATCTCGTCCCCGCGTCTGGATCGATTACGCTTAACGACGTCGATGTTGCGGCGCGCGATGGCGCAGCACTTGGTGGCGGTGAGGCGTATAGTATCACCGCGACAACCGACTGTGCGCTTGTGCTGGTCGATACGCCGTAGACGGTGGGTGCTGGGTATGGCAGGGCAATCAGATGTTACTTTCTGACCGTGTCATATTCATCGATGGCGAAGCACTGATCATCGATAAGCCGCAAGGACTGCCTGTCGATCCGCCGCGCGATGGGTCACTCAGCCTTGAAAATCATGTTGAGGGGCTCAAGTTCGGGTTTCGCCGCTGGCCCAAGGCGGTACACCGGCTTGACCGTGATACGAGCGGCTGTCTGTTGCTTGCGCGCAATCCCAAGGCTCACGCGCGCTTTTCGCAGGCGTTCGAAGCAAAGCTTGTGACCAAGCATTATATTGCGGTGGTCGAAGGTGTGCCCGAGGCGCAGTCGGGTGAAATTGATTTGCCACTCGCCAAATTTAGCACGCAGGAAAGCGGCTGGCGCATGGTTGTTGATCAGGCTGGCAAATCGGCACTGACATCATGGGAAAAGCTCGCCGAAAAGGATGGCCGCGCGCTCATTCGTTTCATCCCGCGCACAGGACGCACGCATCAAATCCGGGCGCACGCGGTTTACGGTTTGCGTGCTGCGATTGTCGGTGATCCCGTTTATGGCCGCAAGGGTGAGCCAATGCTGCTGCACAGCACATTCCTTTCGGTGCCGCGCGACGGCAAACCGCCGGTTGAGGCCTATGCCGACATGCCGGAACGTTTCGCACAGGCCGGTTTTGAAGGTGAGTGGCGCGGTGGCTGATGTTCCTCCGCTGCCCGAAAGTGCAATTGAAGAACGTTTCCTCGCAGCAACCGGCCCTGGCGGACAGAATGTCAATAAAGTGGCGACCGCGGTGCAAATTCGGCTCGACGTCTTTGCGCTCGGGTTGCCGCCTGCGGTTTACATCCGCCTCAAATCACTTGCAGGATCGCGCTGGACCAATGACGGCGAGATTGTCCTCACCGCGCGCAATTTTCGCACGCAGGAGGCCAATCGCGCCGACGCCCGCCTGCGTCTCGCCTTACTCGTTGCAAAGGCGCATCAAGCCCCCATCCGCCGCATCAAGACGCGCCCGACGCGCGCTGCAAAACAGAAGCGCATGGAAGGTAAAAGCCTGCGCGGCGATGTCAAAAAGGGACGCGGCAAGATCGATTTTGATTGAAGCTGGTTGCCCGTGGCGCATCTGATGTCTATGGCAAACTCAAATAGTGCTCTGGCTGGTTTGGGCTGGGAGCGCGGCCGCAATATGCTATGATCATCTGGACTGAAACTTTTGTCGACACGGTTTTCAACTAAAAAAGTGCCCGCCGCTGCTCCGTTTTGGGTTCTCGCTGCATTTATCGTTTTGGTATTTCTGACCGGGGGCGGTGCGCGCGCGGACATTCAGTCATTGGCAATATTGCGACCTGCATCTGCATTGGCGCTTGGCTATGCGTTATGGGGTATGCGACGCGCTGATGTGAAGGGGTGGGGTATTCTGATCGCAGTTGCAGTAGCGATCACCTTGCTGGTTGGCCTCCATTTAATTCCACTCCCGCCGGCGTTGTGGCACGCGCTTCCCGGACGCG
>JAYVVW010000079.1:0-7096 GCA_043786595.1 Sphingomonadales bacterium | reverse complement strand
TCTGCTAAAATTGCTCGGCGCAACGCGTAGACAGATTCTGGGTGCGCAAGCAATCGAATATGCAGCGCTTGCAATCATTGTCAGCACGATTGCGCTCGGCGTCGGCGCAATCGCTGGCTGGTATGTCGTCACGCAGACGCTCTCGCTGGCATGGGCACCCGATTGGGCTGTCGTGTTTGCTACGCTTGGTGCCGGTGCGGTGCTGACGCTTGGCCTCGGTCTTGCAGGCTCGCTGCCCGCGCTCTCCGCGCGCCCCGCACGCGCGCTTCGCGAGCTTTAGGCAAAGCTATACGGCCCGCCCTTTGCAAGTGCTGCGACATAGCCGGGGCGGCTGCGCACTTTATCGAGCCACGTGCGCAGCGCGGGCGCGGCTTGAGATAGATTGGCGCGGACATTGGCCGCCTCGACGGGAAAGCTCATGATAATATCGGCCGCGCTCAAAATATCGCCAAGAAAACCGCCTTTCTGGGCAACGACCGATTCCATATAGCCAAGGTGCAGCGCAATTTGCGCATCGACAAATCCCATTGCAGGCGCGGCCGCATCGCCGAGTCGGCCCATGATCAGTTTCATGACGAGCGGTGGCATTGCAGAGCCTTCGGCATAGTGCATCCAGAGCCGATGTGCGGCGAAATCAGCATGATCATGCGCTGGGTGAAGCCGGTGTTCGCGATCATAGCGATCAAGCAATGTTTCGAAAATTGCGCCCGTTTCGGCGAGAACTTCGCCGTCGATTTCGATAACGGGGGATTTACCCAAGGGGTGGATTGCCCGGAGTTCTGGCGGCGCCAGACGCGTAACCGGATCACGCTCATAGCGCTTGACCTCATAAGCGACACCGAGTTCCTCAAGCAGCCACAAAATGCGCTGCGACCGCGAATCTTCAAGATGATGGACAATGATCGTCATGCGAAAGCCTTTGCGTTAAGTTGGGTGCAATCATGACACACTGACGGTGCATTTCCAAATGCGAATGCGGCGCTCGCTTGATGCAAAAAGGCCCGCCAAATTGACGGGCCTTTGGTTGCTTGAGACGTTAACAACAATCATATTGATCAAGCCGCAGAACACGCGCGTTCCGCATGGTTTGTCAGATATCGTCGTCCGCCTCGGGTCCTGTCATCATCACCTCGGCGACCTGTTCGGTCTTGCCGCGAATGGCATCTTCGATCTTTGCCGCAACTTCTGGGTTTTCCTTGAGGTAGGTCTTCGAATTTTCGCGACCCTGGCCAAGCCGGATCGAATCGTAAGAGAACCAAGCACCCGACTTTTCAACGATACCGGCCTTCACGCCAAGATCTAGGATTTCGCCCGTCTTCGAAATGCCTTCACCGTACATGATGTCGAATTCAACCTGTTTGAACGGCGGTGCCACCTTGTTCTTGACCACCTTCACGCGCGTCGTGTTTCCGACAATATCGTCGCGATCTTTGATTTGCCCCGTGCGGCGAATGTCGAGACGCACCGACGCATAGAATTTGAGCGCGTTGCCCCCCGTCGTGGTTTCGGGTGAACCGTACATCACGCCAATTTTCATCCGGATCTGGTTGATGAAGATGACTGTGCACTTCGAACGGCTGATTGAGCCCGTAATCTTGCGTAGCGCCTGGCTCATCAAACGCGCCTGAAGGCCAACATGGCTATCGCCCATTTCGCCTTCGATTTCAGCGCGCGGCACAAGTGCTGCAACCGAATCGATCACAAGTACGTCAACCGCGTTCGACCGCACGAGCGTATCGCAGATTTCAAGCGCTTGCTCACCTGTATCGGGTTGCGACACGATCAGATTGTCGATGTCGACACCCAGCTTTTTCGCATAGCCCGGATCAAGCGCATGTTCTGCATCGATAAACGCTGCGGTGCCCCCGGCTTTTTGCGCCTCGGCAATCGCGTGGAGCGCAAGCGTAGTTTTGCCCGAGCTTTCTGGCCCGAAAATTTCGATGACGCGTCCCTTGGGCAGGCCGCCAATGCCAAGCGCGATGTCCAAACCAAGCGATCCCGTTGAAACCGCTTCAATTTCCATTGCTTCGCGTGAACCCAGCTTCATTGCCGAGCCCTTGCCGAACGCGCGATCAATCTGCGCGAGCGCGGCTTCGAGTGCTTTTTCCCTGTCGGTATTTGCCATTTTTTTCTCGGTATCGATGAGTTTCAATTGCGCCGCCATGGCTTGTTCCCTCGTAGCTGACAAGTGTTTCGCGTCAATGCGTGATCAGCATGTATTATATTTGTTCTTAAAGAACAAGGGCGGAACGAAAATTTATTTTCACGTCGCCAAAATATCGCGCACCGCGCCTGCAAGCTGTTGAACTGAAAAGGGTTTGGGAAGGAATGCGATGTTGTCGAGATCGATCATTTTGCGCAATTGTTCCTCCGCATAGCCCGACATGAACAGAACGGGCATTGCGGGATGGGCCTTGCGAATCTCACGAACCATCGTCGGGCCGTCCATTACGGGCATCATGACGTCGGTCACGATCAAACTGATATCGGTGCGGCCTTCAAGCGTTTCGAGGCCCGCTTCGCCATTTGCAGCAGTGACGACAGTGTAACCATTGCGCGTCAGCGCGCGTTCGGCAACGGCGCGCACCATATCCTCATCCTCAACAAGCAACACCGTGCCTGTGCCCCATGTTTCGGTCGGCTTGGGTTTGGCTTTTACGGGCGCTATGTCTGCGCCACTATCACCGCGGTGAACGGGCAAATAGATCACAAAGCTTGTGCCCTGCCCGGCTTTGGAATCGGCAAAGATGAACCCGCCCGACTGTTTGACAATCCCGTAAACTGTGGAGAGACCAAGACCGGTGCCTTTGCCGACCTCCTTCGTCGTAAAAAACGGTTCAAAAATTTTGGGGAGCAATTCAGGCGATATGCCCGTGCCGGTGTCGGCGACACTGAGCGCGGTATAATCGGTGATCGGCAAGATATCACTGCCAAGCTTTCGCACCTCGGCTGTTGAAACGGTGTAGGTCTGGATCGTTAAAGTGCCACCGCGCGGCATCGCATCGCGCGCATTGACCGCAAGATTGACGATCACCTGTTCAAGCTGGCCAGGGTCGGCGCGCACCGCGCCCAGATTACGACCGTGCTTTACCACGAGCGTGACGGTTTCGCCGAGCAGCCGTTGCAGCAGGTTTGAAATTTCCGAAACGGTATCGGGCAGTTGCAGAACTTGCGGTCGCAGCGTTTGCTGCCGTGAAAAGGCGAGCAGTTGTCGCGTCAGATTTGCGGCGCGATTGCTGTTGTTCTTGATCTGCTGGATATCATCATAATCGCTGTCTCCTGGCGTATGCCGCATCAGCATGAGGTCGCAGTGGCCGATAATCCCCGTCAATATGTTGTTGAAGTCATGCGCGACCCCGCCGGCAAGCTGACCGACCGCCTGCATCTTTGTCGCCTGCGCCACTTGTTTTTTGAGCTTTGATTCTTCGCTATTATCCTTGATCGAAAGCAGCACGGCGGCATCGCCCAAGCCACGCGCGCCTGCGATGGTCAGTGCAACGGGTTCGTCGGGCTGATCGCGTAGCCGCACCGCGATGTCGCCGGTCATCGCTTGCCCCGTTGCAAACCGGCGCACCGAATCGGCCACCGCAGCCTTGTCTTCGCGCACCACCAGATCGCCGGGATAAATTGGCCGTGAACCCGCAGGCAAATTGACTGCGCGGCAAAACGCATCGTTCAGATAGAGAAACCGCCCGTCGCGATCGGCAAGCGCAAGGCCAAGCGGCAATATTCCGAGCAAGCTCTGAATATGTCCGATTCCGGCGCCTTTGGGCGATCCAGCGCGTGCGCCATCATCGTCGAGCAACAATATCAGCGTCGGATTGTCAGAATTTTCGGGCTCGATTGGAATCTGGAGCAGCCGGAGCGGCTGTCCGTTGCTACCTTCTTTAACGAAACGAACCGCGCCTTCCGCGTCTGTTTCCAAGAGTGACACAAAATCGCGGCCTTCGCACAGGGCTTCAACGCGGCCAAGCGCGCGCAATCCAAACGTTGGCGTCGCAACATTGATCCGCCCATCGCCGCCGATCAGCGCGGCCATCATGCCAGCCTCGCCCAACCGCGCGCCCGCAGGCCCCGCGATCAGGCGGCGCGCTTCGCCCACGACATCAAACGACTTTGCCGTTCGAAAGCGCCAGACAAGATGGTCTTCGGTTCTGCCGCTGCGGATTACTTCGGCATCAAACGTCAGGAGGTCGCGTTTCAGGCCCGTGGCGCTGCTTTTGCCGTCGCGCCACGCAATCCGCCCTGCGCTCATCAGCGAGGCTTCGTCGGCGGCTGACAGCCCAAGCCCTGGCGGCGCGACCGGCCCGCCGAACCAGCTATCATGCAATGCGTTGGCACAAACCAGACGTCCAGCGCGATCGGTTACCGCAATGCCCACCTCATCATTGTCAGACGCTTCACGGACGAGCGACCAATCAAATTCAATTGGCTGGGCGCTTTGACGCGGCATCATCCGCGCACCGGCAAAAATCAACGCACCCAGCGCAAGCACACTCGCCATAAATCCGGCTGCGAGCACGAGATTTCCGACCAGCCATAAAAGTAAAAGCGCAGACACGATCGCCGCCGCAGCAATCAGCAACAGCAAGCCGCGTTCATCGGTGCGCTGTGACAGGCCAAGCAAAGTTCGTGATTTTGGGCTTGCCATATTCAGATGCGGTTTCGCGCACGGCTGCGCCATTTACGCGCAATCCAGAATGACCAGCCAAATGCGGCAAACAGATAACCCGCCAATGCAATCACCGATGCTAGGATCAGCGTTCCCAATGCGAGCGGACCCGATGTTTCGGCAAGCCATTTTGAAAGGTGAAAACCGGCATGAGACGCCACTGGAACCATCTGACCAGAAACGGGCAATGCACCAAGATGAAGTATCTGGAACCCTGTGTAATAAGCCGCGATGTAAAATGGCGGCATCGTGATCGGGTTGATGAGCCAAGTCACCGATGCCGCCACGACTACGTTCGAACGCGTCGGCACCGCTAGTGCCGCCGCGACGAACGTATGTGCAACCGGCACGACTGGAGCGATGAACAGCCCAAGCGCAACGCCGCGCGGCACCGAGCGCCGGTGAAATCGCCATAGCTCTGGGCGAAGAATATGCCGGGCCATCGGGCGCAGCCATTTGTTCGCCGCGATTGCTTCACGCGTCGGCAGGTTTGCCCGGAACCATGTCATGACCGCCGATGCCATGTTCAGCCGCGTTCTTTCAACAGGCGTCCGGCTTCGCGTTTCCAATCACGAAGCTTGATCGTTTCGCGCTTGTCATGGATCTTTTTGCCCTTGGCGAGCGCCAGTTCGACCTTGGCACGGCCACGCCGATTGAAATAAATTGACATCGGGATCAGCGTCATGCCTTCGCGCGATACACCCACGCGCAGCTTGTTGATTTCGCGCTCGTGAAGCAGCAGCTTGCGCGGACGCTTTGGTTCGTGGTTATTGCGGTTTCCGTGGCTGAATTCTGGCACATTAGCATTGACCAGCCAAACCTGGTCGTCGCGTATTTCGGCATAGCTTTCGGCGATCGACCCTTCACCAAAGCGCAGTGATTTGACCTCAGTCCCCGTTAACGCGATGCCAGCCTCAAAAAACTCATCGAGGAAATATTCATAGCGCGCGCGCCGGTTTTCAGCGACGGTTTTCACCTTGTCGAATTCGATTGGGCGGGGGCGTGCCATCAGATCAAGCCCGCCGTTTCAAGCGCGTCGTCCACCGCGCGCCGCGCCGTTTCCGAACAAGGCGTCATCGGCAGCCGCAATTCCTCGGTAATGCCTTCGAACACGCGGGTGAGGCCGTATTTGACTGGCCCCGGCGACGCATCGGTAAACAACGCAACATGAAGCGGATAAAGCCGGTCATTGAGCTTTTGCGCCAGTGCAACATCGCCGTCGGTACACGCTTGCTGAAATTCTGCGCACAGTTTTGGCGCGATGTTGGCGGTGACCGAAATCGCACCGACGCCGCCAACCGCATTGAACGCCAGCGCCATATCGTCATTCCCCGAAAGCTGGCAGAAATCCGTGCCGCAGCCCAAACGGTGCGCCGTTACCCGTGCAATTGCTCCGCTCGCATCCTTGACGCCAACGACAGTGGGCAGTTTGGCAAGCCGCGCCATTGTTTCGGGCTGAATGTCGGTCACGGTACGCGCGGGCACATTATAAACGATGATTGGCAGATCATTGCGCGCCGCCAGATATTCAAAATGCGCGTAAATCCCGTCCTGATTAGGGCGATTATAATAGGGCGCGACGATGAGCGCGGCGTTTGCTCCGCATTTCTTTGAAAACGTCATGTGGAGCAGCGCGTTGGTCGTGTCGTTAGACCCGCAACCTGCAATCACAGGCACACGCCCTGCCGCCTGTTCAACGCATAATTCGATGACGCGGTGATGCTCGGCATTGGACAATGTCGCGCTTTCGCCAGTCGTCCCGCACGGGACCAATGCGCTTGATCCCTGCTCGATTTGCCAGTCGACGAGGCGCCGAAAAGCAGCCTCATCGATCGATCCGTCGCGAAACGGGGTCACCAGAGCCGGAATTGAGCCCGAAAACATCGGATTAGTCCTTCACCTTCACACGCAAATGCGCCATAATCATACAATGAAAAACGCCATCGCATCAATCGTGCCAAATAGGGTCGCCACCCCTACCCTGTCCAGCGCCTCACGCGGGTTTATTATTTCGGCGCTTCTTGGCTGCGCGTCATTGATCGGCCTGCCTGCCTGCGCTCAGCCAATTGCAACGACGACATCGTCGGCATCGGCCTATACGGTCACCCCCGCTGCGTCGCTTTCGAATGCGCTATTCACATGGCGGACGCTTCAGCAAACCCCGACGATGCCATTTGCAACTTACGCAAATTTCCTCACCCAATATGGCGGCTGGCCGGGCGAACTTGGCTTTCGCCGCAACGCCGAAGGTGCGATTCGCGCAGGTCTTGAATCGCCCGATCTTGTAATCGCATATTTCCGGAAGCAACCCGCGCTCACCACCACGGGCAATTTACGCTTTGCGGAAAGCTTATCTGCGCGCGGATACCGCGACGAAGCCCGCGCCGCTGCCCGCAGTGCATGGATCGGCGGCGCGCTTTCACC
>JAYVVW010000078.1:0-7636 GCA_043786595.1 Sphingomonadales bacterium | reverse complement strand
CCTCTTTGCCATATCTGCTCCTCTTCCGCGACCATCTCTTGGCCACTTTCAGATGAGCAATCCACTTAACCCGCTGTGCAGATTTGCCGGGCCACCTCTAAGAGAAAGGGCGACCCTTCGACAAGCTCAGGGAACGGGTGTTTGCCATGAACCCGTTTCAATCAACCATGGTCTACTCAGCCCGCCGCTTTGGCAACGCCAACCATTGCAGGGCGCAGCAGACGGTCTTTGATCATATAGCCTGCCTGCATTTCCTGAACGATCGTGCCCGGCGTCTGGTCGCTTGGCATTTCCATCATCGCCTGGTGCCGATTGGGATCGAGCGGCTGGCCGATCGAATCGATCCGCGTGATGCCGTTGCGCGCAAAGATGGCGTCGAGTTCGCGCTGGGTCGCTTCGAGGCCGACGATCAGGCTCTTTGAAGCGTCATCGTCGCGCATCGCCGCCGGGATCACGTCAAGCGCGCGCGCCAGATTATCGGCAACCGAAAGCACGTCGCGCGCAAAGCCGGTTGCGGCATAGGCGCGCGCATCCTGCGCATCCTTTTCAAGCCGGCGGCGGACATTTTGCGTTTCAGCCTGCGCATAAAGTACCGCCTGCTTGGCATCGGTCAGTTCGGCGTGGAGCGCGCCATACACATCGTCTTCTGGCGTGACATCCTCTGGCAGGGCATCTTCAAGTTCGGGCGCAATATTCAAATCTTCATCACTCATAATGTCATCAATCTCGATAGGGTTTGGGCCGTGAAGTCTACCATGGGAACGACGCGGGCATAGTTCAAGCGCGTCGGGCCAATCACGCCGACGACGCCGACGACATGTCCGTCACGTCCGCGATACGGCGCCGCTATCACCGATGACCCCGAAAGCGCGAACAATTTATTCTCCGAACCGATAAAAACCTTGGTCGCGCTGCTTTCGCGGGCGCTATCGAGCAGGCGCGCGATTTCCTCCTTGCCCTCGATTTCGCCGAGCAACTGGCGGACGCGGTCAAGATCGGCAGCGGCGGCGGCGTCGATCAGATTGGCCTGCCCGCGCACGATCAGAACGGGGCGTTGCGCATTATCTTGCGCCCAGACGGCAAGCCCGCACGTGATCAGATCATGCGCGGTGGCGTCAAGCGTGGCCCGCTCGCTCGCGATCTGGTTCGCGATCAGCCGCGATGCCTCGACCAGCGTCATCCCGGCAAGCCGCGCGGTCATATAATTGCCAGCCTCAGTGAGTGCCGACGCGGGCATATCGCGCGACACCGCGATCACGCGGTTTTCCACGCCGCCGTCATCGCCGACAAGGACAGCCAGCGCCTGTTCAGGCCCAAGCGGAACGAACGCAAATTGTTTGAGCCGCGTTTCGCGCGTCGGGACCAGGACAATGCCAGCGCAGGCCGAAAGCCCTGACAGTGCCGAAGTTGCCGATGCAAGCGCCTCTTCGATGGGGCCACCTGCGCCGACATGGCTTTCGATCGCGGCGCGTTCATCGGCGGTCGGAAGTGCCGATTGCATCATCCCGTCAACAAACAGCCGCAGCCCGCTTTCGGTCGGCATCCGCCCCGCCGAAACATGCGGCGCGGCGAGCAGCCCCAATTCTTCAAGGTCTTGCATCACATTGCGGATCGAAGCCGAGCTCAAATTCAGGCTGCCAAGCTTGGCGATCGTCCGCGATCCCACCGGGGCGCCCGATCCAAGATAGCTTTCGACGACGATCCGGAACACGTCACGCGCGCGGTCGGTCAGCTCATGTGTCGGGCTGTTCATGGCTTACGCCATAGCGCTGCGTTGCATATCTCTCAATGTCCTGCGTAAAGACGGCAATCGCAAATCAATCCCAGTTTTCAAAAAAGAGGAAACCACCATGCGTCCTTCAGGCCGTGCCACAGATCAAATGCGCGCAATCACGATCCAGCCCGGCTACACGCGCCATGCCGAAGGATCGGTGCTGATCGGCTTTGGCGAAACCAAGGTGCTGGTGACGGCAAGCGTTGAAGAGAAACTGCCGCCGTTCCTGCGCGGCAAAGGCGAAGGCTGGGTGACCGCCGAATACGGCATGTTACCGCGCGCAACGCATACGCGTGGCAGCCGCGAAGCCGCCAAGGGCAAGCAATCGGGCCGCACGCAGGAAATCCAGCGTCTGATCGGGCGGTCGCTGCGATCGGTGGTTGATATGAAAAAACTGGGTGAGCGTCAGATCACGATCGACTGCGACGTCATTCAGGCCGACGGCGGCACGCGCACGGCCTCAATTTCGGGCGCGTGGGTTGCACTGCGACTTGCCGTTGACGGTCTGATGAAGGCGGGCAAACTCACCGTTGATCCAATCGAACAGAAGGTCGCGGCGATCAGTTGCGGCATCTATCTCAACACCCCCGTGCTTGATCTCGATTATCTTGAAGACAGCAATGCCGGTGCTGATGCCAATTTCGTTTTGACGGGCGATGGCAATATTTCCGAAGTGCAGGCAACGGCCGAGGGCCAGACGTTTGACGAGGAAGCGCTGCTCCGCCTGCTCCGTCTCGCGCGGATCGGGTGCGCCGACATTTTCGCCGCGCAGGACCGCGCAACGGGGCGGTAATGGTGCCCATTCCCAAACTGCTGCCCGGTAGGCTCGTCATCGCGAGCCATAATCAGGGCAAGGTCCGTGAAATTCGCGCGCTGCTTGCGCCGTTCGGGATCGATCCGGTGTCGGCAGGCGATCTCGGCCTGCCCGAACCCGAAGAGACGGGCACGACGTTCGCGCAGAACGCACTGCTCAAGGCACGCGCGAGCGCCACGGCTTCGGGGATCGTCGCGCTTGCCGATGATAGCGGGCTGTGTGTTGACGCGCTTGGCGGCGCGCCGGGGGTTTACACCGCCGATTGGGCGCAGCGACAGGCCTATGAAGGCGGGCCGGGGCGTGACTGGTACATGGCGATGGGCAAGGTTGAGGGCAAACTCGCCGAACTCGGGCCAGATGCACCGCGCGGCGCGCAGTTTGTCTGCACGCTCGCCATCGTCTGGCCCGACGGCGCGGAGGCAGTGTTTGAAGGCCGGGTAAACGGTACGCTCGTCTGGCCACCGCGCGGCGCGCTAGGCTTTGGCTATGATCCGGTGTTTCAACCGATCGGCATGGCGCACACATTTGCCGAAATTGACCCGGCAGCAAAACACGCAATCAGCCACCGCGCTGACGCTTTTGCAAAGCTGGTCAGCGCGGTTTTCTGATGGGCGTTGGGTGCTTCCGTTAACCGTCATTGCGAAGGAGCGAAGCGACTGCGGCAATCCAGAAAGTGCCAACAACACAGGAGGGCTGGATTGCCGCGCTTCGCTCGCAATGACGGCGTCGATCGGATACTCAGAATCTATGGGCTCTTCGGGCTGCCGTCTGACGCGATGGCGACGATGCCGGCCGCGAGCGCTGCAAGACCGCCGACATAAAGCAGCGTATTGCTGCGCTTTGTTACAGCAACTGGTTCGGGTGCAGCCGGTGCTGCTGGCGCTGCTTCAACGACGGCCTGAACGGGTTCGGGGGCCGCCGGTGTTGGTTCGGCCTGCGCAATGGGCTCAGGTGCTGGTTCTGCCATCATCGGCTTTTCCATTGGCTTTTGCGCCATCGGCTTTGCACGCATCTGACGCTTTTTCATCGCTGGCTTTTTCTTCATCGCGCGCATTACCGACGGCGCTGACGCATCGGCAAGCACGATCACGGGTGCTGCGACGAGGCAGGTTGCTGCGACCGAAGCCAGAAGCTTTGACGACGGTGTGTATCCAAGAATTTTCATGTGCGACCTCTATTTTATTTTTGAGCATCGTTTGCATCGCGGGGCGCGCAGCAACATGCAAATGGTTTTTCTAACGCTTTGATTTCGCAGCTTTTGTCGGCGTAGGCTTTGGCGGATTTAACTTGAGAGCCATTGCAGCCAGTGATTTGGCGGGCTGATTCGCGCGTTCGGCGGGGCGTTCGGCGCTTTGGCCAACCCAATTTCCCGTCGGGCTATAGCGGCACACGAGCGTGTCTTCACCGCCCCCCGTTGCAATGGCGCAGCCGACGTCGGTCGTGCTGTGCCAGATCAGTTGCGTGTAATGGCCGACATCCTGCCATTTGCCCGTTGTCGATACGTCGGGAAATACGCCGCGCCGATAAAACTGCTTCTCATCAACCCATGCCGCAACCATTTCTTCGTAAGCATAGGCCGATGCCGTGCCCATCCACAGGTTTTCGCTTTGCGCCGCTTTTCCAGCCGGGCGCGTGGCATGTTCGAATGTGCCCGTATTTGCGAGATGCACCGCCCAGTCGCGCGCGTCACGCGCCAGCGCTTCATTCCAGACAAGCGGGGCCGAGCCGACCGCAGCGCGCGCGGCGTTATGCGCGGCGAGCAATCGCGCGGCCATGTCTGCCGGAGCCGCCGCCGCCGCAACTGACGCCGTGCCCAACAGCGCAGCGAGCGAAAATATCAATCGTGACGTCATGGTTTCCGCCCCCGAACATGCTATGCGCGCGCCATGCTGGCTCCGCCCCCCCTTGCACTATACATCCATTGGCCCTTTTGTGTGTCGAAATGTCCCTACTGCGATTTTAACAGCCATGTGAGGGGCAGTATCGATCAAGATGCGTGGCGGGGTGCGCTGCTCGCTGACCTTGCCCATGAAGCGCGTGTTGCGCCGCCAGGGCCGCTGACATCGATCTTTTTTGGCGGCGGCACGCCCTCGCTCATGCCGCCGCAAACCGTGGCCGCGCTCATCGACGCGGCGCAGGCACATTTTGGTTTTGCCGACGATATTGAGATTACGCTAGAGGCCAATCCGTCGTCGGTTGAGGCCGCGCGCTTTGCTGACCTTGCCGTGGCAGGGGTCAACCGCGTGTCGCTCGGCCTTCAGGCGCTTGACGAAGAGGTGCTTGGCTTTCTCGGGCGCGCGCACGGCGTTGATGAGGGGCTGGCGGCGCTCGCAACCGCACAGCGTCATTTTGCGCGGGTCAATTTCGATTTGATCTATGCGCGGCCCGAACAGTCGCTTGGCGCGTGGGAGGCCGAACTGCGCCGCGCAATCGGATTTGGCACGGGGCACCTCTCGCTTTACCAACTGACGATCGAGCCGGGTACGCGCTTTGCCACGCTGGTTGCGCAGGGCAAGCTGAAGCCCGTTGATCCCGACTACGGCGCCGAACTGTTCGAACTGACGCGGCAGGTGACGGCGCAGGCTGGATTGCCCGCCTATGAAATTTCAAACCACGCGCGCGCAGGCGAGCAGAGCCGCCACAATCTGGCTTACTGGCGCTATGACAATTATCTCGGCGTCGGGCCGGGCGCGCATGGGCGGCGCGCGGGGGTTGCAACGCTGCGCCATAGAAAGCCTGAGAACTGGATCGGCGCTGTCGCGCGCAACGCGCACGGGATGCAAAGCGAAACGCGGCTTGGCAGCGACGAACAGGCGCGTGAGGCGCTGCTGATGGGGCTGCGGCTGCGCGAAGGCGTCAACCTCGCTCGCATCGCCGCGCGGTCGTCCGTGCCGTTCGACCAATTGATCAACCGCGACGCGGTGGCAAAGCTTCAAACGCTCGGCCTGCTCAGCCTCACCGCCGATCATCTGTCGATCAGCGAGGCCGGAATGCTGCTGCTCGATGCGATCCTTGGCGAGATCGTGCTGATTTGAGACGCGATCGCCTATTTCGCAAACCCGCGCGGTGCGGGTGAAATCACCGCCGATCCCGCAGCGCCGACTTCCTGAACCTCAAGCGAGCGTTCGGCAATGCCGCTGCTATTGAAACGGAACGCACCGTCGACGCCGCTGAACCCGCCGCTATCGAGCAATTGGGCAGACGGAAACGCAGTGCCGACCTTCCAGTTTGCCGCGATCTTGCTGACGAGCAGCACGCCGTCATAACCAAGCGACGACAGCCGGTACGGCCCCTTGCCAAAACGCGCGCGGTATTTGGCCGACAGCTGGTTGAAAAATCCGTCGGACACGCTTGCGAACCACGCGCCGCGCAGTGACGGGCTTTGCGAAAGGCTGGTTTCGGTATTCCAGAGATCGGTGCCGAGGATCTTTGCGTTGGGGCCGCTCTGCCTGCGAACCAGCGGCACGATCTGAACCGCGATGCGCCCCGAATCGGCGATCAGTAGCGCATCATACGCCGATGTTGCCGACAATTTGGCTACCGCCGCCGCAATCGCGCCGGGTGTCCGGTCAAAGCTTTGCAGGCCAACAAGGCGACCGCCCGAACTTTCAACCGATTTGATCAACGCCTGCGATGCGCGCTGGCCGTAGGTGCCGTTGGGGACAAGCCCGGCAAAGTTAACGCTGCCCTTGCTCCGCGCAAAGCGGATCACCCGGTCAATTGACTGGGTGGGGATATAGCCCATCAGGAACGTGCCGTTACCCGCGACTGAAACGTCGTTTGAAAAACTGATCAGCGGCACCTTCGCCGCACGCCCGACCGGCGCGACCGCGCGGACATCATCGGCAAGCAGCGGGCCAAGGATCAGCTTGTTGCCGTCGGCCACCGCCTTTTGCGCAGCCGCAGCGGCACCCGTTGACGTGTCATAGGTCGTGATGCGAATCGATTGGCCACCGGTATCGAGCACCGCAAGGTTCGCCGCATTGGCAATCGATTCGCCAACGCCGGCATTCGCGCCAGTGAGCGGCACGAGCAGCGCGATCCGGTGACGCGCAAGATCGGTTGGCAATTGATTACCGCTTGGCCCCTCGATCACTTGTGGCGGCGGCTCGATGCTTCTGGGCGGGCCTTTTGGAACAACCTGACACGCGGCGAGCAGCGATGCAGTAAGCGTGAGCAACGCCCAGCGTTTGATGTTTGCGGCGCGTGACGCGACGTCGTCTTGCCCTGCTGCCCGTGCTTCTGCCATGATCAACCCCTATGAACGCTTTACTTGAACCCGGCCTATATATCGTTGCGACGCCAATCGGCAATCTTTCCGATCTGAGCCCGCGCGCTGCCGCAATGCTTGCACAGGCTGACGTGATCGCGGTCGAGGATAGCCGCGTAACGGCAAAGCTGCTCCGCCATATCGGCGTCAAGCGGCCGATGCTGCCCTATCATGATCATAACGCCGATCAGGTCCGGCCCGGGTTAATCGACCGGATGGCGCGCGAATCGGTGGTATTGGTGAGCGACGCGGGGACGCCGCTAATCTCCGATCCGGGTTATAAGCTCGTGCGTGATGCCAAGCGTGCCGGACGCAACGTGGTGACGATCCCCGGCCCCTGCGCCGCGATTGCCGCGCTGACGCTTTCGGGACTGCCAACCGACCGTTTTCTGTTCGCGGGGTTCCTGCCCGAAAAGGCACAGGCGCGCGCAACTACGATTGCCGAACTGGCAGGCGTGCGCGCAACATTGATCTTTTACGAATCGGGCAAGCGGCTCGGCAAGACGTTAGCGGCGCTCCATGCCGGACTTGGCGACCGGCCTGCGGCGGTGGCGCGTGAAATCACCAAGATGTTTGAAGAGTGCGTCGACGGGTCGCTGTCCGCACTCGCCGCGCGTTATGCAAACGCAACCCCCAAGGGCGAGATCGTGGTGATCGTTGGCCCGCCCGCGCCGCGGCAGGCTGCCTCAGAGCAGGACGGCGACGCCGCACTCGCCGAGGCGCTGACGCGGCTTTCACCCGGCAAGGCGGCAAGCGAAGTGGCCAAGGCACTCGGGCT
>JAYVVW010000077.1:0-4828 GCA_043786595.1 Sphingomonadales bacterium | reverse complement strand
CGCCCGATACGGTCGAGGCGACGACGGCCTGGCTGGTGCTGCTGCTCGTGGTGGTGGTGACTTTTTTGGAGAGCAGCCCCCCCTTGACCGTGCGGCTGGCCGCGTCGAAGCTCGCGCTGTCGATCACGCCCGAGATGCTGACCGACTGCCCGACGAGCGTGGTGGTGCCACCACCAGCCGAGGCGTTTTCGCCGGAGCGCACACCAGTCGCGAGGTCGGCGCCCGCGATGGTAACTGCGGCTCGGGTGGATCCAACGCCGAGCGGTCCGCCGCTAGTGATCGTTGACAAGCGGTTGGTTGATGCGGTTTCGGCGGTGGAGGAGGCTTCCAGAGACACAATACTAATTTCTGACAACAGGGAAACTTTAATTAGTATTGTGTCCCCGGAATTGTGTCCCCGGAATTGGGGGAGCGAAACAGTCCGCGCCGCCGCGTCAGCGGCGGCGTCTGATCAAAAGCGCAAAGCCTGCGTTAGCAGGGTTTTCCATTGGTGCTGCGGGTGATGCGAGCACAGGATGACGCTGCTAGGCGCAGCGGCTTTGTTTAATCGCTGGCTTCGATTTGCTTGCGTTCGACCCAGCCGGGTTCGGCGTTCATATAGTCAATCACGTCCTGCGGAAATTTATGCGGGATTTTGCCGTGCATGAAGCGCAAGCATTCCTTGAGTTGGTTTTCACGCAGGAAAATCCGCGAGAGGAAGAAGCGCTCTTCGCCGTCCCAGCCTTTGCGCTGGATTTCGATAAACTCAAAGGGTGACAGGTTCATATTGCCGCTGTCGGCATAAAGCTCACCAATGTCAGCGTAGCGCATGATGCGTTCTGGTTTATATTGCAGCCGCCAGTTAGTGCCATCAGGACGCAGATATACCGCCTCTTCATCATAAGACACGCGGTAGCCCTTGTTGAGGTAGATTTGGAGAGCGGTGAAGAATGTAGCACCTGCGACTAGCATAATGTAGAATTTCCAAAATTCTATCATATTTCTACCAGTTGGATTAACAATACCAAGTATTGCGATTCCTAATAGCAAAATTATAATAAATCCGGTTCTCACCGTGATATTTGTTGGAATTAGCGAGAACAGATATTTTCTGCCATTTTCTTCCCTCATTTCGGACAATCCTTGGGCGCTGCGGTGCAGAGCGCGACGTTGGCCACCGGATCGACATGCGCTTGGGTGACCGTGGTCACGATTGTTTGCGGGGCGGCATTGGCCTGCACCCGCACGCCAACGCGTGCGCCTGCCACGATTGACTGGCTGTTACCGAGCGACGGCGTACGGCCAAAATAGGGCTGGACGGTGCCGCCAACGCCGCCAGCAATGCTGCCAACGGCGGTGCTAGTAACGAGCTGCGGTAGGCTGAAGCGATCACGAGTGCCTAAACCAAAGTCGATAGCCTGCCCACCCCCATTCGCCAAGAAACCGGACGCCCCACCATTAATCGCGCCATTAACGGGTGCGCTAAACTGGCTCACCCCGAACACGCCGGGTGCAAATATCGCCCCCGTCGTGAATGATCCGATCCGTTCTCCCGTCGAAGGGGCATGACCAAACAAAGCTTGCGATGATGCTTCGGTATAAGCCAAACTCGCCGTTCCTCCGATGCCACCCTTGACCAGCAGCGCACTTGTGCCCGCAAGCCCCGTGGCGCTCGTAGCATATGTTCCCGCCGCTTCAACCGCAATTGGAAAAAAGATCACGCTCGCCACAGCGCCGGGAATGCACAGTGCAAGGCAGGCAAATTCGCGATCCGCCTGCGCAAGGGCGGCGTTGACGCGGGCCTGTGTGGCGGCGTCTTCGGCGCGGCCTTGGGCGATGAGCGCGTCATAGGCACCGGCACCATAGGTCGCGTCATAATTGAGCTTGACCGCCTGGAGATGCGCGACAAGGTCGATTCTGTAGGCATAGGGTTGCTGATTGAAGCCGCCGCTGCCACTGCTCACGACGATGCGGTTGGCCTCGGCGCGTGCCTGCACTTCTGCGGTTGTTGTCCTGCCGTTGCCGATATCGAGGAATGCGGCGCGCGCCTGTGGCGTGTCTTTACCGAACGCTTCGTTGGCGGCGCTGCGCGCAGCGATAATTTCAGTGCCTGATTTACCGCTCGCGATCAGGTTGACGATGGCTTGCAGCTCGTCTGGATCACGCGTGCCGTAAGCCTTTGAGATCGCGCTGAGATCAGGGTGCTTATCAATGCCAAACTTTGCGATAATCTGTTGGACGCTCAGCCCTTCGCCCGGCCCATCAGCAATCCGTGCAACTGCGCCGTTTGCAAGGCGGAAGTTGCGCGTTTTGTTATTCTCGGTCTCGATGGTGGCCGCTGTTGTCGCAATCTGTGCGTCAAGGCCTGCGCCAGTGGCGAGTGCTGCAATCAGCGTGGTGACGAGATTGACGCGGGCCTGCTGCTCTTGCGCGCTCAGCGGGTCGATCACGCCGTCGCCGTTGGTATCACGCGGGGTGATGCTCGCGCTGGTGATCAGGTTGTTGATCACAACACTTGCCGCCGCACCAATCGCAGCATCACCGCAACCACCATTGCCCCCCGCAACGCTGCCTGCACAGCCGACCACGGCTTGCAGGGCGGCGCGCACACTTTCCTGCGTTTGACGGTCGCCTTGGATGTTATCAGCAATATCCTTGACCTTGCTTGCCGCAAGACTCTGGATGACGTTGACCGCTGCGGCCTGCGCAAAGCTGCCCAGCCCACCTGTGACATTGCTGCCCGCTGCCGCCGTAAATGCGGTTGCAGCGATACGGATGGCGGAGCCTGATCCGAACGTGTCACCCACCTTCTTGGCTTCGGCGCGCAGCCTTGTTTCTTCGGTGGTATCGCCGCGTGCTTTGGCTTCGTCGGCAGCTTTGCGCAGGTCGGCTTCCTCGCGACCGCGATTTGCGAAGAACGTGCCGACTTCGCTGACGAGTTGGCGTGTTGCTTCAAAGCCTTGGTTGATTTCGGTGCGTTTGGTTTCGGTGAACTGCTTGGTGAGGGCTTCACTTGCGCTTGAGGTATCGCGGCTAATGCTCTGCGCTACGCCGAGCGATGCGGTGTCGCCTGATGTTACGGTGATGCCGCCTTGGGCGATTGCGCTGACCGTGGTGCTGGCTTGGCTGCCCGATGCGCTGAGCGCGGCGGGCGGGGTGGCGCTGAGGTTGCCGAGTGGCGTGGCGAGGCCTGCGGGTTTATTCCCCGTGCCGTCGGTTGTGGTTTGGCCGGTGCGGCTTTGGCCGATGTTGCCAAGCCCTGCGCCGAGGCTGGTGCTGGTGGCTTTGAAGGTCTCGCGGTTGGCGATGTCCGATGCGGTGAGGGTGCCTGTGGTGAGCTGGTTCCTCGCCGCGTCGGCTGTGCTGGCGATAACTGCGCCCTTAAGGTCGGTCGCGCCTGCAACACGGATGCCAAAGCCGCCTTCGCCAGCGCGGATGCCGGCTTGGGTTTGTACGCTTGCAAAGTCGCCGCTTTGTTTGCCGCTGCTCAGGTTGCCACTCGCTGACACTTGCCCTGCGAAGGTGACTGAGACGTTCACGCCTGCGCTCTTGTCTTTGGACGCAAAGGTTGATGTATCTTGGCGGCTGGCGATGCTCAGCGATCCAGCGTCGATCTCCACGCGCTTGGCCGAGAGTACCCCGCCGTCGAGCGTGAGCGCGCCGGGGGTGCCCACTGTAGCTGTGCCACCTGCGGAGAGCGTGGCTTCGCGGTTGGTCACGTCAGTGCCGCTAAACGAGGACTTGGAGCCGCTGATCCCGAAGTTAACCGAGGGCGCCTGAAGGCCAACCGAGGATTTGCCCGTCACGGCGTCTTTGCCCAGACCAACCCCTGCTGAGACGCCAAGGCTGACCCCAAAGCTTGAGGATTTGCCGCTGCTGGTGTCGGTCTCAGTGGCTGATTGGAACGTTATAGGGCCGTTGCCAAGAACGGTAAGGTTGTTGGTGGCAGAGACGTCACTGCCGATGACCTTGACCGTGCCCGCGCTCGCAGCGCCAGATGCAATGATGTTGACGTCGCCGCCTGAGACTGAGGACGCGATGATGGTCTGATCAGTTGATGCCGAGGTGGATTTGGATTTGGAGAAGCCAATGCTGGCGCTGACGGTCACGCCAAGGCTGCCCGCGCCGTCCTTGATCGACTTGGCCACATCCTTCGCCGCATCAATGCCATTGGCGACCGCAAGCCCACCCGCAACCGCCGACACCGCAGCCACCCGCGCATTCGAGGTGGTGGTGCCAATTTCGCCAAGCCGCGACACAGTCTTGACCGCGTCAACAACATTGCTCTGCGCCTTGATCGAGACGCCGAAGGAGGAGGATTTGGAGAGTGAGGTTGAGTTAGCGGTATCGGTTGCGTTCTGGATGGTTACGCTTTCGCCGATGAGGTTGACCTGACCTGGGGCTGCGATTTGGCTTGCGGTGATGGTGAGGGCTTTTCCGGAGTTGACGGTGACGTTACCGTTGGCGCTGCCGACGAGTGATCCGGTGTTTGTGGTGGTCTCAAGCGTTGAGGCGTTGGTCGATTTGGCGACGCCTGCGAACAGGCCTGCGCCGCTGATGCTGATGCCGCTTTTCTTGATCTTGACGCTATGGCTTTCGGATGATTTGGCTTCGAGCGTGCCGATGGTGATCGCGCCCGTGGCCTGAACCAGCGTTCCCCCTTCGACGCCGCTCAGGACAAGATTGTCGGAGACGACATTTGCGCCGAGGATTTTAACGTCGCCGTTTGTTGCAACGACGTTGACGCGGTCGCCCGATACGGTCGAGGCGACGACGGCCTGGCTGGTGCTGCTGCTCGTGGTGGTGGTGACTTTTTTGGAGAGCAGCCCCCCCTTGACCGTGCGGCTGG
>JAYVVW010000076.1:0-25158 GCA_043786595.1 Sphingomonadales bacterium | reverse complement strand
ATCGCCACCCGCTACGACAAGACTATCCTGTCATTCGAAAGCTTCCTCAACCTCGCCGCTGCAAGATTATGGTTGAAATCCTTTGTCAACACGGCCTAGAGCCTGATCAGTTAAGGTTGAAGCACTATGTGCTTCAGCCGATGCTGTGAATCAGGCTTTACACCATTAATTTAGACCATGATTCAGATTTCAGAATGATTCAATCTGAAATCATCATGGTCTAGCCAGTGTTTTGAAATATCGACTCCCAAAACCCTATTCATCACGGTAACCTTCCTTGTGCGTACGGTTGTGAACCAAGCGACGATACGGTCGTGCGTGACAGCAACTCTGATCCCTGGCTCGACTACGGAGGCCATCCTGAGGGACTACGGGCGACAGAATTGCAGCCCTGGGGTGGATGGCCATCCACCCCAGGGCTACAGCAATTCTCAACGAGGAAACTGATCTTGTCCAGATACAAGGGATGTGCAGCGCACTCAGGTGTCTCGACTTCGGCCACTTGGCCGAAGTTCATCCTGAGCGAAGTCGATGGGCTCGACATAAACGGAGGTGGTTCGAATTAAAATAATCAGGCGCTAGGCTATGAAATCCGTTCGTCCTGAGTAGCGATTGAGCGAAGTCGAAAGCCCGTATCGAAGGGCCATTGCGCAAACGCCCTTCGATACAGGTCTTCGGCAAGCTCAGCCCTTACTCAGGACGAACGGGTACTGTAAGACATCTATGGATTGGAAACTTCCCCCTCACGGCGTAACAATCGCAAATGGTGCAGCGGGTGCTGGCCCGTCGAAACTCGCCATCAGAGCCTGAAGCGCAGTGACATCCCCCGCCAGCTTGAGCGTGCCCGATTTGACCAGATCCGTCGCGACGACTTTGCCGAACAACATCCCGACAAAGGCAAATCGCGGCATCGTCACGCTGGCCTGCACGCTATCATCAACGTCCGATTCCTGAACCAGCACGCCGTTGCGCAGCGTCACGCGAATGCGCTCGCCCCGCTCAGGAAATGCGAATGCCACGGCCACGTCCTTGCCCTCTGCCTTGGCCGGATCGACGCGGATTGCGAGCAGTTCGATCAATTGCGGGGTTGTTACCGCTGCAATCATATCGGGTGACGCGGTTGACACAGTTGACGGCACAGGGTCAGCGCGCGCTTCCTTTGCGCCGGTCAGATACATGTTGCGCCACAACATGCTTTCGGCCTGAAATCCCATCTGTTCAAACGACCGCGCCAGCCATTCGCGTGCCTCGGTGTTGGTGCGGTCGGAAAAGACAATCCGGCTCGCGACCTCGGCGGCCCAGCGGTAATCACCTGCGGCAAACGACGTGCGGACAATCTTGAGTGCGGCCTTGGCACCGCCCATTGCGCTGACATAGCGCTTGCCCGCGTCTTCGGGCGGTAGGCCGTTGAGGTTGGCAGGGTTGGCATCATACCAGCCGAGATAACGCTGATAGATCGCCTTGCTGTTGTGGCGCATCGTCCCGTAATAGCCACGGTTGTACCATTTATTGGCGAGCACCGGGGGCAGGGCGATGTTTTCGGCGATTTCGGGCGCGGTCATGCCCTTGTTCATCATCCGCACCGTTTGATCATGGAGATATTTATATGCGTCACGGTGCAGCCCGATATAATCATTGATCTCGGTACGACCCCATCGCGGCCAACCGTGCGAAGTGAACAGCACGTCGGTCTTGTCACCGTAGAGCCGCTTGCTCTGCGTCAGATAGCCAGCCCAGGCGCGCGCATCACGGACAAGCGCGCCGCGCGGCGGCAAGATGTTGTGCATCGTGACATTGGCATTTTCGGCAAGGCACAACGCCGCGAGATCGGGCAGGAAGAAATTCATTTCAGCCGGCGCTTCGGTTTCGGGGGTCACCTGAAAGATGATCCGCAGTCCGTCGATCGTCAGCGTCTGGCCCGTATGATCGATCGTCTGCGTCGGCGCGATCAGCGTCAGCGTGCCAAGCGAAAGCGCGGTGCCAATTCCGGCACCCGCCTGACCCGCCGGGCCGCGTGGCAGTGTCGTGCCGAATTGCAGTGCCGCCCGGCGGCTCATCGCGGGGCCAGCGGTCAGATTTTCGCTGACGGCCTGTGCCAGAAAGCCTTCGGGCGCGACGATCGCCACCTTGCCCGCTTTGACATCGGCTTCGCTCACCACGCCTTTGACGCCGCCGAAATGATCGGCGTGGCTGTGCGTGTAGATCACCGCGCGAACGGGTTTGTCCCCGGCATGTTTGCGCAGCAGCGCCATCGCGGCGGCGGCGGTCTCAGTTGATGTCAGCGGATCGACGACAACAAAGCCGCTGTCGGTTTCGATGATCGACATCACCGCAATATCAAAGCCGCGTACCTGCCAGATTTTGGGTGCAACGCGGAAGAGGCCGTGCTTATGGAGCAGGCCGAGATGCCGCCACAAGCTGGGATTGGCCGTATCGGGCGTGGCCGCATCGGCGAAGTCGTAAGTCGACAAATCGATGACGACATGACCGTCGGCCGCGCGGATGACCGGATCGTCAAGCGTCGCGACAAAGCCGCGCGATGCCAATTCGGCTTCGCTCTTGTCATCCCATGGCAGTGTTCTGGATAGCGCGGCGTTGGCGGCGATTGTCGCGGGCGTTGCTGCCTGCGGTTCGGCAAATGCGGGTGCGGTGAGGAACAGCGTACACGCTGCCAGGACCAAAGCGCGGTTCATTGCGCACCGTCGAACATCGTAGTGAACCCAGAAGGCGCATAGGCTCCGATACAGACCTGCTCAAGCACCCCGACACCAGTGCGCCCGCTGTTATCGCGCGCGCGCACGACTTGCTGGACATGGATATTTTCGGGCAGGAGCATATCAAGCGCGTCGGGATCAAAATGTTCGTGGCCGATCGCCAGTTCGCCTTTCCACATGCCTTGCCCCCATTCAGGGTGGCTGTAGCCGAGCCCCTTCATCTGGAATTTGAGGATCGGTTCGAGGGTGATCGTCCGCGTGTCGCCGTCATGGCTCACCAGATCAATTTCGGCGGACTGCGCCAGCCGCGTTCCGGGATGATAGGTGACGCGGTGGCGCGCGGTGGCCATGCGCTGATCGCGGCCATCCTCAACGCCGGGGATGTCCGCCGACGACGCATAAAGCGGTGCGATGATCCCTTCACGCACCAGCGCCTCACCCTGCTGTCCATCAAAGAAGATCGCGTGGCTGATATGATCATCCCAGACGAGCGGTGCCCACAGGAAGAAGAAGGCGGGCATCGCAAGCGGCGGCGCACCGCCAATGTCGCGCTCCCCCACCGCGCGGACGCCCCACGAACGGTCTTTGGTGCCGCAGCAAACTTCCTGATCGACGATGATGTCGCCCTCGGGGGTGCGGATTGTCCCGCTCCACCGACCAAACTGATCGAAGCGCGTTGCATCCATGATCCGCCGCGCGCCGTGCCACAGCGTCTGGCGCGCCTCCTCAATCGATGCGGTGCGCGCGGTGAAGGTGAGATCGCACGAAATGCCGCTTTGATTGTCATCGATGATTACCCGCGTCTGGCGCATCGGCTCGACAATTTCGAGGCGAAACGGCCCGACCTGCATTTCGGTACGCTCGGTTGGCGCGCGGCGCGATGCGTAGAAACAGTGCTGGAGTCCGCCGCGCCGCACGACACTGAACGCGCAGTCCATGATCCCGCGCAACGGATAAATCGCCATGCCGATGCCGAAATAATAGGAGCCGTCGGGCGCATAGCCGTTGAACCACGTCCGGTCATAGGCATTGCGGTCGCTTGATGCGGGATGCGCGATGGGTTCGGGCGTCTGGTGGATCGGAAAATCATCGAGCCGGTTGAGCATGGTCTCTCCTCATGCCGCCTGTGATATGGCGTGCAGCGACACACCCTAGAGCGGCGTGCAAGAAATGCGAATCGTCATTGCGAGCGAAGCGCGGCAATCCAGTCTCTGGTGCTGCTGGATTGCCGCGCTTCGCTCGCAATGATGGGTGGTACAGATTAAAAGCACCAGGCTCTAAGCCCAGGCCGTGGTTTTCGTCCACGCTAAAGTTCAGGGCAATTCTGCCTTTGGAAACGCTGCCCATGCACGGTCGTAATCGGGTTCCGCGCTTTGAAGTGCAGCACGGCTGGGGCAGAACGGCAGCGCGCTCTCGATCATGAACGCCATCGTCGCCTCAATCTTGTGCGGTGCGAGTGTCGCCTCGCTCGCGGTGCGCCAGCTCTCAACATCGGGGCCGTGCGCGCCCATCATATTGTGGAGCGAGAGCGCGCCGGGCACGAAGCCGTCGGCTTTGGCATCATAGGCACCGCTGATCAGCCCCATCGCTTCGGACATGATGTTGCGGTGAAACCACGGCGGACGAAAGCTATGTTCGGCAACCATCCAGCGCGGCGGAAAAATCACGAAGTCGGCGTTGGCAGTTCCCGGCACCGCGCTTGGCGATGTCAGCACGGTAAAGATCGACGGATCGGGATGATCAAAACTGACGGTGCCAATCGCGTTAAACTTGCGCAGATCATATTTATACGGCGCGAGATTGCCGTGCCATGCGACGACATCAAGCGGGGACGCGGCGAGATTGGTTTGCCACAGCGCGCCACCATATTTCTGGATCAGCGTGTGCGGCGCTTCGACATCTTCAAACGCGGCAACGGGCGTTTCAAAATCACGCGAATTGGCAAGGCCGTTCGATCCGATCGGGCCAAGTTCGGGCAGCCGGAAATGCGCGCCGTGGTTTTCGGCGACATAGCCGCGCGCGGAGCTGTCGGGCAGCAGCACCCGAAACCGCACACCGCGCGGGATCACCGCGACTTCATGTGGTTCAAGCGCGATCCGCCCCATCTCGGTAAGCAAAACCAGGCGACCCAGTTCGGGAATGATCAGCCATTCGCCGTCTGCGTTGAACAGCGTTGTCGCGTTCATATCGGTGTTGCACGCGTAACGATAAAGCGCGCAGCCAGTGAATGTTGCCGCGTCGCCGCTGCTCAGCACCGGTTCCAATGACGCGAGCCAATCGATCGAATGATCAGGCATCGCACGCGGTGCCCAGCGCATCCGGTTGGGCGGGCAGGGTGGTACATCGCGGTCGACGAGCGCGCGCAGAAACGTGAAAGGCGGATGGCCAGCACTCGGCCGCAGCCGGTAAAGCCAGCTGCGTCGATTTTCATGGCGCGGTGCGGTAAACGCTGTCCCCGAAATCTGTTCGGTATAGAGTCCGAACGCAGGCCGCTGCGGCGAATTTTGCGCAAGCGGGAGCGCGCCCGGCACCGCTTCGGTCGCGAAATGATTGCCAAATCCACTTTGATAGCGGGTCATGCCGGGATGACACCGCGCCGCATCTGGTCAAGCTCGATCGATTCGAACAGCGCCTTGAAATTGCCCTCGCCGAATCCGTCATTGCCCTTGCGCTGGATGATTTCAAAAAAGATCGGGCCGATCATATTTTCGGTGAATATCTGGAGGAGCAGTCCGCCGCCGGTTTCGGGTGCGCCA
This sequence comes from Sphingomonadales bacterium, assembly GCA_043786595.1. Taxonomy (GTDB): domain Bacteria; phylum Pseudomonadota; class Alphaproteobacteria; order Sphingomonadales; family Sphingomonadaceae; genus Aquisediminimonas. The sequence continues at coordinate 19,688 of JAYVVW010000076.1, read as the reverse complement.
TCAATCAATATGTGGCGCGCCTGCATCCGCGCGACATCATGGCCGTGGCCGGGCAGGCGCGCGTCAAGCCCCTCATAATAGGTATCGGGGATGGTTTGAAAGATGATGCCGTTGCCGCGTAGCCGGTCGACCGTGTTGAAAATATCATCGGTAGCAAGCGCGATATGCTGAATGCCTTCGCCCTTATAATCGCGGATGAATTCTTCGATCTGGCTATGATCATCCTGACTTTCATTGAGCGGAATGCGGATTTTGTCATCAGGCGCGGTCATCGCCTTGGAAAACAGTCCGGTCGATTGGCCTTCAATGTCAAAATATCGGATCTCGCGAAAGTTGAAGATCGATTCGTAATAGCGCGCCCATAGGTCCATGTTGCCGCGTTTGAGGTTGTGCGTCAGATGATCGAGCGTGTGGAGGCCGACGCTGTTTTGATCGGGCGTCGCACCCGCCACGGGTTCGAAATCGATATCATAGATCGTCGCTGCGCCGCGTTGATCGACAAGATAGACGTTGACGCCGCCAATCCCTTCAATGGCAGGAATGTTAAGCTCAGCCGGGCCAACCTTACCTTCAACCGCCGTCGCCCCGTTGGCCACAGCTAGCTTGAGCGCCTTGGCAGCATCGGCCACGCGAAACGCCATCGCATTGGCCGACGCGCCGCGTGCGTCGCGAAACTGCGCGACCTGGCCGACGGGTTCCATGTTGAGGATGAAATGGATGTCGCCCTGCTGGTAATGGCGGACATTTTTTGAGCGGTGCGTGCCAACATGCGTAAAGCCCATCTTCACAAACAGATCAGCAAGTTTCTCGGGTTCTGGATGGGTATATTCGACAAATTCAAAGCCATTAAGGCCCATCGGATTATCGTGCGACATGATTAGAAAATCCTCAAATAGTATCATTTGCAACTAAATCATGGCCTGATATAAGTCAATGATGCCGAACGCCGATCGCCTCATCCTTGACCAGTTCATCCCGTACCGGCTGTCGGTCGCGTCAAACGCGGTGGGCACGCGCATATCGCTATCATACCGCAAGCGCTTTGGGCTGTCTGTGCCGCAGTGGCGGGTCATCGCAATATTGGCTGAAAACTCCGCGATGACGTCACAAGCACTCTGCCGAGCGACGCGGATGGATAAAATCAACGTGAGCCGTGCTGCCGCTGCTCTGGTTGCGCGCGGGCTGGTGAGCGACCGTGAAAATCCCGGCGACGGCCGTTCGCATCTGCTCGCACTTACGCGTGACGGCGAGGCGCTCTATGCCCAGATTGCGCCACTCGCACGCGAATTGGAACGCGCATTGCTCCAAAACTTCACACCCCAAGAGCGTGCGCTGCTCGACACATTGCTCCGCCGGATCGAAGGCGCGGCGCAGCAATAAGGCTTGACGCTAACGTAAAGAAGCGCATTAGCTCGGCGCAATCAATCATTGGAGGCCCCCGCGCATGTCGCTCGATAGCCTTTCACGCACCGCCTACACATCCGATCACGAAATCTTTCGCCAGACGGTACGTCAGTTTGTCACACGTGAGATTGAGCCCAACACGGCGGCATGGGATGAAGCAGGGATCGTGCCCAAATCAATCTGGCCAAAGGCTGGCGCACTGGGGATGCTTTGCCCGACGGTGCCCGAAGCATACGGCGGACTTGGCCTCGACTTTGGATATAATGCGATCGTCAATCAGCGCGGATTTGATCTGGCTGAGGGACTCGCTTTCCTGATTGGCAATGGTGAAGGTGCTGAATTGCCCGTCAATATGCGCCGCCACCTGCGCGATGCATGTCTTGCTGACGCCCGACGCCGCCTTGGGCCAGTCTATGCCGTCATCGTGCCGCATTGACATCGCGTCCGCAGTTTCAAGGATCGCCGCTTTCTCACGGTCAATCGCCGCAAGCAGCGGCGGCAAGTGCGCTGGCCCGCTTTCGCGCGCGCTCCGCACATAAAACAGCAACTGGGCAAACATGGCGAAGGCCGCCGTGGGGGCTTCCTTCGCCTCAAACCAAATATTCTCGGCCTGAATATCAACCAGACCCTTGCTGTATTTCTTCAGGCCGATGGCTTTGACATAGGCGTCTTTGCCGTCTTCTTCAGTCTTGGCGGAGGAGAGGGCTTGCACAAGTGTCATCGAATGGAAACGCCCTCGAAAGTTAAATCACGGCTCTGCAAATTATGTAATCTGAGGTGCTTCTGTTTGACATCAACTTTGCAGACACGCCCCATTAACCGGGTGCTGTATCACATTCAGCAACTCACCACACTGCAATAACCCCCCGGCAATCAATCCCCCTGACCGGGTTCTGGCGAGAAATATTTGTCGAATTTGCCTTCTTCGCCTTTATGTTCGTCGGCGTCGGCGGGGGCTTCGCGGCTTTTGGTAATGTTGGGCCAATCGGCGGAGAATTTATTGTTGAGTTCGAGCCATTGCTCAAGGTTTGCCTCGGTATCGGGCAGGATCGCTTCGGCGGGGCATTCGGGTTCGCAGACGCCGCAATCGATACATTCGCTCGGGTTGATGACGAGCATGTTGTCGCCTTCATAAAAACAGTCGACGGGGCAGACTTCGACGCAGTCCATATATTTGCATTTGATGCAGGCGTCGGTCACGACATAGGTCATTTGTTACTCTCCGTTCGAATATCCTGAATGGGTTAGAATCAGTCGGTGGCTGCGTCAATCTCTTGCGCAGGCGAAAGATCATCAAAGCACGCGCGCGCTTCGGCAGGTGGCCCGCGCCGGACGGGTAATGCCCTGACGCGAATGATGCAGACATGATCATGAAGTGTGAAGCTGATGACGTTGCCAATCGCCACGCCGCTGTGCACCGATGCTACGGGGTGACCATCAACGCGCGGGCGGCCCGCAACGATCAGGTCATTGGCCTTGCTCCGGCTTTTGGCGAAGCGGGCGAAATAGAGGAACTTGTCGAGCCTCAGCGCTGCGATCTCCCCTGCCAATCGCGCAGTGCTGCAAATGCAGACGCGGGATTATCAACCGGGCGATGTTCAAGCGGCGCGCGTTTGCGTCCGCGCCAGCGCCACTGCGCGTCCTGCGGCACGCCGACGGGTCGAAAGCCAAGCGCGCGCATGACATGGTGTAACGTGGCCATGCCGATGCCAAGCGATGTGCTAAACGTCAGATCGGGAGTGAATGCGCCAGGCCCCTGCCGCTGATCATGGAGCGCGCGCGCGATCCGCTCGACAAGGTCAACGCGGATCATCTGCGAACCAAAGGCGCGGTAGCCTGCGATGATTGCGGCGCGGGCAAGCACAGGCGATGGCTGATCGAGCAGGCCAAGCCCGGCCATCGGGAGCGGCGGCATCGCTTCGCCGCGGTAAACCGCACGCAGCGCCGCGCGCCACCGCGTTGCCTCTGGCTTGAGCAATAGCGGGTGAAACAGATCAAGCGTGCCGGTGATGATCCCGACGCTGCGCAGTGGCTGGCGCGCCTCCCGCTCAACGCTGTCGAGCGGCGCTTCAATGGTCGCGCGGTCAATCACGCCGCCGCCCGCGATGATCTCACCAAGCAGCGCACGGATGCTAGCCGGTGTTTCGCGCAAATCGCGCAGCGCAGACATCGACCTGAGGGGCGCAAGGCGCGCGTCAATCTGTCGCTCAACCCACAGCGCGATCCGTTCGCTGATCTGCTGCCGCACGCCGGGTGGCAGCGAACGGAGCGGGGCATCGAGGTTGACTTTGGGGTTGAGCAAATCACTGCCGCGTTCAAGCGTCGCCACGTTCAATCGCGCCCAGCTCAGCGTGATCGGCGCACCTGCGGTGGTGGTCAGAGCAAAATCGCTGTCGGGGGATGCAGCGAGTGTGGCAGCCCGCCGCGCCAATTCGGTGGGAAGGCGCTGTTCGGCAGCGGCGAGGAGCCGCTTGCGGTCGCCGCGCCGTGCACCCGGATCAACGACAAAACGAAAGCCGTCGAGCCGCCCGATCGGCTGATCCTCGACGCTGACGATGGCGTCGGCGCCGACAGCGACATTGAGCTGGCTGATGTCCTTTCCAGTTGCGCGGATCAATATCGTCGATCGGCGGTCAACGAAACGTTCGGTCAATTTGACGTGCAGCGCGTCTGACAGTTTTTCTTCGAGCGCCGCCGCGCGGCCCGCCCAATGTTGCGGATCGCCAAGCCAGTCGGCGCGCTGCGCGGCATAGGCCCAAGTGCGCGCCGACGCGATCCGCGCGGCAAGCGTTGGAATATCGCCCTGAATTGTATCAAGCCGCGCAAGCTCATCGGCGATGACATGCTTGGGAATATAGCCGTCCCCACTCGTCAGATAGCCATAGATCCGGGCGACGAGGCGCGCGTGATATTCGCTGCCCGTCTTGCGGAAATCGGGCAAGCCGCATGCCTCCCACAGCCGCGAGACAGCGGCAGCTCCCACCGCGCGCGCGCTCACTTCAGGATCGCCTGCCAGTGCTTTGAGAACTGCGAGATCGACCGCTTGGGGCGCAGCGCGGAGTTGCGGGCGATCGGGCGCTTGTTCAAGCGTCGCGATCAAAGCCGCCACCGAGCTGACATCGGGTTCAGCATTGCGCCAGTAGAGATGATCAACTGGCGCAAACTGGTGCGCCTCGATCCGTTCGATCTCATAATCGGTGAACATGGGGGGTGCGCCCATACCGATCAGCGTGCCAAAACTGCCATCACGCTGATGCCGCCCGGCGCGCCCGCCAATTTGGGCCATTTCGGGCAAAGTCAGCCGCCGCTGCCTTTTGCCGTCAAACTTCGTCAGGCTGGCGAACGCGATGTGCGAAACGTCCATGTTAAGCCCCATCCCGATCGCATCCGTCGCGACAAGATAGTCAACTTCGCCCGCTTGATACATCGCGACCTGTGCGTTGCGCGTGCGCGGCGAGAGTGCCCCCATAACCACCGCTGCGCCGCCGCGTGTCCGGCGGATCAGTTCGGCGATTGCGTAGACTTCTTCGGCTGAAAACGCGACAATCGCGCTGCGCGGGGGGAGCCGCGATAACTTTTTGGGCCCCGCATAGCTCAGGTTTGAAAAGCGCGGTCGTGTGATGATGTCAGCGTCGGGCACGAGCGCGCGCACCACCGGCCGCAGGCTTTCCGATCCGAGGATCATTGTTTCTTCGCGCCCGCGCACATGGAGCATGCGATCGGTGAAAACATGCCCGCGTTCGGGATCAGCACCCAGTTGTGCTTCATCAATCGCGGCAAATGCGACATCGCGGCCGACCGGCATCGATTCCGCGGTACACAGCAGCCAGCGCGCGGACGGCGGCATGATTTTTTCTTCGCCCGTTACCAGCGCAACCTCTTTCGGCCCCTTGATCGCAACCACACGGTCATAAACTTCGCGCGCGAGCAGGCGCAGCGGAAATCCGATCATTCCGCTAGAATGCGCGCACATCCGCTCAACCGCCAGAAATGTCTTGCCAGTGTTCGTCGGGCCTAGAACGGCGGTGATATCTGCATTGCGCATAGGCATATAATCGGAAGCAGCGGCGTTTTACGCAAGCCACTTATCGAGATCATCGTCAAAATAACACGATTGAACCGAAATATGTGCATTTTTCCGCCAAGGTAATTTGACATTAACCACGCAAGTTCAGAGAGGTAGCGTGAGGCCCGCGATTCCACCGCGAAGGCCAGCATGGGTTATCGCAAGAGGGGGCGTGGTCTTGTACCAGCGCAGTGAACAGGGATTTGGTCTGGCAGGCGTGACAGTGGCACTGTCGCTTGACCAAGTCATTGGCCGTCCCGGTGGCAGAGGTGTCGGGCCGTGGGCGCGTATGGTTCAATGGCGAGAGCGACTGTCTGACATCGACTTTGTCCCCGATCTTGGTGTCGACATTGGTTCACTCGCCTGGTTTCGCGGCCTCGCCACTTGCGCTGCACTCTGCGCAACAACCGTTCTGCTTTCGCCCGGAATGCGCGCCATCCCCGGCAGCGTGCCCGCCGCAACCTACGGTGCAGCATGGGAAGAAACACGCGCACAAAGCATTACCCCGCTCGCATGGGGCGGCGATAGCGGACGGCGCATGGCGGCGACAGATGCTGTCGTTGCGCTTGGCAATACGCCCGAACGACCGAGCCTCGAAATGATTGCAACGTTGGGACAGGGCGACGGTTTTCGCCGCGTGCTAGAGCGTGCTGGCGTGGGCGGCGGAGAAGCTGTGCGCATAGCCGACATGGTGTCGCGCGTGACGCCGCTTGATCAAATCGAGCCCGGCACTGCGATCACGATCGTGCTTGGTCGCCGCGCCAACCGTAACGTTGCCCGCCCGCTTGACGCGCTCAGCTTTCGCGCGCGGTTTGATCTTTCGCTTGCGCTCAGCCGCGTTGCTGGCGGGCCGATCATCGTCAAGCAGATCCCGATTGCGATTGATCGCACACCGCTTCGCATTCAGGGTCTGGTTGGCGATAGCCTTTACCGTTCGGCGCGCGCCGCAGGTGTACCGGCAAAAGCCGTTGAAACCTATATTCGCGCATTGGCATCAAAGCTGTCGATCGGCAGCGATGTTTATGCTGACAATCGGTTTGATCTGATCGTTGAGCAGGCCCGCGCTGAAACGGGTGAAGTCAAATTTGGCAATCTTCTTTATGCCGGGCTTGATCGCGGCAATCGTTCGATGCAGCTTTTGCAATGGACGATTGCTGGCCGCACCGAGTGGTTCGAAGCTTCGGGTGTTGGCGAAAAACGCGGCGGCATGGCGCTTCCTGTGACGGGCGCGCACTTGACGTCTGGTTTCGGGATGCGGTTCCATCCGTTGCTGGGCTATACAAGGATGCACCGCGGCGTTGATTACGGCGCGGTATACGGTTCACCGATCCACGCCGTAACTGACGGTCTGGTGACGTTCGCGGGTGGGGCAGGGGGCTATGGCCGCCAGGTTCGCCTTACCCACGTAGGTGGGCTTACGACCAGCTATTCGCACATGAGCCGCATCGTGGCGAGCGCGGGATCGCGCGTCGTGATGGGCCAAGTGATCGGCTATGTCGGGTCAAGCGGCATTTCAACGGGTCCGCATCTCCATTTTGAAGTCTATCGCAGCGGCCAAGTGATCAATCCGGCGAAGGTCAGTTTTGTTTCAAGGTCGCTGCTTGAAGGATCAGAGCTGGCGGCTTTCCGTGCACGATTGCGGTCATTGCTGAGCATAGGTAGCGCAGGCACGGCGAAGACGGCTGCGCGAATTGAAAGTCGCGGTGCCAATTCACGCAAAATTTAGCCTTTCTTTGTGGCAAAACGTCAGGACATCTGGACGCGCCAAAAAATTTCGCGCAAAGGCATCGTATTGCGGCAACGCAGGCCGGCTTAGCTCAGTTGGTAGAGCACCTGATTTGTAATCAGGGGGTCACGAGTTCGAATCTTGTAGCCGGCACCATACATCTCCTTGAAAACACTAACATTTACCCGAAAGGGGAAAGACAGCACCGACCTAAAATGTGGTTTAGGCCGGTTTTTAGGCCGGTGATTTTCAAAAGCTCCCCTCAGCTATCCGCTTCAACGCCAAGCCGCTCTGCTGTCCCTGATTTTTTTGGGGAGGAAGCCTCCTCCCTGCACGAAGCCTGAGAGTCTTCGTGTTACCCACCTCTGAGGGAGTGCCCGCAACGCCCCGATATTATGAGCGTGGCTGATGACGCGCTCTGCCCCGCAGGCCGTTCGGCCTGCTCCTAAGGGCGCGGCGTTTGGAGAGAAGGGCCACGCGCGCACTCTGAATCGGCTACCATGGTTTCACATGCAGGCGATGAAAGCCGACAGGCCCCGTCTTTCCGCCTGCACTAGCGGGTGTGCAATTCCGCCTCCTTTCAGGGTGCAGCTTTTGCTTGCGTAACACCGCTGGTCGCTCGTGCGATCAGAGTGCGAATCATTTGCCAGGTGAGGCGCATTCGCGCCTGCGCCATATGGCCAAGCCGCCTTTACCCAATCGATGCGGCATGCAGCGGCTCGGCCTCCGCCGAATCGAGAGTGAGAGGAGGGCTTCGCTTTTCGTGACGGGTGAAGGCCAAGAGAGAGTCTCGCGGCTGCCCGTCATGGAGACATCTCATGGCAAGTTCAGTTCCCAAGCTCGCGCTCAGCCGTTCGCGCGACATCCCTTTTGATCGGCTGGTGCTCAGCCAGGCCAATGTCCGCCGCCTGAAGTGCGGCGTGTCCATTGGCGAGTTGGCCGATGACATCATGCGGCGAACGCTGCTGCAAAGCCTCAACGTCCGCGCAGTGCTGGACGATGAGGGCAATGAAACCGGCAAGTTCGAAGTCCCCGCCGGAGGCCGCCGCTTCCGCGCGCTTGAACTGCTGGTCGCGAGCAAGCGCATGGCGAAGAACCAGCCCGTCCCCTGCATTGTGCGTGAAGGTGGCAGTGCGGAGGAGGATTCGCTCGTTGAAAACACCATGCGGATGCCCCTCCACCCGCTCGACCAATTCCGGGCTTTCAAGGCGCTACGTGACGCTGGCACATCCGAAGAAGAAATCGCCGCACGCTTTTTTGCTCCCGTGAGCATCATCAAGCAGCGGCTGCGCCTTGCTGCGGTGTCGGGCACCTTGCTCGACATTTACGGGGAAGACGGCATGACACTCGATCAGCTTATGGCCTTCACCGTCAGCAGCGATCACGCACGGCAAGAGCATGTCTGGGCAAACTCAGGGCTTAGCCAGCATATCCAGCCTTATGCGATTCGTCGGATGTTGACTGAAGACAGTATCGATGTGCGCGATCGCCGTGCGCAATTTGTCGGCATTGCTGCATATGAGGCCGCTGGCGGTTACATCATGCGCGACCTGTTCAACCGCGACGATGGCGGCTGGATGCAAGATCCTGTCCTTCTCGATCAACTTTTGACCGACAAGCTGCGTACTGTGGCAGATGACATCGCAGATGAAGGCTGGAAATGGGTCGAAGCCGCGATTGATCTGCCATACGGCCATGAACACGGCGCGCGCCGGATCACTGGTACGTCCGAGCCGTTGACCGAAGCCGACGAGGTTCAGCGTGACACGTTGATGGAAGAGTTCGATGCGCTGACCGAGCAATATGACGGTGGCGATGATCTGCCCAAAGACGTGAGTGCACGGCTTGGCGAGCTCGAAACCGCCATCGATGCGTTCATCAACCGGCCCATACTCTTTGATCCTGCTGAAATGGTGCGCGCAGGCGTGTTCATCACGCTGGATGGCAATGGCAAGCTGCGGGTTGATCGCGGTTATGTTCGGCCCGAGGATGAACCGGCTAATGATGTTGTGGTCGAAGACGGCGATGTCTCTGCAGGCGATGCAGGCATTTCGCCGTCAGCGACCATAACAATTGGTGGGCAGCGCGCTGAACCGGAACCCGCTGAGGAAGAAGATGATGTCATTCGTCCTCTCCCAGACCGGCTCGTGTGCGAACTGACCGCTGAGCGCACTCTGGCGCTGCGCAATGCGCTGGCACAGGCTCCCGACACCGCGTTCATCGCTTTGCTTCATGCGCTGTGCCAATCGACCTTTTCCGCACATTCGGCATCGGGCTGCGTGGAGATCATCGCCAAACATGCCTATTTTGGCAATGCGGCACCGGGCTTGCGCGATCATCCTTGTGCAAAAGCTATTGATGAGCGCCATGATGCGTGGGCAGCATTGTTGCCGCGCGATCCCCTTGACCTGTGGGACGTGCTCAAAAAACTGGAACTTGCAGAACAAATGCAGCTTTTGGCGCATTGCACGTCGATTACGGTCAATGCGCTCTATGAACCAACCAACCGTTACAATCAGGGGCAAGTCTCAGCCCACACAGTCAACAAGCGGATTTCTTTTGCCGATCATCTGGCCCGAACCATTGGCCATGACATGGTGAGCCATGGCTGGAAACCGACAGTCGATAATTATCTCGGTCGTGTCACCAAACCACGCATTCTCGAAGCCGTGCGTGAAGCACGCGGCGAAGAAATGGTTGGCCTCATCGATCATCTGAAGAAAGGCGACATGGCCAAGGAAGCCGAACGTTTGCTGGATGGTACGGGCTGGCTACCTGAACCATTGCGCCTGGTTCAACTCGATGACGATGTGGCGGCGGCAGTTGATGCCGCACCCACCGAGGAACTGCCTGCGTTCCTGAATGGCGACGTTGCCTTGGGTGACGACGCAGCGGAAGACGAAGAATTGGAACCAGAGCCGTTCGCCGTCGCCGCTGAATGATCAGCTTTGCCGGGGCGGCATCGTCCGTCCCGGCACTTTCCCAATCCCCACTCAATAACGCCCTCGGCCCATCCGCCAGGGGCATTTTCATATCAAGGAGCCGATCATGGCAGATTATTACACACCGACTATCGTTCAGCAGGTCATTCCACTTGCTGACATCACTTCACTCGAGTGCCTACTTCTGGGCGAGATATTCCAGTCTGCCCTTGTGCCAGGCGGTCTCTATTTTACATCCGAAGAGGGCCCCAAGGACATGATCTGGGTCGAAGGCGAAAAACTACGTGCTTGTCTGGATGATCCCGCTGCACGCGCGAGTGCGGCCTTCAATGAAGTCATCAACCAATGCAGCGATGCGATCCTGCTGTGTGATGAGGTGGAAATTGACGCCAGCATGGAGTGGTGGACGGCACTGTTTCAGGACATCATCAGCCGATCAAGCACGCTCGATCACATCTCGGTCACCATGTCGTACACCTGCTCAAAACTGCGCGATGACGGTCTTGGCGGTATGGCGATGCTGATCACGGCAAAGGCGGTACGCAGCAAATCGACCGAGGATATTCTCGCTGAATTCATGGCCGAGGCCGAAGCGAACGGCGAAATGAAGCCGCTCACCTGACGGCAGTTCAAACCCGATAATGAAGGATATTTGGCATGGGACGTTCGGTTTCCTATCCCACGGGCGCGCTTGTCTGCTTTGAGGACATCAGCGCGTTCGAGGATGAATTTGACTTTGAGTGGTTCACAGATGATCTGAAAGCGCGCAGCCGAGCCATGTTCCCTTCGCTCCATGAGTGCGACAAATGGCGCGGGCGTGAGGATCATATCCTGATGCGCAACGCCTATGCAGATTTTGGCGTGTCGCAATATTGCGGTCTGGCTGCGATCTGGATCGCCGAACGCTGCGACGGGGCTTATTATGATTATCCTCGCGAAAGCCGGGCCACGCATTGGCTCGTCCAAATCCGCGCGCGCTTTCTTAGAACATTCGGCACGCTGATCCTTGATGGCCATATGTCCAATGGCGAAGCTGTTTACCGGCCAAAGCCAGCCCCGGTGTCGGTGTTGGTCCCGGCCAAAGGAGGTGCGATGATGCCGCTCTGACTTTCCCGACATTCAACGCATTTCAACCAAGACGACCCGGCCATGTGCCGGGTTTTTGCATTTCTGGAGGCTTTTCATGTCAACATTTACCCCCGTTTTCGCGACGACCACGCAAGGCCATCTTGCCGCCCAAGTGGATGATCTTGCCTGGCTTGCTATTCCTGTCGGCGATGGCCTGCGGATGGCGAGCGCATGGCGCTTGCGCAAACCTGTCGCCGAATGGACCGCGTCCGATTTCAGTGGCGCGGATGGCTTTGCACAGGATGAGCCAGCGTTTCGAGCCCATGTCGAAGACATTGCCCAGCACAAACGCGAACTTCTCTCGCTCCCCCGCCCTGAAACCGGGATGCGGGTATCTACATTGTGGGGAACCTCGCAGCAGAGTTACCGTTATGCTGATGGCATCCTGTGCCATTCGACAGCCGGTCACGGCGGCTTTCATCTCAGTGGCGAATGCAATGCTCAGGTTCACGCGATGCTACGTAACGACGACGGCTGGTACGAAGAGGATGCCGAATGGGCAAAGGTCGCGTTCACCTTTCCGGCGCTGTTCACAGCCTATGAACGTAAGCATGCCAATCAATCATTGCGTAATGATTATCCAGACGCATGGGAACATCTGCACGGACTGACGCTCCAGCCCGGTGAGTCCCGCACCAAGGATGAGCGGCAATTCCATCAGGACCATCGGGCCGACTGGATTGTGGTGTCGGCCATCACATCGCGCGACCATCCCGGCTATGTCGAATGCTTCGCCAAGCTCGGTGGCAATCGGGCGTTGAAGGACGTCCGGCAGTATCTTGTACCGTCGGGCGAGTATCGGGCGGGTCGCTTCGGTTTCGTGATTGATGAAACACGCCACGCCCCGTTCGCAGCGCAAGCAGCCTGATCGGACGTAATACTCAAACCCACACAATGCCCGTCACCCGATCAACGGTGGCGGGCATTTTCGCGTGTCCCGTCAACGTCCGCATTTGCGGACGCGAGAGTGAGAGGGAAGCCCGTGAAGGGGCGAGCCTGCGGCGGTGAAAGAGAGCGCCCGTGCTGGCCTGCCCCTTTTCAGCTCTCTGGGAGTTTATTCATGACCCTTTCTGCATCCCCGTCGCCGCTGTGTGCCGCAGCGCCTTATTCTGAGCCTGTGGAACCCGCTGCGCCATCTGTGACCGCCATCATCGCCGCCGCAACCCTGCTGCTACCCACCGTCGAACGGGGCCACGCCATCGACGCCCGCATCCTGCGCACAGCGATGGAAACGGCCTTTGGTGGTTCTGACGCTGACGGCCATTGGGACTGGAAAACCGCCTATGACGCTTGCGAGGTTACGCAGATCCTGTTCCTGCGCAAATTTGGTGCTGGCCTGACCAAGCGGTTCGATACTCCGGCAGCATTGCTTGAGGTGGTGAGCAAAATCAGCCTGCTGTTTCCCACGCACACCCGGCGGTCTGAGAGCTCGCAAAACCTCCAGCAGTTCAGCACGCCAGTTGGGCTTGGGCTGGTTGCCGCTATTGCCGCAGGCATCACGTCCGATGATGTTGTGCTCGAACCTTCGGCGGGTTCCGGCTTGCTCGCCGTCCATGCTGAACGGGCCGGCGCGTCATTGGTACTGAACGAATATGCCAACATGCGCGCGGATGTGCTTGCGCAACTTTTTGCACCTTCCGCGGTCACCCGTTTCGACGCTGCACACATCCATGATTATCTGGACGCCGCGATCCGTCCCAGTGTTGTGCTGATGAACCCGCCTTTCTCGGCAGTGGCCCATATCGAGGGCAGCGTGAAGGATGCGGCGATGCGGCATACATCGTCCGCCTTGTCGCGGCTTTGCGATGGCGGGCGTCTGGTGGTGATAACAGGTGCTGGTTGCTCGCCCGATGTTCCGGCATGGAGGGATGCCTTCATTGCGCTGCAAGAACGCGGGCGTGTGGTGTTCACGGCCGCCATCGACGGGCGCGTTTACGCCAAACACGGCACCACCACCGCGACCCGGCTGACCGTGATCGACCGCATTCCAGCAGACGACCCGAATGTGTTTCCAATGTCTCTGGGTATTGCACCCGATACCGCGACCTTGCTCACATGGGTGCTGGAGCATGTGCCACCGCGCACCGCCGTGTCGGGTCAGACGATTGGCACGACGCCGCGCACTGCCTTGCGATCTGCACCGGTCAAGGCGGCGCGAGCAGGGAATGCGCATTCTGCCGCGCCGATGCGCGCCACCACGCAGATCGATGCTGTCGAACTGAGCTATGAGGTCAAAGACTGGGCGCCAGAACAAGGCGCGCAGCTGACCGATGCGATTTATGAGCCCTATGCGCTCCAGTCACTGACCATTGACGGGGCAACCCCGCATCCGACTGCCCTTGTGCAATCCGCAGCCATGTCGTCTGTTGCCCCACCCAAACCGTTATACCGCCCGCATCTTCCAACCGCCGTTGTCAGTGATGCCATGCTGTCCGACGCCCAGCTGGAATCGGTGATCTATGCAGGCGAAGCCCATTCGGGATTTCTGTCAGGCGCTTGGACTGTCGATGCAACCTATGACAAGATCGAAGCCGCACCTGATGATGCAGAACATGCCGTGCAGTTTCGGCGGGGCTGGTTTCTGGGCGACGGCACGGGCGCTGGCAAAGGTCGTCAGGTCGCAGGGATCATTCTCGACAACAAACTCAAGGGCCGCAAGCGCGCATTGTGGGTATCGGTGTCAGACCGCCTGCTTGAAGATGCGCAGCGCGATTGGGCGGCACTGGGCCAGGAACGCTTGCTGGTCACGCCCTTGTCGCGGTTCCGGCAGGGCAGCGAGATCAAGCTTGCCGAAGGCGTGCTGTTCACCACCTATGCGACACTACGCTCTCAGGATCGCGGCGACAAGGTTTCCCGCGTCCAGCAGATCGTCAATTGGCTTGGGTCAGACTTTGACGGTGTCATTGTTTTTGATGAAGCCCATGCCATGGCCAATGCTGCTGGCGGCAAAGGCGGGCGCGGTGAACAAGCACCCTCGCAGCAAGGGCGTGCGGGGCTACGGCTTCAACACGCATTGCCGGGTGCCCGGATCGTCTATGTCTCGGCGACGGGTGCTACCACTGTGCAAAACCTCGCCTATGCGCAGCGGCTTGGACTGTGGGGCGGAGAGGATTTCCCCTTCGCCACGCGGGGTGAATTTGTTGCCGCCATCGAGGAAGGCGGGGTCGCAGCCATGGAAGTGCTTGCCCGCGACTTGAAAGCATTGGGTCTCTACGCCGCCCGGTCGCTGTCATTCGACGGCGTGGAATATGAGATGGTCGAACATCCCCTGACTCCGGAGCAAACCCGGATCTACAATGCTTACGCCGGGGCGTTCCAGGTGATCCACAGCAATCTCGATGCCGCGCTCGGTTTCACCAACGCCAATTTGAACGCACAGGCCAAATCGGCGGCCCGTTCAGCATTCGAATCCGCCAAGCAGCGCTTCTTCAACCATCTCATCACAGCAATGCAGACCCCGACACTGATTGCCAAGGTGGACGGTGATCTCGCTGCAGGCCATGCCGCTGTCATACAGATCGTCTCAACCGGCGAAGCCCTGATGGAACGGCGGCTTGCCGACATCCCAACCGAGGACTGGGCGGATATTCAAGTGGACATCACGCCGCGTGAATATGTGCTCGATTATCTAGCGCACAGTTTTCCTGTCCAGCTCTATGAACCCTTCACCGATGGCGAGGGCAACATATCGTCGCGTCCTGTCCAATCAGAGGACGGCCAACCGGTGGAATCGCGCGATGCTGTTGAACGGCGGACCCGCATGATTGAAAAACTCGCCAGCCTGCCACCGGTGCCGGGCGCGCTCGATCAGATTGTCCAGCGTTTTGGCACCGACATGGTGGCGGAGGTGACGGGGCGATCACGGCGCATCGTTGCCCGCACCCGTGATGATGGCAGCACGCGCTTTGCCGTTGTGAACCGCCCCGCGTCAGCCAACCTCGGCGAGACCCAAGCGTTCATGGATGACGACAAGCAAATTCTGATCTTCTCCGACGCAGGCGGCACGGGCCGATCATATCATGCCGATCTGGGGGTACGGAACCAGCGGCTGCGCGTCCACTATTTGCTGGAATCGGGTTGGAAGGCCGACAGCGCGATCCAGGGATTTGGCCGAACCAACCGAACCAATCAGGCGCAACCACCTTTGTTTCGTCCGGTGACAACCAATGTGAAAGCGCAGAAACGCTTCATATCGACCATCGCGCGGCGGCTCGACACACTGGGGGCGATCACGCGCGGGCAACGCCAGACCGGCGGGCAGAATATGTTCCGGCCTGAAGATAATCTCGAATCCCAATATGCCCGTGATGCCTTGCGCCAGCTTTATCAGGTCATCGTGCGCGGCAAGGTTGAAGGCTGCACACTCAGCCAGTTCGAAACCGCGACTGGATTGAGCCTCGTTGACAGCATGGACGGCGGCCTGCGCGACGAGCTGCCGCCCATCACCACTTTCCTTAATCGGATGCTGGCACTGACGATTGATATGCAGGACATATTGTTTGCCGCATTTGAAGGCCTGCTTGCCACCCGGATCGAAGGCGCGATGGCTAGCGGTACTTATGAAATGGGACTGGAAACGCTAAGCGCCGAGAGTTTCACCGTCACCGACCGGCAGAGCATCTACACCCATCCCGGCACTCAGGCCGAAACGCAGCTGCTGACGATCGAGCAGAAGCATCGCAATGCACCGCTATTGTTGAAGGATGCACTCGATCATGCCCGCGAGGCAGGCGCGATGTTGCTGGTCAACAGCCGCTCAGGTCGCGGTGCCGTGCAGATCGGCGCGCGCAGTGTGATGCTCGATGATGGCTCGATTGAAAAGCGTGTCCGGCTGATCCGTCCGATGGAACGGACGAACATTCCCCGCGAAGCCATGGCGCAAACCCATTGGGAGGAGACTGATCCTGCTACTTTTGCTAGCGTCTGGAATGCCGAGGTCGCGGATGTGCCCGAATTCGTGACCAGTTCCCTTCATATCGTCACCGGCTTGCTCCTGCCGATCTGGAAAAGCCTGCCCAACGAATCCTCACGGGTTTACAGGCTTCAAGCCGACACTGGAGAACGCATCGTCGGCAGGCGGGTGTCGCCCGCATGGGTGGCAGCAACGCTGGGCGCAAAGGCACCAACGCTTTCGCCTGCGCAGGCATGGCCGATATTGATGGCGGGGGAAGCTTCACTCCATATCGACGAGGGCCAAGTCCTTGCCCGCGTCCGGTCGATGGGAACACCGCGCATTGAACTGACCGGGTTCAATGATCTCGGGGTCGAGCGGTTGAAGGCGCTCGGGCTGATCTCTGAAATCATCTCGTGGAAGCTGCGGCTGTTCGTGCCGACAGGGACGGATGGGCCGCAAATCTTCGCCAAGCTGATCGAGCGATTCCCGATCACCCGCGTGGTGGATCGCCGTGGCAACGCTAAGGCCGCCTAAGGCCGCCGATTTGCTCACCGCCAAAGCGACCAGCATATTCCGAGGTGAATCATGGAAAAACCCGCAACCCAAATCGCACACCGTCTTGGCAGAAATGCCGAGGCGGTGTGCCGTCATTATCTCTCGCAAGGCTACCGCGAGGGTCGCTATTGGCTGGTTGGTAATGCCCAGAATGTGCCTGGGCGCAGCCTCTACGTCCGGCTTGTTGATATGGAAAAGGGTGTTGCGGGCAAATGGACAGACGCCGCCACGGGCGAGCACGGCGATCTGCTCGACATCATCGCCCTCAATCAGGGACACCATCAACTGCGCGATACGCTCGATGAAGCCCGCCGATTTCTCAGTCTACCCGTTCCGGCCAACGGTCCAAATCAAGATCGCAATCGGCCCAAATCCAAAGTTGCAGCCGGATCACCAGAAGCAGCAAAACGATTATTTGCAGCATCAAAGCCTTTGCTCGGCACTCTCGGAGAAACCTATTTGCACCAGCGCAAAATACTGACCTTGCGGGCGACAGATCCGCTGCGAGTTCATCCGCAATGCTATTACCGACCCTCCAAAGACGATGCGCAGGGCACACGCACAGCATGGCCAGCCCTGATAGCATCGGTGACAGACCTTCTGGGGAAACAGACCGGGGTGCACAGAACGTGGCTCGATCCCGATGCTTTGACAACAGCCCCTGTCGCATCACCGCGCCGTGCGATGGGTAATATCCTTGGACATGCCATCCGGTTCGGCATTGCAGATGACGCGATGATCGCAGGCGAAGGCATCGAAACCATGCTGTCGCTGCGTGAGGTCATGCCCGACATGCCACTGGCTGCCGCTACATCATCGGCACATCTTGCCGCCATCCTATTTCCACCGACGCTTCGCCGCCTCTATGTTGCCCGCGACAATGATCCGGCAGGACACGGTGCAGTGGCCACATTGACGAAGCGCGCAGAACCTGCCGGGATCGAGGTCATTCCACTCGTGCCGCACTTGGGCGACTTCAATGATGATCTACGCCAACTGGGTGCCACCCACCTTGGTGCGGCATTGGCTGCACAGCTTGTATCGTGGGACGGTGCGCGATTTCTAGTGATGTTGAGATAAGGCCGGAAGGGGAAATGTGAGCGGGTTCAGTTTACGCATTATCGGTCGCCGCATATCCCCTGACGCATTGAGAGAGCCGCGCGCACGGCCTTCTGAAAGGCGCGTCTGAGACCGGACGTGCCGGACCTGCAACGGCGGGCGGCGACTATTTTCCGTCGGTGCGTAGCCGCACCTTTACACCGCGAAGCAAAATAGCCGCAGCCCGCCGTCCTTCGCTGCGCTGCGGCCCTTTCGGGTGCAGGCCCGGCCCCTCCGGTCAAGAGAGACGCCCACGAAGGCCGAGCGTGACGCGCGGTCACACAAGCGAAGGATTAACCGATGGCGACCGACATTCACGACGATATTGAACCCGAACACGAGGCATCCCCCACCAGCCATTTGCTCGACGAACTCAGCCTTTATGGTTACCGCCCTTTCTCCGACGAAGCCGATCCAAGGCCCTTGCCCGAAGAACGGATGGTCGCGGGCGCAATCGCTGACATCTTCGACGCGCTGATTGCAACAATGCTGGATACACGGCTCGAACCCGATCTAGAGGATCTGTGCTGGTCGGTCACCAACGTGTTTCACCGCGCCGGAAACCGTATCCAGCGCGAGCTTGACGACAATGAGGACGCACAGAAGCGCAGCCAGCAGGAACAGGACGGCTCAGAAGTGCGCTCGGTCGAACTGGAACGCCACCTGCGCGAAGGCCTCGGCCTGATCGAACGCCGCAACAGCATGGAGTTCATGCGCGAGGCCGCTGGCGATCAGTTTGAGCGTCATTTCCGCAAAAGCTGGGCGCCGTATAACGGATCACTCGTCAATCACCGCACCCTGACCGCGACGATGGTCGACAGCCGCGACTTCATCAACGCTAAACGTCGGGCTGAAATCGAGCCGCTGCTCCCTACCGGTACACGGGTCGCGTTCACCGCAGGTCCCGCCTATGACGACCATATCCGTATCTGGGCCGTGCTCGACAAGGTGCTCGCCAAATATCCCGACATGGTCTTGTTCCACGGCGGCAATCCCACTGGCGGAGAACATATCGCGGTGCTCTGGGCCAATGCCCGCAAGATCACCCATTATCCGTTCCGGCCGAACTGGAACCGGTTCAAGAAAGCTGCGCCGTTCAAACGCAATGACATGATGTTGGAAGCTCTCCCCAAGGCGGTGATCGCCTGTCCTGGCAACGGGATCAATGCCAATTTGGTCGATAAGGCCCGTAAAATGGGCATCAAGGTGTGGCCGATTGAGAAGGGTGGGTGACTGCGTTGAGCAACGGCGCACCCTTCATTATGCACGATTATCAGGCAATCGCTCCCCTAAATCACTGTAAAGTGGTGCCAGTTCATCGTCTGATAGCGGGCTATCATATGAGATATCTCGCGGTGCCTGTGCAATTGCCCAATAAACAAGCAACACACTGGATTGACGATAAAATAGTCCATTGATCGCACGTTCTTGAATAATATCAGACAAATATTGCTTATTACTTACAAATTCGGTGATGGATTCTTCAAAATCTTCCTTGGCCCACTTCTTAAAGTGGTCAATGATGATCTCGTTGAGAGGCGAATTATCAGGGACTAAGCCAGTTAGTGTTTGATAAATTTTGTCAACGACTACAGCTACTCGACCACCGGGGGCTTGAGCTAACGCAAGCCTATCACGCACTTGCATGAAATAATCGTCGGTTGCCTCAATGAGGGCCATACTTTTGGCAGCAGCGCGCTTAACGTCAGGTTCGGCCTGGACGCTCGGCTTGTAGATTGTATCATGCGTGAGTTCGCTATACGCATGTTGTAGAATGGTTCGAACCTGTATCTCGCAGGCTGTGTTTTCTGGAATATCAACGCCGTTATGGTTGATCTGTTCAGAGGATTTAACTATATAGTGCAATGATTGATA
>JAYVVW010000075.1:0-57936 GCA_043786595.1 Sphingomonadales bacterium | reverse complement strand
GATTGTATGAAGCCGAACTGAGAAAACGCGAACTCGAAGCCAACGCCACTGCCGCGAGCAAAACCGATATCGGATGGGGCCATCAGATCCGGTCCTATGTCTTGCAGCCCTACCAACTCGTCAAGGATCTGCGCACAGGTGTAACGTCAACCAGCCCGAGCGACGTTCTTGACGGTGACCTTGACCCCTTCATGGCTGCGGCCCTATCTCAGCGTGTTACGGGAGAAACCGTTGACGTAGAGGATGTCGACTGATGAAGCTTTGGACGCTGATTGGCATGTTACTGATATCGAGTTGCAGCAGTGCCGCGACGGTTGCTGATCAGGATGTTCCCAGCAAAGCGTTCCCGGCGGCGAACCGTCCCGTGTCAACCATTGTATCAAGCCGTTGGTCGACCGAAATCGCCCGCGATCAAGTAAAGGAAGCGGCCCGTGTGATGGATATCAGCGGCGTCGCGCCGGGTATGAGCGTCGCCGATATTGGTGCCGGCGAAGGCTATTACACAATCCGCTTGGCCGCGCGCGTAGGTGCGAAAGGCCGGGTGCTGGCACAGGATATATTTCCCAAGGTGCGCGAAACGCTTGCCGCACGCGTCTACCGGGAAAAGCTCGACAATGTCAGTGTGACACTCGGCGAACCCGCCAACCCGAAACTACCGCCAAACAGTTTTGATCGCATCTTCCTGATCCACATGTATCACGAGATCGAAACGCCGTACGAATTTCTATGGCGAATGCGCCCCGCACTGCGCGCCGGGGGTGAAGTGGTGATCGTTGACGCCAATCGGCCAACACAGGCGCACGGCACCCCGCCGAGCCTGCTGGCGTGCGAGCTTGGCGCAGTCGGATATCAAAAGGTTAAAACCAAGCCACTGCCAGATCAGGGCATATTTTTGATGGCATTCACGGCTAAAGGCCCGCGACCGGCTCCCCCAGCGATCAAGGTCTGCGGCGCGGCGGCGGAGTGATGGCCGACGCTTAAGACGTGAGCTTATCGACCTTCGCCTGAAGCGCTGCGAGTTGCGCTTTGAGAGCATCGACATCATCAGGCGGCGTCTCGACCGGGGCCGCAGCCGCTTTGCCGCCGGACCGAAACGCGCTGGTTGCGGTTTCGAACATCGCGATGTTGCGCTTGGCAATTTCGCCGAACGGGCCACTGGTCAAAACGCCTTCAAGCGCACTTCGGAACTGCTTTTGGTTTTGACGAAATGCGTCCATCGATGCTTCAAGATATTGCGGCACAGCAGATTGCACCGAATCGCCGTACATCGCGATCAGTTGGCGCAGAAAGCCCGCAGGCAACATCGTTTCGCCACGCGATTCTTCGTCCATGATGATTTGGGTCAGGATATTATGCGTGATGTCATCGCCGCTTTTTGCATCGAGCACCTGAAATTCGCGGCCCTCACGCGTCATCTTTGCGAGATCGTCGAGCGTGATGTAGGATGAACTTTCGGTATTATACAAACGGCGATTGGCATATTTTTTGACGATGACAACCGATGAACCCGCTGACGATCCAGCCTCCGGGCTCGGCGATGATTTGGCCATTGCGGCATTTCCTCTGAATGAAAAATCATTTATAGCATCAAAGCCCGTTGCACCGCAACAAAACTACGGCCCGCGCCCGCTTCCGCTGTTTATCGATATGGTGCAGCGCGAAACTCAGGGCAATCCTGCGCGGGTCGCATCTGTGCTTGCCGGTGTTCGCGCGTTTCAAAATCGTCCGCGAACTGGCGCGCGGATTGCCCGACCCATAGTTGCGCGTGCCGGGCGCGCAGTGTTGCTCGATTATGGCGGCAGTGGCCCCGATCTGATCTTGGTTCCGTCGCTCATCAATCCGCCCGACATCCTCGATCTGATGCCCGAAAATTCACTTGCCACGTGGCTGGCCACACAGGGATTTCACGTTTTTCTCGTCGATTGGGGGTGCCCGACCCCGTCCGAAAAGCATGTCGATATTACGGCGTATGTGGAAAACATGCTCGCACCACTTCTCGCCTCTCGGCCTGCGCCCCCGCATGTCATGGGCTATTGTATCGGCGGGACGATGGCGATCGCGGCGGCTTTCATAACCCCCGTCGCGTCGCTCGCGCTCGTTGCCGTGCCGTGGCATTTCAGCGGCTTTCCCGAAACTGCGCGCGCCGATCAGATGCAACTTTGGAAAAGCGCCAAATCGGCTGCGCGCGCAATGGGATTGTTGCCGATGGAAGTGCTTCAATCAGGCTTCTGGCAGCTTGACCCCGCGCGTTCGGTAAGCAAATATATCGGCTTTGATGCACTCGATCAGGAAAGCGCCTCTGCGCGGCGATTTATGGCGGTTGAAGACTGGGCAAATGCCGGCCCGCCACTGACCTATGCCGCAGCGCGTCAGGCCTTCGTCGATTTCTTTGAGCAGGATCTGCCCGGGTCTGGCAAATGGCAAGTCGGCGGCCGCACCGCCGATCCGGCTGCACTCCCCTGCCCCGTGTTTGATATCATTTCACTGACTGACAATATCGTCCCAGCAGCAGCGGCGAGCCGCGTTCCCGACCGGCTGTTGCTCAATCTCGGGCATGTCGGGATGGTGGTTGGATCGTCGGCACGCACACTCATGTGGGAGCCGCTGCGCGATTGGTTTCTGGCGCAGCGCTAGGCGCTAGTCCCAAATCCGGTCAAAGCGTGCACCAAGCCCGGTCAAAAGCTCATATTGTGACAAGCCTGACTGCGCCGACGCGGTAGGCAGATCATAATCGACCTGAACCCAGTCCCCTTCACGCAATTGCGGTGCAGCATCAACGCATATCGCGAGCAAATCCATTGAAACGCGTCCGATCGCCGGCAGACGTCCGTCCCCACAGCTACCCTTGCCTGAAAACGCGCGAAGATAGCCATCGGCATATCCGATATTGAGGATCGCCACCTCGGTGACCTGTTGTGCAACAAATGTCGCGTTGTAGCCCACGCTTTCTCCCGCCGCGACTGAACGACGTTGCACTATCTGGGCCTCTGGCCGGACAACCTGCGTGATATGCCGCTGCGCGACCGAAGCTGGAACGCCGCCGTAAAGCGCAAGGCCCGGGCGTGTCAGATCGAATGCATAGTCATTGCCCAGACATATTCCTGCCGAATTGGCGAGGCTCATCCGCCGCGCGGTCGTCGTTCCCGCGAGCGCCGCAAAGTTTATTCGCTGCGCTTCGTTCATCGGTGATACCGTATCAGCACAAGCGAGATGGCTCATCAATGTCTCGATCCGCAGCCCTTCAAGCAAACCATCGGCGATATCCCGCGCCGCGATACCCAGCCGGTTCATGCCCGTATCGACCATCACATCGCACGATTGGCCGGTGTCTCGCCAGCGTAGAACCTGTTCGGGCGTATTGAGCGTTGGCCGCGCGTTTGATGCCGTAGCGACGGTCATATCCTCATCGCGCACTCCGTGGAGGACAGATAAACCGACCCCCTCTTCCAGAGTGCCAAGCGCTGACGCTTCGCCCCAAGTCGCAACGAAAAAGTCTCGACAACCCGCCTTTGTCAGTCGTTCGACGACGCCGCGTTCGCCAAGCCCGTAGCCATCAGCCTTGACCGCAGCGCCGCACGCCGCACTGCCACTCCGCTTGGCAAGCCAGCGCCAGTTATCGCAGAGTGCCGCGCCGTCGAGACGCAGGCGAAGGGGTGAAGCGAGCGTCAATCGAGATCTTTTCCTGATGTTTCGGGCAGGAAGAAAAACGTCACGATCAGGGCAACCGCGACCACCGCGAGCGTGTACCACAGCCCCGCGAACGGATCGCCAGTTTTCACAACGATGGTCTGGCTGATGAACGGCAGAAAGCCACCGAAATAGCCCGTTCCGATGTGATAAGGAATCGACATAGACGTGTAACGTACACGCGCCGGGAAAAGCTCCACCAGAAAGGCCGCGACCGGGCCGTAGGTCATGCCAGACAGAAAGCCGATGCCAATGATACACAGGATGATTTTTACGATTGCACCGATGCCTGGCTTTACCTTGGCGAGATTGTAACCCGCAGCCACCAAACCTGTTTCAAGTGCCGTCGCGTTGGTCGCGTCAACTGCGACGCCGCCGATTGTAACGGTAGGCGGCGCGCCAGTTGCACCGTCAACTTTGGTATAGGCAACACCCTTTTTCGCCAACGCATCAAGCACCTGACCGCAGGGCGTCGCCTGCCCCTTCTGCGCGAACGGGTTATATGTGCATTCACTACCAGTCACGACAACGGGACTGCGCTTCATTGCTGCGGCAAGCGCAGGGTTTGCGACATCGGCCATTAAGTGAAACAGCGGAAACAAAAGTAACAGGGTGAGGACATAACCGATCAGAATCGGCGTTTTCCGTCCCACTTTATCCGACCACCAGCCGAACAGGATGAACCAGAACAGGCTGAATATCGCACCAATACCAACAATCAATCGCGCGATCATATCATCGACGCGCAACGCATTTTGCAGAAAATACAGCGCCTGAAATTGTGCGGTGTACCAGACAACGGTCAGCCCCGCCGCAACGCCGATCATGACTGCCAAGATGCGTTTGACCTTTGCCCAGCTATTGAAGCTTTCGCGCAGAGGGTTCTTCGCCGTTTCACCCGCAGCTTTCATCGCTGCAAAGACAGGACTTTCGGAAAGCTGCGCGCGAATCCAGAGGCTGATGCCAAGCAACAGCAGTGAAAACAGAAACGGCACGCGCCATCCCCATGCTTCCCATGCTTCCTGGCCGATCAGCGCCGTGGTGCCGAGTACGACAGCGAGGCTGAGTATGAAGCCGCCGACGACGCTTCCCTGAATGAAACTGGTGTAGAATCCACGGCGATGCTGCGGCGCATGTTCGGCGACATAAATTGCCGCGCCGCCATATTCGCCACCAAGCGCCAATCCCTGCAACGCGCGCAGAGTCACCAGTAAAATCGGCGCTGCCATCCCGATTTCCGAAAACGTCGGTAGCAATCCGATTGCCGCAGTCGCCAGCCCCATCAGCGTTATCGTAATGAGAAACGTATATTTCCGCCCCAGTTTGTCGCCGAGGATGCCAAAAACCAGCGCACCAACCGGACGGACGCCAAAACCGACGCCAAAGGTTGCAAGTGCCAGAAGGAAAGCCGCGCTGTCGCTGGTTGCTGGGAAAAATAGCTTACCGATCAATGCAGCCAGCGTGCCGTAAACAAAGAAATCATACCATTCGAACACAGTACCAAGCGACGATGCCACAATGACGAGCCGATCGCGTTTGATATCGACCTGATACGCGTCCGGTGCGGTGTTGGTTGCCATATGAATCCCCATATTCTTGCAGCTGTGCCTTATGGTGCAATGACGCAGACGCGCAACCCCAGACTTGCCGCATACCCATGCTTGTGCAACGCTGCGAAGATGGACATGCGCGAAATCGATCTGATCATTGGCGGCGAAAGCGACGCGACTGCAATCGACTTCAGCGGCATGGTATGGCTGTGGACGCCGCAGCCGCCAGCAAAAGCATCATGGCACTTCATGACGATCACTGGCGAAGCGGCGGCGGCGGTTCGTGCGCAGGCAGGTGGTCGTTCTGGTGGCTGGGGGTCGATCAAGGTGCGCGTGACCATTGGCGATACATTGTGGAACACGTCGCTATTTCCCCACCGTGAAAGCGGTGGCTTCATGCTCCCGCTCAAGGCCGACGTCCGCCGCAAAGAAGGATTGAGCGAAGGCAATCTGGTCAGCGGGTCGATTGAAATTTGACGTGTGCAGTTTTCGTCGCCAACGCAGATACGAAGATAATAATCACAGGAACCACCAGTTATGAAAAACCGTCGCCTCGGAAAGAGTGCAATCTATGTCTCCGACATTTGCATGGGGACAATGACATTCGGCAATCAGGCCGACGAGGCGATGTCACACCGCATCCTTGATCAGTCGCTTGATGCAGGCATCAATTTCTTTGACACCGCCGAAGGCTATCCTGTGCCCCCCGATGTCAAATATTGCGGGCTGACCGAAGAGATTTTCGGACGCTGGCTGAAGACCAAGGACCGCGACGCAATCATCGTGGCGACCAAAGTGTCTGGGCCAAGCCATAGCTGGTTCAAATCACCCAAACGCGCCGGCATGACCGCACTTGACCGCCGCAATATCATTGTTGCAGTCGAAGATAGCCTGCGCCGTCTGCAAACCGACTATATCGATCTTTATCAGACGCATTGGCCCGATCACGGTACGGGCTATGAAGAAACGATGGAAGTGCTCGATGAGCTCGTCCGCGCGGGCAAGCTGCGGATATTGGGCTGTTCGAATGAAACAAGCTGGGGCCTGATGAAGAGCCTTGCCACAGCAGAGCGGCTCGGCGCCGCGCGCTATCACACGATCCAAAATAATTTCAGTCTTAACAACCGCCGATTCGAAGACGAGCTTGCTCAGGTGTGCCGTCAGGAAGGCGTCAGCCTGATTCCCTACTCGCCGCTTGGCGGCGGTGTTCTGACGGGCAAATATCAAAACGGCGCAACGCCTGCCGGCGCACGCTTTTCGCATTATCTTGCGATGGGCGGCCGTCAGGCGAAAATGGCCGGGCGGTTCATCAATGAAAAATCGCTCGCGGCAACCGAGCGTTATATGAAGATCGCTGCCGATGCAGGGATGGACGTGGTGACGCTTGCAACGGCGTGGTCAAAACAGCATGACTTCGTCGCTTCGACAATCGTTGGCGTGACACATGAAGATCAGCTCGCCCCAATCCTTGCAGCAGCCGACCTCATCCTGAGCGACGAAGTGATGAAGGCGATCAATCAGGTCAACCGCGAGATCATGTATCCGATGGGGTAGAGTCGGTTCCAGTTAAGTTGAACCACCTTGCATTTACCGTCATTCCCGCCCTTCGAGCGCCTGCAAGGCAGTCGAAGGGCGGGAATGACGATCCAGAAATGGTCAGATTCAATCTAGGTGAAAACGAGCCTAACTACCGCATCCATTTCTGAAATACCGGGATGTCGGTCGGTAACCGGTGATATGGCTGCGCGTCGCACGCGAAATTGGCGGTATCTGGCCCTGAGAATTGGGATTGATCGTCGAGCGAACCGACCTTGACGATCACAGCTGCCGGAAACCCCGGCGCGCGGGTGAACAAGTGAGTGCCACAATTGGGGCAGAACTCGCGGGTGACGCCGCCGTCGATGTCGGTCCGCGTAAAGCCCTTCACCGCACCCTTGGTCAGAGCAAAACCATCGATTGCGACGGCCATCACGAGGAGCGAACCGCCGCCCGTGATATATTGGCATTCGCGGCAGAAACATTCTGCTTTCATTAGCGCCGGGCCTTCCGCCTTGTATGGCACATCGCCGCAATAGCACCCGCCTTCAATGGTCATTTTGCTTCTCCTGATTGAATTGCTGTTTAACCCCGCGGATGCCTGCGCGCCAGAGCAATGCCTGCAAGGTTTTGCGATCGCCCAACGTGTCTGAGCCGGATACGCCCGAGGTTGGCGATGAGCGATTGGAACTTGTCAAAATGCTGTTGGAGCTTCGTGCTGCGGCATTTCTGCGACCCTTTCGCCTGATTGATGACAAGCGCCGAATCGCCGACGAATATGACATCGCGCGCGCCCAATTGCGCAGCTATCTCAGCCGCAAATATCAGCGCGCGCCACTCAGCATTGCTGTTATCGCCCGTGCCAAAGTCATCACGGTAATAGGCGACGCCGCGCGCGACAACGGCCACTTCGATTGCTCCCGGATTGGGTCGGCATCCACCATCGAAATAGATTTTCAATTATTCGACCGTGACACTCTTCGCCAAATTGCGCGGCTGATCAACATCGGTGCCTTTGACGCACGCCACATGATAGGCAAGCAACTGAACCGGCACCGCGTAGACCAGTGGCGCAATCAGCGGATGTACTGAGGGCATTTCGATGGTTGCCATGCAGCCTTCGCCCGCTTCGGCAATGCCTTGGGCGTCGGAGATCAAAACAATCTTGCCGCCGCGCGCGCGCACTTCCTGCATGTTACTGACGGTCTTTTCAAATAACGGGCCGCTCGGCGCGAGGACGATGACCGGCACCGCTTCATCAATCAACGCGATCGGACCGTGTTTCATTTCACCGCTGGCATAGCCTTCGGCGTGGATGTAGCTGATCTCCTTGAGCTTGAGCGCACCTTCAAGCGCGAGTGGATAATCGGGGCCGCGTCCGAGATAAAGGACATCGCGCGCGGGTGCGATCAGGTGCGCCATGCCTGCAATGTCGTCATCATGCGCGAGTGCCGCATTGATTGCGGCGGGCGCCTCGGTAAGATGCTTGACCACCTCCTGCTCCTGCACCCGCGTCATCTTACCCTTGACGACCGCCAAGTGCGCCGCAAGTGCCGCAAGCACGGCGAGCTGGCATGAAAATGCTTTGGTTGATGCGACGCCAATTTCGGGCCCCGCGTGCGTTGGCAGCAACAAATCGGCCTCACGCGCCATCGAACTGGTCGGAACGTTGACGACAACGGCAATTTTCTGACCCGCCGCTTTGGCATGGCGCAGTGCGGCAAGCGTATCTGCGGTCTCGCCCGACTGCGAAATGAACAGTGCCAGCCCGCCCACTTCAAACACCGGATCACGGTAGCGAAACTCGCTCGCAAAATCGAGGTCAACGGGCACGCGTGCGAAAGTCTCAAACCAATATTTCGCGACCATCCCGGCGTAAAAGCTGGTGCCACAGGCAACGATCGTCACGCGGTTGATAGTCGACAGGTCAAAATCCATCTGCGGCAGCGCGACCTGCTGTTCAAGCGGGCGGATGTATGACGACAATGTCTGGGCAACCACGGTGGGTTGCTCAAAGATTTCCTTTTGCATGTAGTGGCGGTAATTGCCCTTTTCGATCGCCGCTGCCGAAACGCCCGATGTCGTCACTTCGCGCGTGACGGGATTGTTATCCTTGTCGAAAATGTCAGCGCCGTCGCGGGTGATGATCACCCAATCGCCTTCATCAAGATACGCAATCTGCTGCGTCAGCGGCGCGAGCGCAAGCGCGTCCGAACCAAGGTAGGTTTCTCCTTCGCCGTAGCCAACGACGAGCGGCGAACCGAGCCGTGCACCAATCAGCATGTCGGGGTGAGAGCGAAACACAATCGCCAGTGCAAAGGCACCGCGCAACTGGGGAAGAACCGCCTTCACAGCATCCTGCGGCGAATGTCCTGCTTCGACCTGTTCGCTTATGAGGTGCGCGACGACTTCGGTATCGGTTTCACTTTCAAGCACGCGCCCGCGTGCGATCAGTCCGTCACGCAGTGGCTTGAAGTTTTCGATGATGCCGTTGTGGACAAGCGCAACTTCGCGCGTCGCATGCGGATGCGCATTGCTGGTCGTTGGCGCGCCGTGGGTTGCCCAGCGCGTGTGCGCGATGCCGATATTGCCCTGTGCGTCATCAGTCTTCAGCACCGTAACGAGATTTGCGAGCTTGCCCTGTGCGCGGCGACGGATCAGTTGCCCTTCGAACACTGTGCATACGCCTGCGCTGTCATAGCCGCGATATTCCATCCGCTTGAGTCCATCGACAAGCCGGTCAGAGACTGCATGATCGCCAACAATTCCGATAATACCGCACATGGATGAAACGCTTTCAGTTAAAGGATATAGGGAACACGGATGCCCGGCATCTCTGCCGGAAAATCCTTTGTATTTCGTGTAACGAGGACGCGACCGCGCGACTGTGCCGTTGCAAGGATGATGGCATCGGGTGATTTAAGTCTTGGCCGATCCCTTCGAAGCGCTGCCGCCCGACGGGATATCTCATCATCAATTTCATCAAGCCCGAAATGACCGAGAAACGCCATTGCATCGCGAACGACAGTTTCATCGCCCTTCGATAGAACTTCGATCCATGCCATCCGGCTGATCCAAGGGCGCGAGCCAGAAGTCGCCGCACGTTGGATTTCAAGGCGCGCAGGCGGATAACCTGCAAGCGCATCAATCACGATATTTGCGTCGAAAGCATAGCCGCTCACTTGCTGTGCGGAACCTTGGGCGCGGGATATTTGCCAGCAATCATATCGAGATAGATTTGCCGCTGTCGATCATCCTCCTCGTCAAACATATCAGGCGATTCAGCGCGTACCTCTTCATAGTCATCATCCCAGTAGCGGGTCCATTCAGCGCGGCGTTTGCGGTCATATTCGTGCGAGTCATTGGCAACACCGTGCCGCGCCCACAGGCCAAATCCCTGATCAATCCAGCTTGTATCGCTGCCCCCAATTTCAGGTTTGTACGCCACAACCGCCTCGCGCAGCACAGACGCCCGCGATTTGCCCTGCGCGGCGGCAAGCTGGTCAAGCCACTTAATATCTTCATCGGGGATGTCACACAGGATGCGAGTCATGATATATTGATATCATATCATGATATCATGTCAAGGCGCTCGTGTCATTTCCGATAAATTCCTGTCGAAAACAGCAGCCGCAAATTGCGCGCTTCAAAATAATGTCTAAGTGCCCGGTTGCTAGGCCGCTCGACCATGCGAAAGCTTAACAACGCAAGCAAAATCGCAAGTCCGAGCGCGATCACCGTAACCACAATGCCTAACACACTGCTATCAAGCGGATGTACGAACCGGTTGATCGCCTGCAAGATATAGGGGTGGAGCAAATAGAGCGAATAGCTGGCATCACCCAGTAGTAGCATCGTCGCAGGCCATTTCACGAACCCATCAAGCCGCAGCGCTGCAAGCAGCAGAACTCCGCCGATCAGCGCCTTGGTCGGGATGCTGGCCGAAATTCCGTGAGGAATGCCCATGATGAGCAAACCAAGCATTGCGACCGCGAGTGTTGCTGCGACAAGCACGGGAAGCTTTTGAATGACCGCGCTGCGCCTGCTCCAGATCAGATAGGCGATGATCCCCACCAGAAAATCAAGGATCACCGGTTTCGTCCAGAAATCGAGCGGCACCGATATCGGCGCAAGCAGCGGATGCGCATAGGCCAATGCCACAATCACTGCGCCCGCGATCATCGGCGCAAGCCGACGCGACAGCATCAGCGCGAGCGCAAATATCACATAAAACAACATCTCGTAATTCAGCGTCCAGCCGAGAAAAAGCAGCGGCATTACCAACCCGTCTCCGCGCGCAAACGGGACAAAAAACAGCGAACGCGCAAGATTTCCGAATGTCGGATCAGATGATGCAAAAAGCGATGGGACGATGAGCGCGCCGACAAAAATCCCGATCGTTGCCAGCCAGTAGAGCGGCACGACCCGGCAGACGCGTTTGAGCATGAAACCTTCAGGTTCCTTGGCCGCAGCATAGCAAATGATGAAGCCCGACAGCACAAAGAATAGCTCGACCCCAAAGCTTGACAGGCCAATCCAGTGCGCGTGGAACAGCACGACCGACAGCGCCGCAATACCGCGCAACGCCTGAACAGAATCCATCCGCACAGCGGCGGGCGGGGTCATTTACCCGCCTTCTTTCGCCGCATCGTTTCATGAAACCGGTCGGCCCAACCCAGCTTTGCCGATTGCTCAGCACGCACGAGGCGTAACTCGCCGTCAGCAACGTCGCGCGTGACCGTGCTTCCCGCGCCGACAATCGCGCCAGCGCCGATTGTTACCGGGGCGACCAAGGCCGAATTACTGCCGATAAATGCACCCTCACCAATTATCGTCTGATATTTGAAATAGCCGTCATAATTGCAGGTTATCGTCCCCGCACCAATGTTTGCCCCTGCCCCGACATCGGCATCGCCGATGTAGCTGAGGTGGTTGGCTTTGGCGCCTTTGCCAAGCCGCGCTTTTTTGACCTCGACGAAATTGCCGACTTTGCTTTTTTCTTCAAGCACCGCGCCGGGGCGGAGGCGGGCATAGGGGCCAATTTGTGCGCCATCGCCAATCGCCGCGCCTTCAATATGGCAAAAGGCGTGGATCGTGACGTTGTCGGCGACAGTCACGCCGGGTCCGAAAAATACATTGGGCTCGATCACGACATCGCGGCCAACAACAGTATCATAGGCAAACCAGACCGTCTCCGGTGCGATGAGCGTCGCGCCGTCATCCATCGCTTTGCGGCGGCGGCGCTGTTGCCACTGGCTTTCCATAACCGCCAGCTCTGCGCGACTGTTGATGCCCGCTACGTCGAACGGATCAGTCGTCACGGCGGCGCAGTGGCGACCATCGGCGTTGGCAATATTGACAATATCAACAAGGTAGAATTCCTTGGCGGCATTGTCGTCGTTCACGCGAGCCAATAGCGCGAAGAGATCGCGCGCCTTCACCGCCATCAGCCCGCTGTTGCACAAACGGCAGCCGCGCTCGACGTCGCTTGCATCCTTGTGCTCGACCATTTTGACGATGCGGTCGCCGTCGGTAATCACCCGGCCATAGCTTTGTGTATCATCGGGGGCGAATGCGAGTACAACGACTGCGGGCGCATCGGGCGCATTGAGACGATCAACCATGTTTTGCATCGTCGCGCGCGGAACAAACGGCACATCACCGTAAAGGATGAGGACGTCACCGTCAAAGCCCGCTAAGGCACCCTCAGCCTGCCGTACAGCGTGTCCGGTGCCAAACTGAGGGTTCTGCACCACTAACTCTGTGGAACCCTTCAGCGCGGCTCCTAGCTGCTCCTTGCCACTACCTACGACCACGATCTTCTTCGCCGGGGAAAGTGCGTCAACATTCGCCATCAGGTGCATCAGCATCGGTTGCCCCGCGATAGGATGCAATACCTTGTGAAGGTCGGATTTCATGCGGGTGCCCTTGCCCGCGGCAAGGATGATGGCGGCGATCGGATTGCTGGTCATAAAGCGGGGCTTTGCCATCAAATCCTTGCCATTTCCATAGCGACCGGTGCAGGGCTTGGCATATGACTGATTTTCCCTTTGATATTGTCGGGTTTGATCTCGACGGAACGCTGCTCGATACGAGCGGAGACCTGACCGCTGCGGTCAACCACGCGCTGTCGCTTGTTGACCGTGCGCCCCTCACCACCGATCAGGTAAAGCCGCTGATTGGCGGGGGCGCAAAGATGATGCTCGAACACGGATTGAACGCCAGCGGCGGCATTCCCGCCGACGAATTCAAGCCGCTCTACCGTGCGCTCCTCAAATTTTACGAAGCCAATATCTCTGTCCACACGCAACTGTTTCCGGGCGGCGAAGCGGTGCTTGATCGCCTTGACGCGATGGGCGTCAAATACGGCATCGTCACCAACAAATTCGAAAGCCTGGCCAACAAGGTGCTTCGCGAACTCGGCCTGTTTGACCGGATGGTCTGCGTGATTGGCGGAGACACGCTCGGCACTGACCGCGCCAAGCCCAAGGCAGACCCGATCATCGAACTCATTGCGCGGTGCCAGGCGGCTGGCAGCGGCCCGCGCGCAGTGTTCATCGGCGATTCAATCTACGATACAATGGCGGCAAAGGCCGCAGGCATTCCCAGCGTCGCGTGCAGCTTTGGCTTTTTGATGCATTCGATCAAGGAAATGGACGCCGATGTCGTCATCGATCATTTTGACGAACTGATCGATACTTTGAAGCAATTCAGGCGCTGACACAGCGCAACGTTATTAAAAATATTTGCCAGTTGCCAATGCTCAATCCGTCGTTCACTCTGTGCTTGGGCAACAGGAGGATCATCAAGTGAAAACTTTTCTAACCGCTGCAACAGCGGCTTCTATTATCGTGGCATTGCCAGCGGCATCATTCGCGCAACAATTGACGCCAACGACGACACCTGCGAGCGCTCCGGTGACCGCCGCGCCAACGACAGCCACTCCGGTGGCAACTGCGCCGCCGCTTGCAACGCAATCGTCGAAGGCATCTACATCGAATGTGCTGCGCCAAGGCACCCAAATTCTTTTAAGAGTGGTGACCGAAGTCAATTCGAAAGAGAATAAAGTTGGGCAGCGTGTTTCGATGCAAGTTGCCAATGATGTGATTGTCGAAGGACGGACGCTGATCGCGCGTGGAACGCCTGCCTTTGGCGAAATCACAAAAGTCGTCAAACATGGCGCGTTTGGCAAATCAGGCAAGATGGAGGCGCGTGTTCTCTTCATTCAGGCCAATCCGGCAAACGTCAAAATCACTGGCAGCTTCGATGAAAAAGGTTCGAGTGGTACAGCTGCAACGATCGGTGCGGCTGTATTGGTCGGCGTGTTCTCTGCATTTGTTAAGGGCAAGAGCGCCTACATAAAAGCCGGTACAGAAGTGAATGCAACAGTTGAAACCGACTCCAACGTAACTATTTGAAACTAACTGGTGTCGCCGTTGGTCAAGCTGACGGCGATTCTAAACCATCCACCATTTCGTCCACAGGTGGCGCATGAGCAGGATCGGCGGCATCCGCAGCCAATGTGAACGGACGTAAAAGGCGAAGCGCAAGATTTTGCGCGTTTCCTGCCCCCAGCCGTTGCGCGCGAGCAGGCGGCCCATGTAAAAAATGTCGCCGCGCCGTGCCTCAAACGCAAGATAGGGGTCGACCGGCGTTGCAAACAGATGCTGCGTTAATCGCAGCGCGCGCGATGTATGTGGCACAAGACCGTGAAGCCGCGCGCGCTCCGTCAACGTCTTCCAATAGTCCGCTGTGTCGCACTGTTCGCGGATCAGCCGGTCAATATCCCAGAGGTTGCGCAGTCCGCCCGCCAGATCACCGTCGGCAAACAGGTGCGCGGCCGCGTGGATCAGCATATCTGCGGGCGACAATGTGTAGAGCCCATTTCCCAGCGGCACAGCATCCGCGATCATCGCGGTAGCGTCAGGCGTAGGGCGCGCGGTCAACGGCAAAATAGTGTGATGGACGTCGATCATCCGGTCACGCGCGCTGTGGATCATCGGCGGGAGTTCGTGCATATGCTGACGGTAATAGGCATCGTCATAAGCGTTTGGCTTGACCCATTCCCATCCAGCCGCGAACAAATGCGCCTCGACCCGGTCAAGCTGATCACGCGGCACCAGAATGTCGAGGTCGCCAATCAAACGACCGCGCGCCGCATCAAACCCTGCCGCCGCAAATGCGGTGCCTTTGAGAAGAATGACTTTGATGTTGAGAGAAGCGAGCGCACGCCGCGCCATTTCTGCCTCCCACAGCGCATGCGTTCGCCCGGTTTCGGCATTGGCCTTCGCATCGCTCAGGATCGCGCGCGCCTTCTCGGGGATATTCAAACCGTCGAGCCGAAATGCCAGACTCGCGGTCAGCCGTTCAGCATTTGCAATGCCAAGCAGTGCCGTCCAGCCGCGCGCGTCAAGCGTTAATGCGTAAGCCGGTTCACTCAGCACGCGGGTTAACAGGCGCGCGTCGATCACGCCAAGTCAGCCCATAGCGAATTGACGAGTGCAACGGCGGTTTTCGTGTCAGGATAATCGATCGCACAGCTTGGCACTGTCTTAACAAGCGTGGTCAGCGCATGAAAACCAGCCTCGCCAAGCGCGGTATAGTTGGTCGAAGCCTGTGTGAGCCGAACGAACGCTTCGCTTGTCCCCACGGCCCGCATCTCACGCGCGAAACCGTAGCGTGGAAACAGGATCAGCGCGGGTTTTGCAGGACGATCCATTGCATCAATTGCCGCGCGTGCAGGCACCAAGTGGCAAACATCGCCCTTTGGCGTGTCGCGTTGGACGGGGCCGAACTGCGCTTTTGGTAGCGCAGCACGCATAAGCGCAATCGCTTCACCTTTGAGGCTCACAGGCCGTGGGAACGGGTGCGCTAATCCTGTCTTGGTATCAATGAGCGCGAACTCGTCACCCATGAAGCGCCAGCCGTCATGGCCAAGCAGTGCCGATAGCGTTGATTTACCCGATCCGCTTTCTCCCGTCATGATCAAGACCCGGCCGTCCTTTTCCACACTCGACGCGTGAAGTAATAGGTAACGCCGCTCCCCCAATGCCATTTGCAGGTTCATCGCCATTTCAGCAGCAAGCAAACCGTGCGCAAGCGACGTCGGCACCGCGTCGGCGAGTTCATGGTCACCGCGAATGGCCACCGATGGCCGCACAGTGCGCCGCCAGAAACGCGTCGCTTCAAGCCGGACGGTGTAATCGGGGATGGTGTCGGTTTCGCTCAGCATATGCAGATACGACGCATATAGTGATTTAAGTTCGACAATTGGCCGGTGCCAGTCGCTACCAATGCGGAATGTGCGCGGCCCCACGCGCAGCAACATGCTGTGTTTCAAGTGATTGTCACCAAACCTAGCGTCACCAATTCGTTCAGGCGGTCATCAAGCGCCAGTCGCGCGTCGGTCTCGGAACCCAAGTCATGCACGATTGAAAGCTTTGCATACAGGGCATGAGCGTCAAGCGCGCCAGTTTCGAGCGCTGCTAATATTTGTGGGATCGGCTCCATCACAACATGCGTCGCCCCCGATGCCCGGTGATAGACTGCCGACAATTCGTCGAGCGCAACGATCCGATACGGCAGGTTTGCGGCGAACAGCGGCGCGGTCATAAGTGAAAGCGGTTCAGCGCCCCGGCATCTGCAACGACGCAAAGCAGGTGAAGCCGCTCTGGCCCGTCTGCAAACGCCGCACATAGTTGAGATAAGCCTGGCTCTGCGAATAGCTTGTGCCCGGCAGCGATCGCCCTGCAAGCGCCGCCTTTACCTCCTGGCCAGTGAACGGCCGGGTAGACGGCGGAAACGCGCCTTGCGTACCCGCAGCGACAAGCGAGCCATCGGTTGCGATATATTGACCTGCGCGCGCAGGATCAGGAATGGGAATGCGGCAGTTGAGAACCGAGACGGCCGTGGCAGCAAGCGCAGGGCGTACAGTCATCACAGCAGACGCACCGACCGCGCCGAGCACCAGCGCACGGCGGCTGTTTGATACCGGTGTCGTGACGTCGGATAAATTATTGTTGTCAATGCCCATGCTTTGCCCCGATACTCTACGCGTTCGCGACGCTTAGACGTTTCGCCATGCTTGTGTCGAGTATGTTAACATTGTTTCTGACTGAATAGCTGCGCGGTGTGCAGAAATCAGGGTTGCGCCGCGCGATTGACGCGCTACGAAAGCGCGCAAGAAATCACAGGAGAACAACATGACGATCAGCTTCAAAGACCGCGTTGCCATCGTAACAGGTGCGGGCGGCGGCCTTGGCCGCGTCTATGCAATCGAACTCGCAAAACGCGGTGCAAAAGTCGTCGTCAACGATCTTGGCGGATCGCGTGACGGCACAGGCCATTCAGACGCAGCTTTGAAAGTCGTCGAAGAAATCAAGGCGGCAGGCGGCGAAGCGATGTCGAATGGCGGCAGCGTTACTGAATATGATCAGATGGTTGAAATGGTGGCCAAAGCAAAAGAAGCATGGGGCGGCGTCCACATTCTGATCAACAATGCTGGCATCCTGCGCGACAAGAGCTTCACCAAGATGGAGCCAGCCGATTTTGATCTGGTCGTGAAGGTGCATTTGTCGGGTTCGGCAAATTGCACCAAGGCCGTGTGGGATCTGATGCGTGAACAGGCCTATGGCCGCATTCTAATGACAGCCTCTTCGACCGGACTATATGG
The DNA here is from genome assembly GCA_043786595.1 of Sphingomonadales bacterium. Lineage (GTDB taxonomy): Bacteria > Pseudomonadota > Alphaproteobacteria > Sphingomonadales > Sphingomonadaceae > Aquisediminimonas. The sequence continues at coordinate 40,491 of JAYVVW010000075.1, read as the reverse complement.
CAATTTCGGGCAGGCAAACTACGGCGCGGCCAAGCTCGGTCTGGCCGGGTTGACCAAGACACTCTATCTCGAAGGCGCAAAATACAATGTGCGCGTGAACACGCTTGCGCCAATCGCCGGAACGCGCATGACCGAAGATATTTTTCCGCCCGAGGCGTTCAAGGCATTTGCGCCTGAAAATGTTGCACCCGCTGCGCTGTACCTCGTATCCGAAGATGCACCTTCAAATGTCATCATGGGTGCAGGCGCAGGTTTCTTCCACACGGCAAACGTTACGCTGACGCGCGGCGTGATCCTTGCAGAGGGTGAACGCACGCCCGAAGGCGTCGCTGCACATTGGGCAGAAATTACCGATCGAACTGGTGAAACGGTGCCCGCATCGGGTTCTGAACAATCAATGGCGGTGATGGCGCGGCTGCAAGGACAATAATTGTGGTGTCGCTGTATTGCAATAATAATACAGCGGTGTTAGCCTTCATCGCAACTGGAGGCTGAAATCATGTACAGTGAAACGGATCTCGAATCGGCGGTAATCGCTGGCGTCCTCTCAACTGACGCGGCCAACGCCTTGCGGACACACGTCGCCAGCCAGCGATTGACGCCTTTGGTCGACGAAGAAAATTTTCGTCTCCTGACCGGTTTCAATGATATTTTCGTTTCAATTGCCGGCGTACTTTTGCTTGTCGGTGCATTATGGATCGGAGGTACGCTGCATCCCGTCGTCGGAGCGGCGGCAGTTGCTGCACTTGCGTGGGGGCTGTCGGAGTATTTCACCCGAACCCGCCGGATGGCGCTACCCAGTATATTATTCCTGCTCGCATTCGTTGGGGGCATTTTTGGTGTCACATGGTTTTTACTGGCAGTCGTCGGGAGAATTTTTTGGGGGGTTTCACCTGCAGTGCTGATCGACGGATTGCTGATCAATGATAATCATAATACCGAAAACGCGATCGTGCTCGCTTTGGCCGCAGCCTGCGCGGTCGGTGCAGCCTGGGCACATTGGCGGCGTTTCAAGGTGCCAATTACAATCGCAACGGGTGCCGCTGCTGGCGCAGGCGTCGTAACGGCACTACTCGTCGCGGCAGTTCCGGCAATCGAAGCGCAGTTATACCCTTTGCTGCTTGCACTTGGGTTATGCGTTTTTGCCTTCGCCATGCGGTGGGACATGCAAGACCGCGAACGCATCACGCGAAAATCCGACGTCGCGTTCTGGCTGCACCTGCTTGCCGCTCCGATGATCGTTCACCCCATTTTTTCGATGCTCGGCGTGCTCGACGGCAACGCGAGTATCGCAACTGCCGTTATCGTCGTTTCGCTTTACATCGTGATGGGGATCATCGCACTTGCGGTTGATCGTCGCGCGCTGCTTGTATCCGCGCTGGCCTATGTCGTCATTGCCTTGATCGCGCTGTTCCGCGAATTCGGGGCGGTTAGTCTCAATGTCGCGATGGCGGTTTTTGTCATCGGAAGTGCGCTGTTGTTGCTATCGGCGTTCTGGCAGCACGCGCGCGCGTTTATATTGGGCCGATTGCCAAATTCCGTTGCGGGCAATTTGCCGGTGACGGCAGTCGCCTTGCGCTGACACCCTTTTCTGAAGCGTTGCAAACAAGTGCCAGCACCATTTCCTTTGGGACAGACGCTGCAACGTCGGGCGTGGCTAGACACTGTATCGGTTTTGGCATTTGTCTTGGAACGAACGGCTTGATCAGGCTTGAACAAGTTTCATAAAACGCCGCTCGACCGGGGCCAAAACCGGGCCCAACTCATGGCCACGTTTTAGAATATTGCCACCCTCGCCAACAAGCGCCCACATCCCTTGCCGAGCGCGCATGTCTGGACGTTTTTCAATGCGATATTCGGACCGTTCAGCCGCGCGCCGGAACGCAGAAAAGACCGCGACATCGCGGCTCATTTCAATTGCATAGTCGCGCCAATGCCCTGCGGCGACCATTCTCCCGTAAAGATCAAGGATGCGTGTCAGCTCGGTTCGATCAAATACCGTTTGCGCCTCGAATCGTAATGGAAACGGCGCGACGATACCCATCACCCTATTTTCTTGTGCCCAACGACCGGACGGTCAGCCTCAAGTAAAGCCAATTTCTTTTGAAGCTGCTCCATCTCGCATTTCAAAATTTCAAATTGCTGAGTTGCCGGATCAAACCGCTCGTTGCACGGCGTGCCATAGGGCGTAAACTCGCGCGTCTCGCGTTTTACTTCAACGGGCATCGGCCGCGCGGGTATCCCGATCATCGTGGCACCTTCAGCTACATCTTTGGTGACAACCGCATTGGCACCCACCCGCGCATTTGCACCGACGGTGATTGGGCCGAGAACGGCAGCGCCCAAGCTTATAATCACATTATCGCCAATCGTCGGATGGCGCTTCCCGCCCTGCCCTACCGTCGGATTGGTCCCACCGAGCGTTGACCCCTGATAAATCGTTACGTTGTCACCGATCTGCGCCGTCTCGCCAATCACGACAAAGCCGTGATCGATGAAGAAATATTTTCCGATCGTCGCACCGGGATGAATGTCGATCGCGGTCAAAAACCTTGAGATGTGATTGACGCAACGCGCAAGGAAAAACAGATCGGCGGCAAAAAGCCAGTGCGCGACACGGTGCAGACCTAGCGCCAAAACGCCAGGATATATCAGGATTTCCCACCGCGAACGTGGCGCTGGATCACGTGCCTTGATTGAATCGAGATAAGCAATCAGCGTGTCAAACATGGTTTCACCTTCGTTGGCCCCAAGCATCTCTATCTAGGCGGTCGGACCGAAACTTTCTAGACCTCCACATGACAACGATGATTCTTCCGCTGGCATGTGATTCGCGCTGGCTGAAATTGGAGGACGAGTGGAAGTTTTCGGTTTCGATCTCTCAGCTTTACTCCCGTTCATCGCGGTCGGGTTTGTCGCGCAATTGATCGACGGCGCAATTGGCATGGCATTCGGCGTGATCACCAATACTTTGCTGGTCAGCGTGCTTGGTGTTGCGCCCGCGACCGCATCGGCGCGCGTCCACCTTGTCGAAATGTTCACCACGGCAGCATCCGGCGTAAGCCACATCCTCCACCGAAATGTCGATTGGAAGCTTTTCGGGCGACTTGCTGTGCCGGGCGTGATTGGCGCGATGACGGGCGCATATGTGCTGACCAAAGTTGATGCGAGCGTCGCCAAGCCATTTGTGATGGCCTATCTATCGTGCATCGGCGTGTATCTGCTCTATAAGGCGTGGGATTACGAACATGTCCACCGCGAACCCAAAGTGATCGCACCGCTTGGCCTCATCGGCGGCTTCCTTGACGCAGCGGGCGGCGGGGGCTGGGGGCCGATTGTCACATCAAATCTGCTGATCCAGGGCACTTCGCCACGCATGACCGTCGGGACGGTCAACACGACCGAGTTTTTCCTGACAACGGCTGCCTCGGCGGTGTTTATCAGTCAGCTGGGTTGGGAAGCGTTCGGCCTTGCGACGCTCGGATTGCTGATCGGTGGTATTGTTGCCGCGCCGTTGGCCGCCGTTGTCACACGTCACATTCAGCCAAAGCGATTGTTGTTGATGGTGGGCATCGTCTTGACGGCGACGAGCCTCTTCAGCCTTTACAAGGCGCTTGCGTGAAACAGCGGACCGATTAAAACATCCGACATTATCGGATGGAGCGATCATTGAGCACTTTCTTACCTACAATCAAGCAACTGCAATATCTTGTCGCGCTTGAGCAGCACGGTCATTTCGGCCGCGCGGCGACGGCATGTTTCGTGACCCAATCGACGCTTTCGGCGGGCATTCGAGAGCTCGAGTCGCTGATTGGTGTGACGCTCGTCGAGCGTAACCGCCGCGTGGTGCGCTTTACGGCGCTCGGCGTGCGGATCAGCGAAAAAGCCCGGCGCGTCGTGCGAGAGGCTGAAGAACTCGCTGAGATGGTCAGTGCTGCGGGCAAACCCCTCACTGGCGAACTTCGGATGAGTGTCATTCCGACGATTGCGCCCTTCTTGCTTCCACGCATCCTGCCCAAACTCCGCCGCGATTGGCCCGATCTAAAGCTTTTTTTGCGTGAAGAAACCAGTTCTTCGGCGTGTGACTCGTTGTCTCGCGGACGCGCCGACTGCGTCATGCTCGCCTTGCCCTATGCATGCGGAGACGTGGAAACCGAAAAATTGTTTGACGACCAGTTGTTTGTGGCATTCCCAGGCGGTGAAACGCATCCAAAGACTGTATCTGCCGACATGATCGATGAAGGACGGTTACTGCTTTTGGAGGACGGACACTGTTTGAAAGACCATGCTTTGTCGGCGTGTAATCGACCAGAATTGCGCGCTGAAAGTGCGATGATGGGCACATCGCTCCATACATTGGTGCAAATGGTCGATAACGGCCTTGGCGTCACGATGCTGCCGGAGATGGCAATCGACGCTGGCATATTAAACGGCACCAGTGTGACCGTGCACGCGCTTGATGCGGATAATCCAAGCCGCACGATCGCGCTTGCGTGGCGGCCTAACAGTCCGCGCGCCAAGGAATTTCAGTTGCTGGGTGACGTCCTTCGCAAAGCGCGCGCCTCAGTTCCGTGATGTTGTATCGAACACGAAACGTCGATCGCAGTAACCGCAATCAACAAAACCGCGTTCGTCGATTTCAAGCCATACGCGCGGATGGCCTAACGCAGCGCCGCCCGGAATCTCGCTTGCGCCATCACAAGCAACTCTACGCGATTTGACCATGATGCTGTCTAGGGGTTCATTCATGGCGCTGGCTTTATCGCCAGACCGCGGTGGTTGAAAGCGTTTTTCGGCGTTCACTGATAGTTGAGCGTTACAGTGAAGGTGCCGCTGTAATCGCCTGGCACCTGATTCGCCGTCACATTCAAGCGCGCACCGATTGGAAAATTGAAAATCCCGGTAGGCGACGAAATACGAAATGATCGCGGGGTCGCGGTCAAAACTGCGGTAGGTGTGCTTCCGATCGTCAACGTGTCGACGATCATTGTTTCAGTGCCGCCGACGCGTGTGATTGTGGTGGTTGCTGAGCCTAGTGATATTAAAACGATCTGATTTACCGTACCGTTTCCGGCAAACCGTGACGGTTGAACCGTCCCGCCAACCAGCGTGACGCCGCCCGTCTTTGAACGCACATTTGCCGGGCTGACCGTCACGGTTCCTGAAGCGGCGCTTGGGAGGATGCTGCCGAATTCGAGATTTTCGACAGCGATAAAGGATAAGCGACTGACGATGACGACTTTCGCGATCGCTGCTTCACGAGCCGCCATTGCGGGCGCAGCAGGCAACAGCACCGCTGCCAACACAATTCCACCGAGCAATGTCAACAAACAACGCTTCCCCATGGGCGTGTCCTTAGATTGTCGACGATAAACTGAGGTAAAGCGTGATGGTTAATTTCACTTTCATGCCTCCGCGCTTTGCCCAATAGAAAATGCGCGCTAGAGGCCTGTGATGAGCAACATCGCGATCCAGATCACCGAACTCGAAAAAACTTACGCGGGGGGCAAGCAAGCACTAAAACGCGTTAGTATCGATGTTCCACGCGGCCAGATATTCGGGCTGCTTGGTCCGAATGGCGCGGGCAAGTCAACAATCATCAACATCATGTCGGGCATGGTAAAAAAGAGCGGTGGCTTCGTTAATATCTGGGGTTTCGATATTGATGAGCACCCGAGAAACGCCAAGGCCAGCATCGGCATTGTACCGCAAGAGATATTGTTCGATCCCTTTTTCACGCCGTTCGAAACGCTTGAGTTACAGGCGGGACTGTACGGCGTCCCGAAGTCCAAACGCCGTTCGATGGAATTGCTCCGCGCGGTGCATCTTGAAGACAAGGCGCAGGCTTATGCGCGCACTCTCTCGGGTGGGATGAAGCGCCGGTTGCTTGTCGCAAAGGCGATGGTGCATTCGCCGCCCATCCTCGTTCTTGATGAACCCACTGCGGGTGTTGACGTCGAATTGCGCCAACAATTGTGGGCCTATGTTCGCCGTCTCAATGAACAGGGGATCACGATCGTGTTGACCACGCACTATCTCGAAGAAGCTGAGGCGCTTTGCGACCGGATCGCGATTATCAATCACGGCGAATTGATTGCGAACAAGCCAACGCGTGAGTTGGTCGGCATGGCGCAGGAAAAAATAGTTGAGATCACGGTCGACCGCGATGTCACTGCGGCTCCGCAATCGCAGCTGTTCGAGAAAATCGAAGTGAAAGGCGAGCGTGTTTTGACGATCACCTATTCCAAAACGCGGGCCAATGCAGGAGACGTGCTGGGCGTCGTTCAAGCGGCAGGTTTTGGTATAGCCGATGTTTCAACGCGCGAAGCCGATCTCGAGCATGTCTTTCTTAATCTGACACGCGCGGCCAATGGCTGAATATGATGTTTTAATAATCGGATCGGGCGCAGCGGGATTGACCGCGGCGCTGTCAATCGCGCGAGACAAGCGCGTCGCTGTATTGGCCAAAGGCGGATTGTCTGACGGGGCCACAGGTTGGGCACAAGGCGGAATTGCCGCCGTATTGGAGCCAGGCGACACGTTTGCCAGCCATATCGAAGATACGATGGTCGCGGGTGCGGGGCTCAATAACCGCGCGACCGTTGAATTTGTCATCGAAAGTGCGCCCGATGCGATCAGGCGGTTGATTGCGATCGGCGTTCCATTCAATCTTGGTGATGATGAGCAACTCCATCTTACGCGTGAGGGTGGCCATTCGCACCGGCGGATTGTGCATGTTGATGATGCGACCGGGTGGGCCGTTCAGCAAGCGCTTGAAAAGGCGGCGCGTGAAAATAGCAACATCGCGTTGATTCCGGATATGGTTGCAATCGACCTGTTAACCGGACGTCACGGCGAAAAATTCTCGGGCGATGGCCATGTCTGGGGCGCTTACGCTGCCCACCGCGACACGGGTGCGGTCGAAACATTCACAGCGCGCGCAACAATCTTGGCGACCGGCGGCGCGGGCAGAACATATCTTTACTCAACCGCGCCGCGCGGCGCGACAGGCGACGGTATCGCAATGGCGTGGCGCGCGGGCGCGCGCGTATCGAATATGGAATTCATGCAGTTTCATCCGACCTGCCTCTATAATCTGGAAGTCAAAAATTTCCTGATCACAGAGGCCGTGCGCGGCGAAGGTGGTCATCTAAAATTGCCAACAACGGGCGAACGGTTCATGCCGCGCTTTGATCCGCGCGAAGAGCTTGCCCCTCGCGACATTGTTGCGCGCGCGATCGATCACGAGATCAAGCGGCTCGGCCTTGATTTTGTTCATCTCGACATCAGCCACAAGCCGCCCGAATTTGTCCGCGAACATTTTCCCAACATTTACGAAAAGCTCATGACGCTTGGCATCGACATCACCAAACAGCCAATCCCCGTCGTCCCCGCGCAGCATTACACGTGCGGCGGTGTGATCGTCGATCTTGACGGGAGGACCGATCTGCCGGGGCTGTATGCGGCGGGGGAAGTGACGCAGTCGGGGCTGCACGGGGCAAACCGGCTTGCTTCGAATAGCCTGCTTGAATGTTTCGTATTCGGCGATAGTGCTGCGCGCCATATCTTGACGAGCTGGGACAGCCTGTCCGCGCCTCCGCCGATCCGGCCGTGGGATGAAAGCCGCGTTACTGACAGTGACGAAGAGGTTGTCGTCCAGCAATGTTGGCGCGAAATTCGGCATTTCATGTGGAATTTTGTCGGTATTGTCCGTACAACAAAAAGACTTGAACGTGCCAAGCACCGGATTGACCTCTTGCGACAGGAAATTGCCGATTATTACCGACACTTCCGCGTGACGCCCGATCTGATTGAATTGCGCAATCTCGTTGAAGTCGCAGATTTGATCGTGCGTTCAGCATTGGCGCGCCACGAAAGCCGTGGATTGCATTACACGCTAGATTACCCCGAAACCCTGCCAGAGCCCGTCGATACGATCCTCATTCCCTGACGATTGATGTTTTTAAGTTGAATCGTCTCCCCGTGCTTGACACGGGGTTAGGCTACCTTTTCTTGTTGGCGGCATTAGAAAGCCTAACCCCCTTTGACGCCGCCTGCGGCGTCGCTCAGGACAGGCCAAGTCAAGCACGGGGCGACAAAAATGGTGCAGTCGAATTTCATCAAACCCTAGCATAACAATCAGATCGGTTTTCCGGCGCGCCCTGCCAGTTCATTGGCGTAATGCCATGCAATTCTGCCTGAACGCGCGCCGCGCTGCGTGGCCCAGGTGAGCGCATCCTGTTCGCTGAATTCTAATCCCAGCGCGCGCGCATAGTTGGCAACCATCGCCAAATATGTTTGCTGATCACAAGCGTGAAAACCAAGGGTCAATCCAAACCGGTCGGCGAGCGCCAGACTGTCATCGATCACATCACGCGGGTTGATCGCGCTATCCTGTTCGGCCATGTCACGCGAAACAATATGTCGGCGATTTGAAGTTACATATAGCCTGACATGGCTCGGGCGGGCCGCAGCGCCGCCTTCGAGCGCGGAACGCAGCGTTCGCGCGGTCTGGTCAAGTTGTGAAAATGCAAGATCATCAACAAAAACGATGACAGCCGACGGCCAATTTGCGACCAGTGCAAAGATCTGGGGCAAGTCTGCGATGAGATTGGCCGGAACCTCGATCAGCGTGAGCGCAGCGCCTTCGCTTTGTAACGCGGCAACGCTCGATTTAACGATGGCGGATTTACCCGATCCACGCGCACCCCATAACAAAATGTCATGCGCGGCGTGTCCAGATGTCAGACGCCGACCGTTGGCAAGCACAGCATCGCGTTGTGCATCAATCCCAGTCAGCCGGTCTATTGGTAACGGTCTGAAATTAGCAATGACATGGAGTTGCCCGTTCCACACATAGGCCGATGCGCCTTCAACCACCGGCGCGGCGGCTGGCGGAGCGATCCGTTCAAGCGCCAGAGCAATGCGTTCAACAAGCGATTGATCAATCATCGCCGTCGCTTATTGCGCGCTGCCACCGCATGCAACTTATAAACTGGCGAGCAAAGCCTCCGCCTCTTTGCGATGGACAAAATTGGGTAAGCTCAGCGCGACTTGCAACTGGTCGCGCGCCGCTTGGGTTTTTCCCTGATCAATCAGCGCCTGTGCAAGCTGATAACGAAGAAGCGGAAGTTCGGGTGCAATGCCGACCGCCTTTTGCATCAGCGCGGTGCCACGTGCCTTGTCATTTCCACTGCGATACAGCATCCAGCCATAGCTGCTTGCCAAAGCTGGATTTGACGACGCGATGGCATAAGCGGCAGTCGCGTAATTGATCGCCTTGCGCCTGTCGCCTTTTTCGAACCACGCCCAAGCGAGGCTATTCAATATAGACGCATCTCGGTTGCCAATCCGGGTGCGAATCCCCTCAAGCGTGGAGATCGCGCTATCCCACTGCGCCGTTTCCATGAAATGATCCGCAGCGAGACGCATGGCCGAAATGTTGCGCGGGTTCTGTGACAAAAACAGGTCGAGGACGCGTAACGCCGCCGCTTTCTGCCCGCTTTGCTTTAACGCTGAAATATACCGCAATGCAATTGGTTCGTTAAAACTGATGTTGGCCGCCTGCTTATAGGCAATTGCGGCGTCGGCTGGGTTCGACAACGCCATCAATGCATCGCCGACCAGAACATTGGCTGCGGGCGTGCCAGGATTGAGTTCGCGTAGACGCCGCGCGCTCTCAAGCGCTTCGCGCGCGCGTCCCGAGTTGATCAACTGCGCGAGCCTTGGAATAGCGACGTCTGCATTGTCCGGGTCGACATCACCCGCACGTGCGATGCGGTTCAGATCGGCTGAAAGGTTGAACGGCGCTGGATCGCCGCGGACGGGTGAAGCGGCGCGATCAAGGTAAATTGCGGCAGTGTCGCGATTGCCAGAGTCCTCATAAGCACGTCCGATGATTGAAAGCGTATAGCTGTCCGCGTCCTCGCGACGCGCAACGGGATCAAGGACTGCGATCGCCGATTTTGCGTCACCTGCGCGCCACATCGCCGCCCCTAGCAGACGCCGCGCCTTAAGATTGTCAGGCTGTGCCTTGACTAAGTCTTCAAGCTGCGAAATCGCCTGTTCGCTGTTACCGGTTGACAAATCAAGCACGGCCCGGAGCAGCTTGACTGCCGGCAGTGCATCGATCTTGCCGTTGGTGCGGTAGAGCAGATTGCGCGCCAGATCGGGTTTGTTGGCGCGTGCCGCCAGCACGGCCTGAAGGAACCAGGCATCGGCATTGGTCTGGTCGATCGCGAGGATACGGCGCGTCATCGCCAACATTTCGGTCGCCCGCCCGGCGTCGCCCAAGGTCGCCGCTGTTTGAATCATTGCGGGTAAGTTTTTAGGGTCAATCTCGAGCACGCGGTCGTACCAAGGGAGCGCAGCAACCAAGCCGTATTGTTCGCGCACGAGCCCGGCCATCAGCAGCAACGCATCGACATTTCTCGGGCTGAGATCGACAGCACGGATCGCCGCTTGAACCGCGCCGCCGATGTTGCCGCCAGACTGCCGAAATCGTCCGATATCAGTCCAGAGGATTGTACTGTGCGGTGTAAAGCGCAACGCGGCATCAAAATTCTGCGCAGCCCGCTGGAAATCACCACGCGCAATCGCCGCGCCCGCCCTGACGCGCTGCTCATATCCGACCGAATACGGACTGTCATAGGCATTGTCAGCAATCCGCAATACACGATCGGGGTCACCCTGAAGCAACCAGGAATGGAGACGAAGGTGCGAAATTTGCCCTTCGGCCATCCCATTTTCCATCGCGCGCCGAAGCTCGGATTCTGCGGCGACGCCATCGCCAAGCGCCAGATAAATTCGGGCTTGCACCGCATGGGGCAACGCCCAGTCCTCATCGTCCTTGATCGCGTTGAGCAGATCGATGCGCGCCGTGCGAAAGTTTCCAGCGTAAAGGTTTTCGATACCGCTGATCATATGTGTCCGCGCGCCGTCACGGTCTGCCGCATAAGCAGCGCTTGGCAATGCCGCGATCAGCAGAAACGGTAGCGCAATCACGCGCATGATCTTAGACCTGCAATCCATGTTGTTTGAGTAGATCATAAAGCGTTGGCCGACTAATGCCGAGCAATTTTGCTGCACCAGAGATATTGCCTTCGGTGCGGGCGATGGCGCGCCGAATCGCGCGTTGATCGGCGATATCGCGGACGGCCTTGAGATTGATCAGATCATGACTTGTATCGCCGGTATCATTGACTCCAAAATCGAGATCAGCCGCCGTCACCAGCTTCCCGTCGGCCATGATGACCGCCCGCTTGATGCGGTTTTCAAGTTCACGGACATTGCCAGGCCATGTCCATGCGTCGATTGCCGCAAGGGCATCGGGCGAAAGGCCTTTGACAGCAGGGTTCATCGCAGGCGAGAAACGCATGAGGAAATGTTTCGCAAGCAAACCTGCGTCCCCCGGTCGCTCGGCAAGTGTGGGGATGCGGATCACGATTTCTGCCAGCCGGTAAAAAAGGTCCTCACGGAACCGTCCGTCGGCAATCATCGCTTCGAGGTTCTGGTGCGTTGCGCACACGATACGCGTATCGACGGGGATTGGTTTGCGCCCGCCGATCCGTTCGATGACGCGCTCTTGCAAAAACCGCAGAAGCTTGACCTGAAGTGGCAAGGGGATGTCGCCCACTTCATCGAGAAACAATGTGCCGCCCGCCGCGAGTTCAATCTTGCCTTCGGTCGTTTTGACAGCCCCGGTGAACGCGCCCTTTTCATGACCGAACAGTTCGGCTTCAAGCAGGTTTTCGGGGATTGCCGCGCAATTGATTGCGATAAAGGCTCCGGATTTTCGTCGGCTAGCATCATGTACGCCGCGCGCGAGCAATTCTTTGCCCGTCCCACTCGCGCCGAGCAGCATGACCGAAACGTCTGCGATCGCGACGCGCTCAATGGTGCGTGCGACTTTGAGCATTTCGGGTGCTGCGGTGACCATGCCGCCAAGCACCGTCGCGTCGCTCGGCGGCGCAGCGGCAAGGCGCGCGTTATCGGCTTCGATCCCGTGCAGATGAAATGCTCGCGCAACAATCATCCCAAGCTCATCAATATCGACGGGCTTGTGATAAAAGTCATAGGCTCCGCTGGCAATTGCGCGCATCGCACTTTCACGCGCGCCGTGCCCTGACGCGACAATGATTTTCAAATCCGGCTTAAGCGCAATCAATTCGGCCATGGTAGCGAAACCCTCGGTCACACCGTCGGGGTCTGGCGGCAGTCCCAGATCAAGCGTGACAACCGTCGGCTCCTCAGCACGCAGCAAATCAATTGCTGACTTCCTGTCGCCTGCAATCAAAACCTCATAATCATCATATGCCCAGCGAAGCTGACGCTGAAGCCCTTCATCGTCTTCGACGATCAGCAATTTGGGTTTGACGAGATCGGTCATGCTGCAACCTGCTTTTCTATGATAAAACGATTATTTCAGATGCGCCGGGCAAGATCACTGAAAAACAGCTGCCCTTGCCTTCGCGGCTCGTGACTTCAATGCGCCCACCCATCGCAATGATCAGCGCTTTGGCCTCATAGGCGCCGATCCCGAAACCACTGTCTTTGGTCGAGGTAAATGGCCGAAACAGCCGTTCGCGGGTAAATGCCGGCGACATTCCAACCCCGCGATCAACAACGTCAACGATGATCTCGTCACCGGTCTGGCGCATGTTGATGCTCACAGGCTCGCTAGCCGCGCTTGCGTCTATTGCATTCTGGACAAGATGGCTGATCGCCTGTTCGAGCCGTGCCGGATCGGCCATTGCCGTCAATCCGCGCACGCCGCCGATCACGATCGGATGGTGGGCGCGCTTTATCTCGGCTACCCGCGCAGAGACGGAGTCGACTTGCATCGCCCGTGGCTCCTCCGCACGCGATTTATTGTGCTGCGACAGCCGCGCGAGGAGGTCATTCATCCGCGCGACCGAGCTTTTAAGCGTGACAATCATATCGGCGCGAAATTCAGGATTATCCGCGTGGCGTTCAGCGTTGCGCGTCACCAAACTCAACTGACTGACCAGATTTTTAATATCGTGCATGATGAACGCAAAACGCCGGTTAAACTCATCAAACCGTTTTGCGTCCGACAATGCCTCTTGTCCGCGCGCTTCGGACAGATAGCTCGCAACTTGACGTCCGACCACGCGAAGCAGATCAAAATCCTCCCAATCAAGCGTTCGATTGACGACGGGACGTGACAACACAACGACACCCGCCAGCTGATTGAAATGAACCAGCGGCACCATTGCCCAGGCACGTGGCTCTGCAATGATCCACTCCGGAACGCGCGAAGCTTCATCATCAGCATCGGCACCGGCGCGGCGTAAGCCATCAAGTTCGATGACGCGTCCGTTTTCTTTGAGCCAGTTGGCAGCCTCAGTCGTAGCGGCGCTCGCCGGTGGATCGGCCAATTGCCAATTCCACTTCGCATGCGTCACCAGCCCGCCCGATGGATCAGGGATGAGCAAAATACCGCCCGGCGATTCGACAATATCTGCGATCGCCTGAACAACGCGCGTCTGTAGCGGCTGAGCCGCTTCGCCCGGTCGACCGAGCGTGTCAGTAAACCGAATCCATTCGGCACGGTAGTCATACCTGTGTTGAAACAGATGCTTTGAAATTTTTACGCGAAACCATGCTCGAAAAGTGCTCGATGGGAGCAAAATAAGCGCGATAACCGATGCACCGAATACAAAGCTGACCTGCAACATACGTGCTGTTTCGCCGCCGACCAACTCCAATGCGGAGCTTATTGCAAACATGACGGCAACATAGCCGCCGATTGCGACCAGACTTAATGATTGAAACGCCACTGCGCGCGAGAGTCTGATGTTCCAATTCTGCGTCCGGTGCGCCGCAAGCGCCATGACTGGCGCCATTAAAACCATCGCGACACCGCGAAGGGCAAACAGTTCATCAATCCATGACCGCGACAGATAAACGACAATATATGCGTTCAGATCGTACAACCACATCAGAGCCAGTGCGAGCATCGGCAATCGAATTGCCGAACGTGCATCGACTGTTGCGGCGCTGTAAAGATTATGGACGAGCACCAATGTGCCGACCACCAAAACCAATTTGAGTACGGTTGACGCGAGCAATACCGATTCGATCAGCCGCGACGTGGATATGAGTGTCGGCGACAACGCAATCAACGCCAGTTCGGCTGCGATGACGAGCGTCAGCACGAGATAAAGCGCGGCGACTGAACCCGGCCTATGTTCGACTTCACCGCGTCGCCACAGCATATACATGAATCCAAGCCAAGCTGCGTTGCGCAGTTGTTCGACCAGTTGCGCGCCGGTTGAATCGTGCGACGACATTGCAGTCAACAGCGCCCAAAGCGCCGTTGCCAGCGAAGCCGCCATCAAGATCGATGTTTGCGCATCAAGTCGTTGCCGCCGGACTTGCCAGATGCCCAACACGCCAAACAGGATCGCTGCAATCGCGTGGCTCCATTGGCTGACGAAAATTATCATCGCACTGCTCATCAGCGCACGCCCTCAGGCCATAAAATGACGCGGAAGGTTTGCAGCAAAATCAAAACGTCAAGGAAGGGCGTATAATTTTTTGCGTAATAGAGATCATATTCGAGCTTATGCCGCGAATCTTCAAGGCTTGCTCCGTAAGGATAGTTGATCTGAGCCCAACCAGTTATGCCTGGCTTCACCATATGGCGCTCGGCATAATAGCGCAGCTTGGCTTCAAGGTCGTCGACAAATTGGGGACGCTCTGGGCGAGGCCCGACAAAACTCATGTCACCTTTCAAAACGTTCCAAGTCTGAGGCAGTTCATCGATGCGTGTTTTGCGGATGAATTTACCGACACGCGTAATCCGGGGGTCGTCCTTTTGCGCCCAGACAGCTTCGCCCGCGACTTCTGCGTCGTGCCGCATCGAACGAAGTTTGAGCAGGTCAAAATGTTCACCGTAAAGCCCGACCCTTGTTTGGCGAAAGAATGCCGGACCACGACTCTCGAGCTTTACCATCGCTGCGGTAATGAGGATCAACGGCGCCGCCAATACCAGCAGCAACAGGCTCGCCGCGATATCGAAAATACGTTTGGCGAAGGATGATATGCGGCGCCCAGACGAAAATCCGTCAGAAAAAATAAGCCAGGACGGGTTAACGGTATCAAGATCGACCCGTCCCGTTTCGCGTTCGAGAAATGTTGTGAGTTCATTGACGTGAACACCGGTCGTCTTGACACGCAGAAGATCATTAAACGGCAGCGCGTTGCGGCGCTCTTCTAGCGCAAGGACAACCTCGCTTGCGTTGAGCAATGTCGCATGTTCAGCCAAATTCTCGATATGCTCGCGATTGATCGCAGTTGGGATAACAGGCACGCAATCGTTCATCGCGACATGCCCGACAATAATAAATCCGACCCCTTTTTCTGCTGCAAGCGCGCGGATACGCGCCGCGCGTGGCCCCGCACCCAGCACAAGCAGACGGCGCTTGAATCCTTCGCTACCGAGCAACTTGCCAAAAAGTGCGCGCACCAGCACCAGCAGCAGAAAGGCAAATGCCATCGCATAGAGCGAATTTGACCGCCACAGCGTGGTGCCGGGAAACACGAAAAATATCGTCGAGAGGAATATAACGCCCAGCGATACCGCGACCAGCAAACGCGCCGCCGCAAAACGCAGCGAAAGCAGCGAATCGATTCCGTAAACGCCGACTGCAACCATCGCAGTTTGGAGTGAGATCGCAAACGTCAGAAGCGGTACCATCCGCGTTACCAGGGGATCAATAAACATGTTGATTTGGTGCGCGCGAACGACCCAGCCGGCCTCTGCCGCTAAAATGAGCAGCAGAAAATCGAGTAGGCCCAACATCACGACAGCGTGGGGTACATAATGTTTGAACAATCTAAACACGTAGCTTGCAAAGCCCCTGCAACCGCTGGAATGTCAAATATTCTGACACATTTTTCACTGTCGCTCAAATTTACAAATATTTGCTAAAGGCGGGTCAAATGATTTTTATCGCTTCCTTGTGATCCAAAGCTGTGGTTCAAGGACTATCGGTACAAATGCGTCATAAATGTAGAGTGAACCACGATGATCACCCCAGTTATTTTATCCGGCGGCGCCGGTACCCGCCTGTGGCCGATGTCTCGCGACACGCAGCCAAAACAGTTTTTATCGCTGACAGCGGCGCAAACGATGTTTCAGTTGACTGCACTACGAACGCACAGTCCCGAACGTTTCGCGCCACCGATGATAGTTTCGGGCGCGCGTCACGGCGACTTGGTTCAGCAACAGCTAGCCACCGTCGGGGTGGTGCCGTCTGCGGTGATTTTGGAGCCTGTCGCGCGAAATACTGCGCCGGCAATAGCGCTTGCTGCTTTGGCGGCCAGCCCAAAAGAAATCTTGCTGGTGATGCCAAGCGACCATATCATTGTTGACGAGGACGCGTTTGCGAGTGCAATCGACGCAGCACTGCCATTTGCCGAAGATGGGTGGCTGATCACATTTGGGATTACGCCGACCGGCCCTGAGACGGGGTACGGTTATATCGCGCAAGGTGAAAGCCTCGCACCCGGGGTTAGCGCAGTAGCGCGATTTGTCGAAAAGCCTGACGCAGCCCAAGCCAAAGTGATGATCGATGGTGGTGACCATGTGTGGAACGCAGGTATTTTCCTGTTCCGCGCCAGCGCGTTTCTCGGCAACCTTGCGACGCACGCACCGGATATGCTGTTAGCAGCGCGCGCCTCGCTTGCAAAAGCAGAGCGGCGCGGTGTCGTGATCAAGCCCGATAGCGCCACATTTGCCGCCTGCCGTTCAGATTCGGTCGATTATGCGGTCATGGAGAAAGCGGCGCGCGTTGCTGTTGTTCCTGTCAGCATGGGCTGGTCAGACATAGGCAGTTGGGACGCGCTTCATGCGCACGGCGAAAAAGATGACAACGGCAACGTCACCGCAGGCGAGGTTGTTTTGATCGACAGCGCTAATTGCCTCATCCAAAGCGACGGCCCGCGCATTTCAGTTTCAGGCGTTGAAGATCTCATCATCATTGCCAGCGGCGACGAAGTGATGATCCTGAAGCGCGGCGATAGCCAATCTGTCAAAACGGTTGTTGCGGTCGTGAGGGATCGCGTTCGCCGTTGAGCCACATTACCCAGTCAATGCATCGACCATTTCGGCAAGTTCTAACCAGCGGTCCTCAACAGTTTCTTTTTCCGCGCGCGCATCATCGATCGCTTTGGTGAGTGCTGCAAAACGTGCCGGATCGCGCGTGTAAAGCGCGGCGTCGGCGAGCAACGCCTCATCGCGCGCGACTGCGGCATCAATCGCCGCAATACGGACAGGGATCATGTTGAAATCACGCTGATCTTTGAAGCTCAATTTGGCGGCGGATTTTTTGGGCGGAGCAGAAACCGGCTTGCTCGCAGATTTCTTGCCGCCGCGCGGCGCGGCGCGCCTCGCTTCCCAGTCGGCATAGCCGCCCGCGACAATATCGACCTTGCCGCTGCCATCAAGGCCGAGCGTGATCGTCACCGTGCGATCAAGGAAGTCACGGTCATGACTGACGATCAGAACGGTGCCTTCGTAATCGGCAATCACTTCTTGAAGCAAATCAAGCGTCTCAAGATCAAGGTCGTTGGTTGGTTCATCAAGTACAAGCAAGTTCGAAGGACGTGCAAATTCGCGCGCCAGCAGTAGGCGCGATCGTTCACCACCCGAAAGCGCACCGACCAGCGCATCAGTCATGCCCGGCTCGAACAGAAACTCCTTGAGATAGCCCTGAATATGCTTTTTGACGCCGCGCACTTCGATCCAGTCACCGCCTTCACATAGGATATCGCGAACGGTACGATCGGGCGACATGAGGCTGCGCTGTTGATCGATCACCACACTATCAAGCGTTTTGGCAAGCGACACCTTCCCATTGTCGGGCGCGATTTCGCCGGTCAGCAGTTTGAGCAGTGTCGTCTTGCCCGCGCCATTTGATCCGACAATGCCGATCCGGTCACCGCGCTGAATACGCAGTGTGAAGTCCTTGATAATCACGCGGTCGCCATATGCCTTGTTGACGTGTTCGGCGGTGATTACCGAGCGCGTGCGGACATCGTCGGTTGCAAGGCCAAGCTTTGCTCCGCCCTGTGGCCCGATCATTGCAGCGCGCTGCGCACGCATCTCGCCGAGTTTGGCGAGCCGCCCCTGATTGCGCTTCCGGCGCGCGGTTACACCGCGTTCGAGCCAGTGCAGCTCAATCTTGAGTTTCGCGTCAAGCCGCTGCGCCGAACGCGCTTCATCGGCGTAGATTTTCTCCATCCACGCTTCAAACCCGCCAAAACCGATATCGGCGCGGCGGATCGTTCCCCGGTCAAGCCAAAGCGTCGCGCGGGTCAGCCGGGTCAAGAACGTCCGATCATGCGAGATCGCGATGAACGCACCCTTGTACCGCCCGAGCCAATCTTCGATCCAGTCGATCGCACCGATATCAAGGTGGTTCGTCGGTTCATCGAGCAGCAACACGTCAGGTTCCTGCGAAAGCACACGCGCAACCGCGGCGCGGCGACGTTCACCACCACTTGCCGTTGCGCAGTCGCGTGAAAGATCGATACCGATCTGATCCGCGATCGATTCGACCTCGTGCGGCGCTGGTGGCATCTCTCCGCCCAGCGCGTAATCACGCAGCGTGGCGTAACCCCGCAGGTCTGGCTCCTGTTCTAACAGGATCACCCGCGTTCCGGGGACAATTGTCCGCCGCCCTTTATCGGCTTCGATCCGGTCAGCCAGCAGCTTGAACAGCGTGGTTTTGCCGACACCATTACGGCCAATCAAAGCAAGCCGATCGCGTTCCTGGATGTGGATGTTGAGATCGCGGAACAGCCAGCCCGATCCCTGTACGAGCGACAAATCTTCGTAGGCGAGGACGGGTGCAGCCATGGCGAGCGGGTTTTTCCGGATGTTTTGAGGGCGAAGGAGTAAATATTGGCTGTCACAGCCATTCATGAGCTATTCAATGGTTGCCGCCTATGCCAACACTCGATGACAATGTTCAAATCATTTGTGCTCGGCACGCTAATCATGTCTGCAATGGCAACACCCGCATTCGCGCAACGCGGTGCGCGCGGCGAGCAGGACGACGCGTACCGCGCGACGCGTGACGGCGCGGTTCGATCGCTTCGCAGCGTCGAAAATGCGATCGTCCCGGCGATGGAAGCTAAGGGTGCCGCCTATATCGGCGCCGAGTTTGACGGTCAGGGATCGCGCTATCGCCTTAAATTCATGAAGGGCAGATCGGTGATCTGGATTGATGTCGATGGTCGCAGTGGTACGGTGATTGGCAAGACGGGCGAATAGCCCTAACACGGTGCGCAACACCGTTGACGCAGGGAGACTGAATTTGCGCGTACTCATCGTCGAGGACGAACCAACCCTGGGAAACCAGCTCAAAAATGCGCTCGAAGCTGCTGGCTATGCGATTGATCTCGCGACCGATGGCGAAGATGGCCATTATATGGGATCGACCGAAAATTACGACGCAGTCATTCTCGACCTGGGTTTGCCAGAAGTTGACGGACTGACCGTACTTGATCGCTGGCGCAAAGAAGGCAAAGTCATGCCGGTTCTGGTGCTTACCGCGCGCTCCGGCTGGTCGGATAAGGTCGCAGGGCTTGATGCAGGCGCGGATGATTATCTTGCCAAGCCGTTTCAAACGCAGGAGCTTATCGCGCGCCTTCGTGCATTGATCCGACGCGCGAGCGGCAACGCGTCTTCGGAACTGATTGCTGGTGATGTCCGGCTTGATACGCGCTCAGGCCGCGTCACGCTGGCTGGTGAGCCTGTCAAGATGACTGCGCAGGAATATAAGCTGTTGTCTTATCTGATCCATCACAAGGGCAAGGTCGTTTCGCGGACAGAGTTGATCGAACATATCTACGATCAGGACTTTGACCGCGATTCGAACACGATCGAAGTTTTTGTGACGCGCATTCGCAAGAAATTGGGTGCCGAAGTCATCTCGACGATTCGTGGCCTGGGATATAGTCTCGACGAACCTGCTGCCTGATCGCGTGGCCGATGCCGTAAAGTCGCAGCGCAGTTGGCGGGCACGGCTCGGCGGCGGATCGCTGGGCCGCCGGATGATCAGCATCGCGACACTGTGGATATTCGTTTTGCTCTTCGGCGGTGGGATTGCACTTGACCGCGTGCTGACCAATGCGATCACGCAGAATTTTGACGATAGCCAGCAGTATATCCTGACATCAATGGTTGCGGCCGCAGAAATTGGCCCCGACGGAGAGGTGTTGCTCAATCGGCCGCTTGGCGAACAGCGCTTTTTAGAACCCTATTCAGGCTTTTACTGGCAGATCAACGGAGGCGGATTCGATTCGTTCCGGTCGCGCTCGCTTTGGGATCGCGAACTTAAATATGATGCCAAAACAAAACGCGCTGAAACACACGTGTTCGATAGCACTGAATTTGGCAACGATGTGCTGCGCGTTGCCGAACGCGACATTGTTTTGCCGACGTCGCCGATCGTGTGGCGGTTTCAGGTCGCACAAAGTCGATCACTACTCGACGCACAAATTGGCACGCTGCGCAAAACACTGATTCAAAGCTTTGCGCTACTCGCAATCGGATTGATCGTGCTCGCCGCGCTTCAGACGATTTATGGGCTTTGGCCGCTGCGTGCGCTGCGTCGGTCGGTGGTCAGTATGCGCAGCGGGCGCACCAGCCGGCTTGACGAAGCATTGCTTCCCGATGAGGTCGCGCCGCTGGTTGCAGAACTCAACGGCTTGCTCGAACATAATGAACGTCAGGCCGAAGAGGCGCGGCGGCACGCAGGAAACCTCGCACATGCGCTCAAAACCCCGCTGACGGTGATCATGAATGCGGCGATGGCTCCGGGGGTCGATCTGCCCGAGACTGTGATCCGTGAAGCTACCACGATGCGCCGTCAGGTTGATCATCATCTGGCGCGCGCGCGCGCAGTCGGCAGCCGTGGCAACACGCAGAGCAGCGCCGAAGTGTGGCCGTCGCTCCAAGCCGTCGAACGCGCGGTCGGGCGTCTCTACAGCCATGTCACGCTCGACATTGCAGGGGAAAAAACACTCGCCGTCCGCGCCGAGCGGCAGGATTTGGATGAAATGCTTGGCAACCTCATCGAGAATGCTGCGAAATACGGCGGCGGAAGGGTATTCGTAACGGTCGAACGCGTCGGCAATTTTGTTGAATGTCAGGTCGAAGACGATGGCCGTGGCATCTCCGAAGATTCGCGGGAGCAATTATTCAATCGCGGCGTCCGGCTTGACACGAGCAAACCCGGCACCGGTCTTGGACTCGCGATCGTGCGCGATGTTGTCGAAATCTATGGTGGCACAATTTCGTTGGAGGAAAGCGAAGACCTCGGCGGACTGCTCGCACGTTTGCGCTTGCCGCTCGTCGAGTGAAACGGCACAGACGCGCTTGATGACGCATAAATCCTACTTCTTTTGCGGCGTTGGTGGTTCGGGAATGATGCCGCTAGCGTTGATCCTCAAGGGCCAGGGGCATGAGGTCGCTGGGTCCGACCGTTCGCTTGACAGCGGCCACACAGCACCCAAATTTGAATGGCTGCGCGCGCACGGGATCGGCCTTCATGCGCAAGATGGCAGCGGCGTCACGCGCGCTGACCAGATCGTTGTTGCATCAACCGCCGTCGAAAGCACGGTGCCCGATATCATGGCCGCCGAACGCGTTGGCGCGCGGCGGATGGTTCGCGCCGAATTGCTCGCTGAACAATTTAACGCGGCAAGGCAGGGCATCGCGATTGGCGGGACAAGCGGGAAATCGACCGTAACGGGTATGATCGGCTGGATATTCCATGTGCTTGGCCGCGATCCGACAGTGATGAACGGCGCGATCATGAAAAACTTCATCACGCCCCAAACTCCTTTTGCGAGCGCGCTTGTCGGCCACGGCGATGCGTTCATCAGCGAAGTCGATGAAAGCGATGGCTCAATCGCGCTTTATACGCCCGACATCGCAGTGCTCAATAATATCGCGCATGATCACAAGAGCATGGCCGAGCTTCGCCTGCTGTTTGGCGGGTTCATCCATTCCGCGCGGATGGCGGTGCTCAACCTCGACAATGATGAAGTCGCGCGACTTGCCGCCAACCATCCGGTCGACCGCGCCTTGACCTATTCACTGGGTGAGCGCGTTGCCGATCTGGTCGGTTCTGATGTTGTCGAACGGCCCGACGGGATTGACTTCACCGTCAACGGGGCCGCCGTGTCGTTGCAAGTGCCGGGTCGACATAACGCGTCGAATGCGCTTGCCGCAATCGCTGCGGCGCGTGCGGCGGGCATCGGGCTCGAAGATTCGGCACGTGCGATATCTGGCTTTACAGGGCTGCGCCGCCGCCTCGAAATCGTCGGCAGTGCAAAGGGCGTCACGGTGATTGACGATTTCGGGCACAATCCCGACAAGATTTCGGCGACGTTGCGCACACTCCATGCCTTCCCCGGTCGCTTGCTGATGATGTTTCAGCCGCATGGCTATGGCCCGCTCCGCCAGATGCGCGATGAACTGATCGCCACCTTTGCGGACAATATGGCACCCGACGACATACTCATCATGCCCGATCCCGTCTACTTCGGGGGCACCGTTGACCGGAGCAAGGGCAGCGGCATGTTGATTAGCGCGATCGCGGCAACGGGGCATCATGCCGCGCATATTGCCGCGCGCGAAGATTGCGGGGTACATCTCCTGTCACTGGCCAAGCCCGGCGACCGCATCGTGATCATGGGCGCACGCGATGACACGCTCGCCGTCTTCGCGCGCGGCCTGCTTGATCAGATCGCCGCGCGACGTTAACTTTGTTCATCAAGCGACTGTTAAGCTTTACGGCTTACTAACCAAGCCGGTATGAAGGACTGTTCAATGATCCGCGTTTCATTATTGACTGGCGTCGCTGTTGCTACGCTGGCGCTTTCTGGCTGTGACAAAAAGACCGAACAGACTGAGCTTGACCGGATCGATGCCAAACTTGGCGGCAAAACCGGCGCTGACCCTGCCTTGAGCGCAGCGCTTGAAGATCAGATCATGGTTGATCCCAATTTGAAGGATCAAGCCAATGAAGACAGTATCCGCCCAACGAACGAGCCGTTTCAGGCACCAATGCCCGTGCAGTCAGACGCGCAAGAGGCGGCATCATCGAGGCCAACGCTTGGATCACTTGCCACGCAGCAGGCCGCACTTAACAAGGATCGGTTCAAGGGCTGCTCGCTCGACGTTCAATATTCAATGACTTTTGCCAATCGCCTGCCGCCCGAATTGCCGCTTTACAATCGCGCAAGGATTGCCGAGGCCGCTGGCAGTGACACCAGTGCGTGCCGCTTGCGCGCTTTGACCTTCACCGTTGACGCCGCACCCGACGCCGTCACCAACTATTATAAAACAATCGCCGAGCGTGCCGGATTTGCCGTGAGCGCAGCCAATGAGGGTGACGAAATGCTCGTATCGGGCCTACGGGCACGCGACGGCTTTGCGTTTTACGTTATTTCTCAACGCGCCGGATCAGGCACGACCGTCGATCTGGTCACTAACCACGGCCAATAACCCGTGCTGGCATGATCGGATGTCCCCCGCTAAGGGGTGGCGGATGACCAATCTTTTTCTTGTGATGGCGGGCGGCGCAATCGGCGCTGGTGCGCGCTATCTGTTTTCAACAGCGTTTGCGGCGCGCGTGAGTAGCGACCTGCCCTATGCGACGCTGAGCATCAACATGATCGGTGGATTGCTGATGGGTATGCTCGTCGGCTTTATCGCGCGTGGCGATATGGAACCCGTTCGACTGTTCATCGGCGTCGGTTTGCTCGGCGGCTTCACCACTTTTTCGGCGTTCAGCCTTGAAAGTTTTGCGCTGATTGAACGCGGCCAGATTGGCCTCGCGGCTGGATACGGCGCGGCGTCAGTAATCGGATCGATCATCGCGCTTGCTATCGGCCTGTCATTGGCGCGCGCGGTGACCCCGTGAGCGATACCGTCCGCACGTTCACAGTAAAGCCCGACGATGACGGTATCCGCCTTGACCGCTGGTTCAAGCGCAACTTGCCCGACTCAAGCTTTAACATCGTATCGCGCTGGGCGCGCACCGGGCAGCTTCGCGTCGACGGCAAGCGCGCGGGCGTTGGTGACCGGATAGAAGCGGGGCAAAGTATCCGCGTTCCCCCCGCCGAGCCGGTTGCAGCACCAGAGTCAGGCACAAAAGCCCCGCCGCCGCCGCGTGCGCGCAAGCCCCGCCCCGAACTGGGCGATGACGAGACAAGCTTTGCGATGGACATGGTGATCCATAAGGATGCTGCCGCACTTGTCCTCAACAAGCCGCCCGGCCTTGCAACGCAGGGCGGCACAAAAACCGACGAGCATGTTGACCGGCTGCTTGACGCGCTGTGGTTCGATATCGATGGTCGACCAAAGCTTGTCCACCGGCTTGACAAGGATACCAGTGGCGCACTGCTTGTTGCGCGCACCGCGCGGGCGGCGGCACATTTCGCCAAGGCATTTTCTAGCCGCACCGCGCGCAAAGTCTATTGGGCGATTGTTGTCGGCGTGCCCGAAATCCATGATGGAATGATCGAACTGCCGATTGCAAAGCAACCCGGCAGTGGCGGCGAAAAAATGCACGTCGATGAAAAGGAAGGCAGCCCCGCGCGCACGCGCTACCGCGTGATCGAACGCGCGGGCAATGCCGCTGCTTGGGTTGAGCTTCAACCCTTTACCGGGCGCACGCATCAGCTCCGTGTCCATATGGCTTCGATTGGTCATCCGATTGTGGGTGACGGAAAATATGGCGGGCGCGATGCTTTCCTGACTGGGACGATCAGTCGCAAAATGCACCTCCACGCGCGGCGCATTCGCGTTGACCATCCTGACAGCGGCAAGATTGACATAACCGCACCCTTGCCGCCACATTTTGCCGAAACCATCGCCGATCTGGGCTTTGAAGAAGTCAACGGCGACGTGATGGTGCTTGATGAAGTCAAATTCAAAGATACTGATGAAGGCAAGCGCCGGATCACGCTTAACAAGGCGAAGTCAGCGCGCAAGGAGCGTAAGGGCGAACGGCGCGGACGCGGCGCAGCGCGCTGATGCATCCGAATTCGGCATTTCGCTGGGAAGACCGGGCAGCGCTGCGTGATTTCGCGCGCGAGATTAGTTTTGGAATGCTGTTCGCGGCGACGCCGGACGGCCCGCGCGTCGCGCATGTGCCATTCGTATTTCTAGATGACGACCGAATTGGCTTTCACCTTGCACGCGGCAACGGCATTGCGCGCCAGCTTGACGGGCTAGACGCGCTGTTCGTGATCAACGGGCCAGATGCCTATATCAGCCCCGACTGGTACGGCTTGGGCGATGATCAGGTGCCGACGTGGAACTATTTGTCGCTTGAAATCGAGGGTGTCGTCACGAAAATGGACGATACCGCACTCATCGCTCAGGTTGATGCATTGACCGCGCAGCATGAGGCCCTGCTAGCCCCAAAGCCTGTCTGGACGCGTGACAAGATGCCTGCGGGACTATTCGACAAGATGACGCGCGCGGTCACTGGTTTTGAAATGCGGATCGCCGCGTGGCGCGGCACCGCCAAGCTTGGCCAGAATAAACCGCAGGAAGCGCGCGAACGTGTCGCGGAGGCGCTTGATGCACGCGGGCAACCCGCAATCGCGCATCTGATGCGTTCGTTGCCGCTATGAACCGCCTCGCGCTGTTTGACTGCGATGGCACGCTTGTTGATAGCCTGCTTAACATCTGCCTGTGCATGGAGGATGCCTTTGCGCGTTCGGGGCTCACCCCGCCGCCGCGTACGGCGACGCGGCGAATTGTTGGGCTGAGCCTGATTGAGGCGATGCAGGCGCTGATGCCGCAGAGTGTTCCCGAACTCCACTCAGCGCTTGCCGCCGATTACAAAAGCGCGTTCCACCGGCTGCGCGGCAAGGGTCTGGTTGAAGAGCCGCTGTTCGAAGGCATGGCCGAGGCGATTGAACGCCTTGCGAGCGACGGCTGGATGCTCGGCGTGGCGACGGGCAAGTCTGACCGCGGGCTTGATCTGTTGTTACGCCACCACGGGCTTCATGCGCGCTTCACCACGCTGCAAACCGCTGATCGCCATCCGTCAAAGCCGCACCCATCAATGGCGCGTCTCGCGATGAATGAGGCGGGTGCCTCGCCTGCCACGACAATCATGATCGGCGACACAAGTTTTGATATGGCGATGGGCGTGGCAGCAGGCGCGCGGTCGCTTGGCGTCGGCTGGGGCTACCATCCTGCCGACGAACTGCGCGCGGCGGGGGCCTACCATGTGGCAAGCAACGCTCAGGACATGATCGCGGTGATGGTATGAACGAAGATATTGCCAAACGGCGTTTCATGATCCTCTCGCTGATCCGGCTTGCGTCGGTGATCATGGCGTTTGTCGGCGCGGCAAACATCGCGGGCAAGTTGTTACCGGGTCTGTCGCCCTATTTCGGCTATATCCTGATCGCGATTGCAGCGTTTAATTTCTTCTTTGCCACCCGCGTGTTGATACGCAGATGGCGAACGCCGCCCGAGCTATGAAACGGTTTTACAAGCAAGTCAGTGTTTCGGCGGATCGGGGCATTTTGCTTGATGCGCGCCGCGTCAAGACACCAAAGAAGCTGCCGTTGCTGCTCCCAACGCTTGCTATGACACAGGCGGTAGCCGAGGAGTGGCGCGCGCAGGGCGAGCGCATCGATCCGTTCAGTATGAAGATCACCGGGCTCGCCAATGCGGCGATTGATGTCATCACGCCTGATCCGATCGGTTTTGCAAGCGGGCTTGGCGTGTACAGCGAAAGCGATCTGCTATGCTACCGTGCAGTCGATCCGCCTGAACTCATCGCACGCCAGTCTGCGGCGTGGGATCCGCTGCTCGCCTGGGCCGAGATGCGCTACGACGTGGCGTTCAAGCGCGTTCACGGGATCATGCACCAACCGCAGCCACTGGCAACAATCGCGCGGTTGGGCAAAGCCATTGCTTCGGCCAACGCGTTCGAGCTTGCAGCACTATCGCACATCGTGACGATCAGCGGATCGCTCGTGATTGCGCTCGCGCTCCATGAGGGCGAAATTGCCGACGAAGCCGCGTTCGATACCGCGCACCTTGATGAGCTTTGGCAGATCGAACAATGGGGTGAGGATTATTTCGCAACGCAAACGCGCGATGCGCACCGCGCTGATTTTCTATCCGCCTGTCGGTTCCTGAGGCTTCTCAAACACGGGTGACGGCACCGCAACGGGCGTTGTCATTTCGGCCGCTTTGGGCAGGAACCAGCGCGCAATCACCAGCCCCGCCACAATCAGCATCGCAGTGTTGGCGACAAATCCGTAAATGAAATTTGGCCAGTCATGATGATACCAGATCGGCTCACCAAGTGTGATCAGCCCAGTCGCTGCGATCGAAAACAGGACGACAATCCGCGCGCGCGACCCGAAATCGGGTATCCGGCGATCAAGCGTCGAAAGCGCGCCGGCGAGCAACAGGCAGACTATGACTTCATGGATGAAGCCAGTAAAGATGGCCGTCGGGTCTTCAGCGCTATAGCCTTTGGCGTTGTAGTGGATCGTCGCGATTGGCCCTTTGCCGTACATCACGGTGGCTTCGGCATCGGTTGGCTGCGGCACGGCGTAGGTTCCCGTGCTTGGCAGGTTGGCCGCAAGTACGCTTTGGATTGCAGCCTGCTGCGCCGTCGGGATGCTCGGCCCTGTCGCTAAAAACTGGAGCGGTGTTGCAAAAAAGAGAAAACCCGTCAGGAACATCGCAACCGCAGCGGCAATCGCGCCGATGAATAGCTTGATCATTTCGCTCTCCCTATTTTTACCACCGCAAAGCTAACCGCAATCGCGCGCGGGTCAAGCTACTTCATCAGCCCGCGGACGAAACCGATCAGCCCGGTCTGGCGGCTGCGCTTCATCCGTTCAGAGGTGAGGATTGCCTTCACATCGCCAAAACAGCGCTCGACATCATCATTGACGAGGACATAGTCATAACCGTCCCAGTGGCTGATCTCAGATGTTGCGCGCGCCATCCGCGCGGTGATCACGTCGTCGCTATCGGTGCCGCGCGCGCGCAGGCGGCGCTCAAGCTCAACCATCGACGGCGGGAAGATAAATACGCGTATGACATCGCCGCCCGCAAGTTGATAGAGCTGCTGCGCGCCTTGCCAATCAATATCGAACAGCACGTCGCGCCCTTGCGACAACGCCGCTTCAACCACGCCGTGCGGCGTGCCGTAGCGGTGGCCAAAGACGTGCGCCCATTCAAGGAACTCTTGGTTTGCGACCATTTCACGAAATTTTTCGAGGCTGACAAAATGATAATCAACACCGTCAACTTCGCCAGGCCGCATCGGTCGCGTCGTTGCCGAGACCGACATTTCTAGCCCGGTATCCGAAGCGAGCAGCTTGCGCGAAATCGTTGATTTGCCCGCACCCGAAGGCGACGAAACGATGAAGAGGATACCACGCCGTTTGAATTTGAACGGATCGGGTGTGTGGGTCGCAGCCATGCGCGCTCTTGCAACGTCGCGCGCTTGCCGTCAATCTGTCTGGCGATGACAGTGGCACGGAAATATTGGGTTTGGGTGCTGATCGCATTCATGATTGGCGCGGCAATCTTGTTTGCGATGGGGCGTCCGCCGATCTGCACCTGTGGCTATGTCAAATTGTGGGAGGGCGCCGTCAACAGCCCTGGAAACAGCCAGCACATCGCCGATTGGTACACACCGAGCCACATCATCCACGGGTTCATCTTCTACGGCATTGGCGCGTGGCTATTTGACAAGCGGCCGTTGGGCGAACGACTGGTCGCCGCGAGCATCGTCGAGCTGGCATGGGAAATCCTCGAAAACAGTCCGATGATCATTGATCGCTACCGTGAGGCGACGATGGCGGCAGGTTATTCGGGCGATTCGATCCTCAATTCGCTGTTCGACGGCGCGTGGATGGTCGGCGGTTTTCTGGTTGCGGCGCGGCTCCCCTGGCGCGTGACGCTAGGTCTTGCGGTGGCCGCCGAACTCCTGACGCTCTATGTCATCCGCGATAATCTGACGCTCAATGTGCTGATGCTGATATCGCCGATTGACGCGGTCAGGGTGTGGCAGGCGGGGGCTTGACGCTCAGCCCCGCGCGCGCAAATCCGCAACGCAGCGTGCCGCTGTCGCGCCGTCCCAGAATTCTGGCCGCGCGCGTGTCGATTTGGGCTGCGCCAGCGCATTTGTAAGCGTGGCGACAAGGCTGTCTGCGTTTACAAGCTGATTGGTGCCTTCGCTCACCGTGACCGGACGTTCGGTATTATCGCGCAGCGTCAGGCAGGGGATGCCAAGGTACGTCGTCTCTTCCTGAATGCCGCCCGAATCGGTGATCGCAGCGGCTGCGCCCGTCACCAGGCTCATGAAACGGATATAGGGCAGCGGGTCAATCAGCCTCACCCCGGCGGCGGCAAGCCGTGCGCCCTGCCCGCTTTGTTCGAGCCGCTTGGCGCTGCGCGGGTGGACGGGCCAGACAAGCGGCAGCGTGCGCTGAACCGCAATCAGCGCGCCGACCAGCGCAGCCAGCGGCGCATCCTCATCAACATTGCTTGGCCGGTGGAGCGTGACGACGCCGTATCCGCCGCGCGTCAGGCCAAATTCGCCTGCGACGTTCGCCGCCTCGATAGCGGGGCGCACCATTTCGAAACTGTCGAGCATGATATTGCCGACGCGGCTGATTCGCGCAGGATCACAACCTTCGCTCAAGAGGTTGGCATCGCCGTCGGGCGAAGGCGTCCACAAGACATCGGCTATGGCATCGGTGACCAATCGATTGATCTCTTCGGGCATCGTCCGGTCGCCGCTGCGCAGCCCTGCTTCAAGGTGAACGCAGCGGATGTGGAGTTTGGCCGCAACCATCGCCGCAGCGGCGGTTGAATTGACATCGCCGACAACAATCAACCAATCGGGGCGATCAAGCCCCGCGATTTTTTCATAAGCGATCATCACATGGCCGGTCTGTTCGGCGTGGCTGCCCGAACCGACGCCGAGATGATAGTTCGGCTGTGGCAGACCAAGATCGGCAAAGATCGCGTCGGACATGTTGGGATCATAATGCTGCCCGGTGTGGATCAGCACGGGGGCAAAATCGGGCGCGGCAACAAGCGCGTGCCAGAGCGGCGCGACTTTCATGAAATTGGGCCGCGCGGCGGCAATCATATGGACTGTCGCGGGCATGAGAACTATGGCGGGTCTGGTCATCAACCGAACTTATAACGCAGCCGTTGACGAAGCGTTAGCGCCAGAAAAACATGGTACAAAAATGGGGCGCGGATTGCTCCGCGCCCCATCTGGTAGATCAAGCTGCCGAAAGGTTGACGGCTGAAGATTTGCCGCGCTGATCGGTTTCAACTTCATAAGTAACGCGCTGTTCCTTGTTGAGAGTCGACATGCCGGCGCGTTCGACTGCACTGATGTGGACGAAGCTGTCTGCGCCGCCGCCATCAGGAGAAATGAAGCCATAGCCTTTATCGGTATTGAAGAATTTTACTGTGCCTACGGGCATGGAATGTTTCCTTTCGCGAAACAGGATCGCTGCGGCAAAAGCACCACAAGCGAAGCCAGGGTCGTGAAAAGAAATCGTTCGTCACGCACAAACGCGACGTCTTATTCCGTCGCAGTCGACGATAGCATGGTGCCTCTTACGCGCACATCTGCAAAACTGCAAGCTATTGCGCCGATTATCGTATATGACCCGTCATTCGGCACTCCGCCGTGAAGGAAAAGCTCATGGCAAAATCACAAATGAAATCGAATAAAGAAACGCGCAAACCCAAGGCCGAAAAGGAAAAGAAGCAGAATGCCTCGAATCCTTCGACCAAGTCGACGCTCGTCACGATCAAAAGCTGATCAGCCTTCGGCCTCGCGCACGAACGCGGCATCGCCGCCGATTTTTGCCGAAACTTTGCCGAGCCAGATCAATACGCCGATCGCCAGTACGGTGGCAAGAATCGCGTAGGTGTAAAGTCCCGTGAGGCTTTCACCAAGGCCAAGCAATGCCAGCGTCGCCTTGATCGCTTCGTTCCAGGCCAGCGCCGCGACAAGCCCGAGCGACGCCGAGGCGAGCGCAATCATCGTCTGGATAAACGCGCGTGGATTCATGTTCATTCCCCTTTTCTTCAGAAGTCGCAAATTACCAAAGATGCCCCGATTGTACAGTTGAAAAAAGAGCAAGCCGTGCGTGCTGATGACGCAGCCCATGCGGCTGAAAAAGCCAGCGGCGCGTGTGAAGACGCGATAATCGCGTTTCGACGCAACATTTCGCGGTGGCGGACGTTTCCTTGGCGAAGGTCATTCGCACGCGAGGAGAGATTATGCGCCGTTCCCCAACCCGTACCGTCGCGGCAATCGCTACGCTTGCCTTGTTGACAGCGTGCAGCAGCCAATCCGAAAATAGCGCTAGCGCAAATACGGCGCAGACCGAAACCATTGCGGCTGACGAAACAATTGTTGCCGAGACAGAAACTGTGACAAGCGAGGATCCGAGCGTCAATCGCGGCGAAAGCGGTGCAATGGCTGAGCTGATTCCACCCGCACCGGGCGAAATTGGCGGATTGCCCGATGACCGCACCCCGCTTGATGAGCGGCCAATTGATCCCGCGAGCGTACGCGGTGCCGGGCTGGTACTCGAACGGTTTGGCAATGCGCTTGAAATCGGCGATTATGCCACAGCCTATCAAAGCTGGCGCGAAAACGGGCGCGCAACGGGCATGACGCTTGATCAATACCGCGAGGCTAATGCCAAATATGCGTCGATGGAGGTTTTGATCGGAAAACCGCAATCGGGTGGTACGCAAACCGCAGTTGTGCCCGTGCAGATTTACGGACGTTTGGCGGGCGGAAAGCCCTATAATTTGCGCGGACCCATCGTGCTGGCGCGCACCGGGCGAACCGACAGGCCATGGGCGATCAGCGACTCGGATCTAAAGCCACTGGGCAGCGTGCGCGAAGGCGATTCGGGCGGATAATCGACCCACAATTTTCCGCAGAAACGCGTCGAAGTTTACTGAACAGGAACAAATTCCATTTGCCACGTCAATCGCGTTGCAGCTCAGGAAACGGGAGTTTGCCATGAGTCAGCCTCGACGAGGCTAGAGCGCGATGGCTATGTGCGCGTGGACTCAGGCGTCGCTAATCCGTGCGAGCCACCCCGACCTGTGCCAGATACCATTGCTGAAACTTCACCACGCTGCCCTCCTGATCTGAATATCGGCCGGGGCGGTAGCGGCGCGACATGATCCCGGCCTGATTATCCTCGGTGATCTTTTTGTCCTGCGTCGTCGTGGCGTGATAGCCCCAGATCATCTTGTCGATATCAACCTCGGCCTCGGACGCGCGGCCATCGACCAGCCAGATCATCTCGACATCAGATTGAAGCGCGCCGCGCGGGGTGAAGAGGAACAGGATCGCGAAATGATCG
Source organism: Sphingomonadales bacterium (assembly GCA_043786595.1). Lineage (GTDB taxonomy): Bacteria > Pseudomonadota > Alphaproteobacteria > Sphingomonadales > Sphingomonadaceae > Aquisediminimonas. The sequence continues at coordinate 8,031 of JAYVVW010000075.1, read as the reverse complement.
TCAGCGACAATCTGGCTAAACGGACTAAAGCTCAGGTGCATCCGCCCACCGTCGGGCTGGGTGCGCTTTCCCATCAGCGGCGCCGGTGCGCTGCCATCCTGCGTTTCTGCGGCAGCACCGTCCTTGTTCATCCGTTGCATCAGCAGGCGAAGGTGACTGCTTTCGGGCGGTTCGTCGATCGTCCCGACCGGGCGGCCAAGCGCCGCAGCGCGCGCTTCCCACGTGGCGACCTTGGGCATGAAACTGGCAACGGCACCGGCTGGCCCCGAACTTGGCCCCGCACCGACCGCAACGAGCGATTCGGCCGCGTGCATCGAGCAAAATTCAGGGTGCGACGGGACGCAGTGGTAGCATTCGAAGAAATTCTCGACGACCAGTTTCCAGTTTGCGTGTGTCGGATAGCTGGCGGCATGGGCAATGCGCGCGTCGGCAATTCCGTGGTAATCAAGGATCGCGCCCATATCGCCGAAGGTTTGATCGAAATCGTGCGGCTCGCCTTCGCTCATGTTGATGAAGATCAGCCCGTGGAAGACGCGAATGTGGCATACGAACAGGCTGTTATCGGCCTTGTCAAAATCATCGGGCATCAGCCGCGCCGCGATCAGCTTACCATCAAGCCCAAACGTCCACGCATGATAGGGGCAGACAAGGCGCGGTGCATTGCCGCTTTGCGCCGAACATAAAACCGATCCGCGGTGCCGGCAGACGTTGAAGAAGGCGCGGACGCTGTCTGCATTTTCACGGATGATGATGATCTGTTCAACGCCAATCTTGAACAGGAAATAATCACCCTTACTCGGGATTTGGGACACATGCCCCGCCACGATCCATTTCTGGCTGATCACCTGATCCATATCAGCATCGAACACCGCGTCGCTCGCGTAGAATTGCTGCGGCAAGCTATGGCCGAGGCGGGTGTCTGCGGCGAGGCGACGCATCAGTTCGGACTGGGTTTGTGTCATCAGATTTTAATCCGGGCGTTGGTGGGATCATACATCGGTTTGATCGACGCGGTGACGGGATAGCGCACGCCTGCAATTTCGATTTCATAATCATCCGCACCAATGGGACCAACTACGCCGCCGTCTGCGGCATCGACATAGCCCAACCCGCATGCGCCGCCAAGCGTGTGGGCATACATGCCCGACCGGATATAGCCCGCGATGCGCGCACCCTGCCAGATTGGCTCATTATGATAGAGCATTGGTTCTGGCGATTTGAGGAGGAACTGGACAAGGCGCTGTTTCAGTCCATCGGCCTTTTGCGCCAGCAAGGCCTCGCGCCCGATGAAGCCGCCTGGCTTGTCGATCTTCACCGCAAAGCCAAGGCCCGCCTCAAGCGGCGTATCCTCGTCAGTGATATCATGGCCCCAGTGGCGATACGCTTTTTCCATCCGCAGCGAATTGAGCGCGTGGTAACCACAGTGTTTTAGCCCAAAAGCCGCCCCCGCCGCGATGATTGTATCATAGACGCCCAACATGAATTCGGTCGGAATATAAAGCTCCCAACCCAGCTCACCAACGTAAGTGATGCGTGACGCGCGAACGATTGCGTAGCCCAGCTCAATCTCCTGGCTGGTGGCGAAGGGAAAGGCTTCGTGTGACATATCGTTGGGCGTCAGCGATTGAAGCAGCGCGCGTGCGTTTGGCCCCATGATCGAGAGAACGCCCATCGCCGACGAAACGTTCGTGAGTACAGCATGTGCATCATCTGGCGTATGCCGTTTCAACCAGTCGAAATCGCGCGTTTCGGTTTCGGCACCCGTGACGATCAAATATGCGGTTTGCGAAAGCCGCGTGACGGTAAGGTCAGCCTCGATCCCGCCCTTTTCGTTGAGCCACTGCGTATAGACGAGCTTGCCCGGCGCAACATCAACGTCATTGGCGCAAACATGGTTGAGCACGGCGCAGGCATCGCGCCCTTCAAACCGGAATTTGGCAAAGGATGACTGATCGAACAGACCAACGCCTTCACGCACCGCTTTGCATTCGGCGGCACTCGCGTCGAACCAGTTCTGGCGGCCATAGCTGTAGAGATAGGTCGGATTGCTGCCCGGCGCGCCGTACCAATTGGGGCGTTCCCAGCCAAACGCCTCCCCGTGACACGCGCCTGCTGCGGCCACCCGGTCATGGATCGGCGATTTTCGCACGCCGCGCGCGGTTTCAAATTGTTTGAACGGATAATGCGTCGCGTAGAGCAGGCCGAGGCTCTCGCTGACCCGCTCTTGCAAATATTTGCGGTTGATCTGGAACGGCATGTTGCGGCGGATATCGACCGACCACAAATCAGCAGGCGGAATTCCGTCGCGGATCCATTCGGCCATCACTTTGCCGACACCGCCGGCCGATTGCAGCCCGATCGAGTTTAATCCCGCCGCGACGAAACAGCCCTTCAACTCGGGCGCAGCGCCGAGATGATAACGGACATCGGGGGTGAAGCTTTCGGGGCCGCAGAAGAATTTCTGGATGCCCGCATTTTCAAGCGCTGGCACGCGGCGCATCGCATCAATCAGCACAGGTTCGAAATGTTCAAAGCTTCCCGCAATCTCATCAAAGCAGAAATCGTCTGAAATGCCGTCCATACCCCAGGGGCGTGCGTTGGGTTCGAATGCACCCACCAGCAGTTTGCCCGCGTCATATTTATAATAGCCGCAGTGATCATAATCGCGCAGCACCGGCAGCGTTGAATCGATGCCCTTAACGCCTTCGAACAGCACATAATAATGCTCGCAGGCGTGCAAGGGCGCGGCCACGCCAACGCTCGCAGTCAAGTCACGCGTCCACATCCCGCCACAGATGACGACATAATCCGCGTCGATTGAACCTTCGACGGTATCAACGCCAGTTACGCGGTCACCATTGTGACGAATTTTGGTGACCTTCATATTCTCAAAAATCCGCGCACCGCCCGTCCGCGCGCCCTTGGCCAGTGCCTGCGTGATATCAACCGCATTGGCATAACCGTCGCTCGGGATATGGATGCCGCCAACAACGTCTTCAACGTTGACGATCGCCGCGAGTTCCTTGATCTGTTCGGGCGTGATGACGTCGACCCGCAGATCAAACACCTTCGCCATCGAGGCGCTGCGTTTGAGTTCCTCAAACCGCTCTATATTGGTCGCCATCGAGATTGAACCGCACTGGCGGTATCCCGTCGCCTGCCCCGTTTCAGCCTCAAGCCCGCGGTAAAGTTCGCCGGTATATTTGGCGAGCTTGGTCATATTGATGCTCGGCCGCAATTGGCCGACAAGCCCCGCCGCATGCCATGTCGTGCCGCTCGTCAGCTGCTTGCGCTCAAGCAGGACAACATCATCCCAGCCGATCTTGGTCAGGTGATAGGCGATCGAACAGCCGATCACGCCGCCGCCGATGATGACGACACGCGCCTTTTTGGGAAGTTCAGCCACCAATCACACCTTCATCTTAGCATTGTCAGGATCATAAGCGGGCTGGCCAAGCACGCGCGCCGCGCGGCGTTCACCCTGAAGATAGATGTCGAACACAGTGCCGGGTTCTGCTTGCTCCGGCGGTACACACGCAAAAAACAGGCTCTGGTTTGTACGGTGGCCGTACCCGCCCGATGTCGTCATGCCGATGCAGCTTTCGCCTAGCAGGATCGGCTCCCCCCCGCGCACATCGACCGTGCCTGCGTCAACTTCACCGTATATGATCCGCAGTGGCCGGTCGGGCGCGTCGAGACTTGCCTGCTTGCCAACAAAATCATCCTTCTTGAAATTGATGAAGCGGCGCATGTCGGCCTCAATCATCGTCAGTTCGTTGGTCAGTTCAGACCCCCACGCCTTATAGCCCTTTTCGATCCGCATCGTATTGACCGCGTAAAGCCCGTAATTGGCAATGCCGAGCGGATGGCCTGCGTCCCAGATCGCATCATAAAGCGCGGCAACATCGCCCATATGCGGGTGGAGTTCCCAACCCAGTTCGCCGACATATGACACGCGCAGCGCGCGCACCCAAACGCCGACGATCATGATCTCCTGACCGCTCAACCAGCGGAAGCCTTCGTTGCTGAGATCAGCATCGGTCAACGTCCCAAGGAGATCGCGCGAACGCGGGCCGCTGACGACGACGACACCGCGCCGTTCGGTCACATTGGTGATCGTCACATCCTCGTCGGGCAATCTGCTCTGGATCATCAGATCAAGATCGCGCTGTTCGGCAGCCGCCGCTGAAAGGCAGTAGAAATGATCATCGGCGAACCGCGTCACCGTCATCTCACCGTAGATCCGCCCCTGGCGTGAAAGCGGGTGGACAAGCCCGATCCCACCCGGCTTCGTTGGCATCCGGTTTGCACAAATCCGGTTGAGGAAGGCTTCCGCGTCGCGCCCCGTAACATCAAATTTGGCAAATCCGGTAAGATCGAGCACGCCGACGCGCTCGGCCACCGCGCGCACCTCTTGCGCCACCACCTCGAACACATTGTTGCGCGCATAGCCCGACGCTTCTTCGCGCCCGTCAAGCGAGAACCATTTGGGGCGTTCCCATCCGTAAGTTTCGCTGTGCACCGCCCCTGCCGCCTTTAGCCGGTGATGCAGCGGTGATAGCTTGCACGGACGGCCATCGGGTTCTTCTTCGCCGGGCAGCCGCGTGGTAAATGTCAGGCGGTAATCGAGGAACACCTTGGCGCGGCTGTAATCGTCATTGGCAAACGCACCGTAACGGCGCGGATCGAACTCGGTCATATTGATGTCTGCGTCGCCGTAAACCATCGACTGTGCAAGATATTTGCCCGATCCCCCGCCCTGCGCGATGCCAAACGATGTTCCGCAGCAATGCCAGAAATTCCTGAGCCCCGCCGCTGGCCCGAGCAATGGCCCGCCGTCAGGCGTATGCGGGATTGCGCCGTTGATAATCCGGCGGATACCCACCTCACCAAAGATCGGCATCCGCTCAATCGCGCGTTCAAGCCACTTTGAAATCCGGTCGAGATCATCAATGAACAATTCGCTGGTCGACGCCCATTCGGGCTGACCCTTGGGCGCCCATGCTTCGGCAAGCCCGATTTTTTCGTAAATGCCGATCAGCCCGCTATTCTGTTCCTGCCGGAAATAGCCCGAAACATAGGGACAGCGCATCACCGGGATTTCAACGTCGCGGTCAATAAAAGCCTGAATCGGATCGGTGACGATATAGTGATGCTCCATGTTGGTCACCGGAATATCAATGCCCGCCATTTGCGCCACTTGACGCGCATAGCAACCCGCCGCGTTGACAACGATTTCGGCGCGCACGGTGCCTTTGTCGGTAATTACATCCCATTCGCCCGTCGGCAATTGTTTCAGCCCGGTGACAAGCGTCTTGCGGACAATCGCAGCGCCCAGATTGCGCGCGCCAATCGCCATCGCGTTGCACAGCCCCGACGGATCAGCATGGCCGTCGCCGGTCGTATATGCCCCCGCAATCACGCCCTCGGTCGTCACAAACGGATTGATGCGGCGGATTTCCTGCGGATCGATGATCTCCATGTCGAAACCGATGAGTTTCGAATAGCCATGGATATATTTGAACCACGCCAGTTCGCGCTCATTCGTCGCAAAGCGGATCCCGCCCGACTTATGCCAACTGACATATTGCCCCGTCAGCGCCTCAAGCCGGGGATAAAGATCATTGCTATACGCGTGGATTTTGGCGAGATTATAGCTGCCGGTGATATTGGGACACTGCCCCGCCGCATGCCAAGTTGAGCCCGATGTCAGCTCATCCTTTTCGATCAGCAGACAGTCGGTCCAGCCGAGTTCGGCGAGATGATAAAGCAAGCTCGCCCCCATAATCCCGCCACCAATGATAACGACCCGCGCCGATGTCTGCATGAAATGCCCGCTCCTGATGGGATATTTTATACGCGCATCTTAGGGCGGGAGATGGGCGGGCGACAAATGGGGATTGTGGCGGGATTGGTTCAAAATTTTAATGGGTTGGGGGAGGGAAACGGGCAATTGCGGTTAACCCGATCTGTGTCACTTGTCCCCCTCCCGCCTGCGGGAGGGGTTAGGGGTGGGCCACTCAGGCTCACAACGACATTTCTGCGTGCCCAACACTGGCCCACCCCCAGCCCCTCCCGCACGCGGGAGGGGAGAAGAGAGCCAAGACCCGAATGCGATTGCCTTGGGGCGAAAGCACACTTGCGATACATGTATGGCAACGCTATGTACCCGCCATGCCGATGTCGCTCCGCCTGCCCTCTGCTGTTGAAGACCGCCTGTCTGCATTGTCGACACTAACCGGGCGATCCAAGACGTTTTACGCGACCGAGGCCATTGTCGAGCATATCGATGATCTCGAGGATGCCCATTTGTCCGCCGCTGTCCTTGCCCGCGTGCGTTCCGGGGCCGAGCAACGCATTCCCTTGAACGATCTGCTGGCCGAATATGGCCTGGCGGATTGAACTCGCCGATAGTGCCACAAAGCAGCTCCACAAACTCGACCCGCAAATCGCCAAGCGCATCCTGACATTCCTGCGCGACCGCGTCGCCCCGCTCGACGACCCACGCAGCATCGGCGAGGCGCTGCGCGGCAAGGAGCTTGGGGCTTTCTGGAAATACCGCGTGGGCGATTGGCGGATCATCGCCGATCTCGATGACGGCGTGTTGCTGATCACCGTCATCCGGCTCGGCAATCGGCGGGAGATTTATCGGCGGTGAAAAACAAAGGTTGAGTCAACGAGTCAGTTTGGCTATCGGGTGGATATGAAGGGAGAGGGACATGATTGAAAAGTCAAAAACACCGTCTCTCGTCCATGAAAGCCATATCGAATTTCACTACCAGAAGAGTCCACAGTACCGTTCCATTCACTGCGACGGTTTTTACGGCGGCACAACGCCCCGCGGTTATGTCGCAGTTTCATTCTTTAATGAACGGGCCCCCATCCCAAGGCAAGTGGTTCGTAGAGTAATATCAGAAAATGATAGTCAAATTATCGCTGGCCAAGAACAAGTTTTAGAGTCGTTGCACGGCATAGTTCGTCATGTCGAATCGACGGTTTTTATGGACTTGAACACTGCCCGAGAATTTTATGAATGGTTTGGCAACAGCCTTAGCCATCTAGAGGAAATTTCAAAAGTGAAACCAAAACGCAAGAGTCAATCTGCTAAGGTGGCATCGAAATGACATCGCCTCTCCTTATTAACAGCGACGCGCTTCCTGGCCTTGTTCCAAACGGGCACATTTTGCGTTCGCAGCAGACTCCGGCCTATGCAAATAATGTTCGCTACGCAGAGTTTGCAAACCCTCCGCCGCGTGAGACCACGCGCGCTAGAATTATTGCGCTTCGAGGCAATGCGCAAGATGAAGAAATTCAAGTTCACGATGCTTCTGAAGCCGACTTGCACAAATTTCTGCTGACTTGGGCAGGCGCTTCCGATCCGCTCATTTCGTTGCTCGATAGCGGCAATTTTCGCATTCTTTGGGATTCTGAAGATGGGCGACAAATCGGCTTGCAGTTCTTGGGCAATGACTCTGTCCAGTTTGTGCTTTTTGCTAAACGAGAAAGAACCGATCATCTGATTAGGTTGGCAGATCGCGATACCGTCGATGGAGTTGTTAGGCAGATACGTGCCTTAGACCTACTAAGTCTCCTATATTTGTGACTCAAGTGCCGCTTGATGAAAGTGTCGTCCGTTATGCTTCACCCAGGCATGTTGCTAATGGGCGAGTCTTGGGCGGTGCGTTTGTTACCCGTCTAAATGAACCAGCACTTTCCGTAAATCGACCAGCGGTTTTTAGTCACGATGTTGAGGAGGCGCTGGCAAGCATTCGAGACCTTGTCAGGCTCAAAACCAAACCCGCTGGGCGGTATGCGGAAATTCCAGTCAAAAGGATAATTGACGCTCTTTCTGACGTTCAAGAACTGCAGGCAATACAAGTGCTTGAAGACGCTTTGGCCGCCACGCCGGATTTTCAGGCGGACCCGTCGCATGCTGTAGCGCGACGATCTGGATGAGAGTTTGCGACGATCAAGATGAGAGTCGTTGATCGCGACTGTTGTGTGATGTTGGTTTTGTCTGTCGCTGGCAAG
>JAYVVW010000074.1:0-8663 GCA_043786595.1 Sphingomonadales bacterium | reverse complement strand
GGCGGCGCGGATGCGTTTCACCGTCCCCGCATGATCGGCACCCCAGATGTCGATCAGCATGTCGGCATTTTCGGCCTTCTGGAAATGATAGGCCATATCCGCCCCGAAATATGTCCACTGACCGTTTGATTTTCGGATCGGTCGATCCTGATCATCGCCAAATTGCGTCGAGCGGAACAGCGGCAGCACCACGGGCTCCCAATCGTCGGAGGCTTCGCCCTTTGGCGCTTCAAGCACACCCTCATAAATCAGATCGCGCGCGCGCAGCGTTGCTTCAGCGGCTTCGGGTTTTTTGGCGCGTTGCACCTCGGCTTCGGAGGCAAAGACATCGTGGTGGATGCCGAGCAGCGCCAGATCGTCGCGGATCATCACAAGCATCGCGGCAACGGCAGTTTCACGGAACAGGATCAGCCATTCGCTTTCATCCTTGCCAATGAATGCATCGCCGTGCTGCGCGGCGAGTGCCGACGCGACGGGAATCAGATAATCGCCGGGGTAAAGCCCTTCGGGTATCGCGCCAATATCTTCGCCAAGCGCCTCACGGTAACGCAGATGTACCGAACGGGCGAGCGTATCGACCTGCCCGCCGGCATCGTTGACATAATATTCGCGCGTGACGGCATAACCCGAATATTCGAGGAGTGACGCCAGCGCATCGCCGACGACAGCACCGCGGCAATGGCCCATGTGCATCGGCCCCGTTGGGTTTGCCGACACATATTCGATGTTGACGCGCGTGCCCTTGCCGATTTGCGAGCGGCCATAGTCAGCGCCCATCGCCGCGATCACGCCTAGCTCACGCCGCCAACACGCGTCGGATAACCGCAGGTTGATGAAACCCGGCCCGGCAATCGCGACACTTTCAACGTCGGCGAGTGCGGCAAGCTTTGGCACCAGCAGTTCGGCGAACGCGCGCGGATTGAGTTTTGCGCCCTTGGCGAGCACCATCGCGCTGTTGGTCGATAGGTCGCCGTGTGCTGGATCGCGCGGTGGCTCAACGGTGATATTGCGCCGGTCGAGCCCCGCGACAATCGCGCCTTCGGCTTCCAGAGCATCAAGGCTCGCGTTCAGATGCGCGGCGAAATCGGCGTAAAGGGTCACGGTGGCTCACTCGTTTTGAAAGGCGAATGCGGCCCTTATCCGATTGCACGCTTTTTCCGCAAGTTTTGGGTGCGCTGCTCAGCCCCGCATCTCACGATTGTGGTGGATGAAACAGCCGGGCACCGTCTGATCGACCGCGCGGACAATCGCTGCTGCCACATCGCGCACGGCGATTGAACGGTATCGATCGTAAGCGCGCGGCGTAAGCCAGTCGGTCAGCGGGCTGACCGCGATGCCGATGCGTTCGCCGGGTCGAGGTGGCCCACCGCGATCGGTGCGGAGCAGGCCGGGCCGGAAAATGTCGACGCGTTCAAACCCCAGCGCGCGAACCCCGCTTTCGGCGGCACCTTTGGTGGCAAGGTAGAAGTTGTTCGACGACGCGTCCGCGCCAACCGATGACACCATCAGAAACTGCTGCGCGCCGGCCTGTTTTGCAGAGCGGGCAAATGACAACACAGCGTCAAGGTCAACGCGCGCAAATGCCGCCTTTGATCCCGCCTGTTTCATCGTCGTGCCAAGCGCACAAATCGCGACATCGGCGGTGGTTGCGGCGATCAGCGCGGGCCACTCTGCGATCTCACCCGTCAATTGGACTGCGCCCGGCGGAAGCGCCGACAGTGCGTGCCTGCCAACCGCGACGACATCACGCCCGGCAAGCAAGGTCAGAATCTGTGATCCGACCGCGCCGCTCGCCCCGGCCATTATGATCCGCACGCGCGCGCCCTATTTCTTGCGGAACTTATCGACCGCGTCGCGCCCGAATTTGGCGATCATCTCACCCATCTCGCGCGCTTGCGCCACCGAACGTTCGGTTTGATCGCGAACGAACTTTGTCTGGATCTTGGCAATTTCGCTCATCGACCCCGCTTGCGTCGCGGCCCGCATGGCCGCAAATACTTTCTGCGTGTTGGTTTCAGCGTGGTCGATCACCTTGCTGTTGAGTGCAGCGCCGCGCTTTACCGCGCGTTCAGCCGAATCCTTGACCGCAGCCGCTGCCTTTTTCACGGGCTTCGTCACTTTCTCGGCAATGCTTTCGGTTGCCGGTGCAGCGGCGGCGGGTTTGGCTTTGGGTTCAGCCTTTGGCTTTGCTGCGGGTTTTTTTGCGGCTTCGGGTTTCTTCGCCATGATCAGTCTCCTTGGTTGTTATGTGTCTCAAGCCGCGATCAGCCCGACAAGCCGTGTGTTGATCAACGCTTTGGCCTCGCTCATGATCCGGTCGATCAAATCCTTGCACGTTGGCACATCGTGGATCAGCCCGGCGACCATGCCGCAGCTCCACGCGCCCGCATCCATATCGCCCTCAGTCATCACCTTGGGATAAATTCCGGCGATCTGTTCGTAAATATCCGAAATCTGAAGGTCGGCACCCTTGGCGCGTTCAATTTCAAGGATGCGGTCAACGCCGGCATTGTTGAGCACACGTTCGGTGTTGCGCAGCGACCGCATGACGAGGCGCGTATCGAGTTCGGATGCAGCAACGATCGCGGCCTTCACATTGTCATGGATCGGTGCTTCCTTCGTCGCCATGAAGCGTGTGCCCATGTTCATCCCTTCGGCACCAAGCGCAAGCGCGGCGACCAGCGAACGTGCATCGGCCATGCCGCCTGATGCAACGAACGGGATGGTCAATTCATCAGCAGCGCGTGGTAGCAGGATCATGTTGGGAATATCGTCTTCGCCAGGATGGCCGCCGCATTCAAAGCCGTCGACGCTCACGGCATCGCAGCCGATCCGTTCGGCCTTGAGCGAATGGCGCACCGAGGTGCATTTGTGGATGACCTTGATCCCCGCCGCTTTCATCGCGGGCATATGTTCCTCGGGGCTGCGACCCGCGGTTTCGATGATGCGGACACCGCCTTCGATGATCGCCTGAATATATTCAGGATAGGGCGGTTTGGAAAATGTCGGGAGGAAGGTGAGGTTCACGCCGAACGGCTTGTCGGTCATTTCGTTGCACCGCGCGATTTCGGCGGCAAGCTTTTCGGGTGTCGGCTGCGTGAGACCGGTAATGATACCAAGCCCGCCTGCATTTGATACTGCAGACGCCAGTTCGGCAAGGCCAACAAAGTGCATCCCGCCCTGAATGATCGGATGCTCTATGCCAAAAAGTTCGGTAATCCGTGTTTTCATTCTCTGCCCCTGTGCGTTTGATTATTTTTTCGGTTTGACGAATTTGAGCGTCATGCGGTCGCTTTCGCCGATCGCAGCATATTTGGCGCGGTCCTTGTCACCCAGTGCATAGCTTGGCGGCAGCGTCCAGACGCCGTCGGGCCATGCGTGGGTATCTTTGCGATTGGCGTTGATCTCGGATTCGCCCGCAAGCTTGAAGCCCGCCTTGGTAGCAAATGCGATTACAGAGCTGCGTTTCATATAACCGCTTTTTTCTTCAAGCGCGCTATCCATGCTTTCGGGCAAGCGGTGATCGACGACGCCAAGCGTGCCACCGGGTTTGAGTATTGCGAACATCTGATTGAACGCCGTCTGCGCCGCATCAGCCCCGCCAAAGCGCAGATTGTGGACGTTGCGGAAGGTGAGGACGACATCAGCCGAATTCGCCGCAATCGCAGGCACGCCTGCTGCTGTCGGGAAAATCGCGCGCTTCACCTTGCCGTAAATGCCCGACGTGGCGTCCAGCTTCTTGGCTATCGATGCCGCGCTCTTCCCCGCTGAGGTCGCGACGGTATATTCGCCCTTTGCCGCGAGATAGGGCGCAAGGATTTCGGTGTACCAGCCGCCGCCGGGGAAAAGCTCGATCACTTTGTCGGTCGGTTTGACCCCGAAAAAGCTGAGCGTCTGAACAGGGTGGCGATATTGATCGCGCGCGCGGTTCGCGAGGCTACGATGCGGCGCGGCGACAGCTTCAGACAGTGCTGCGTTCCCGGCGGGTGCCTTTGCTATCAATGCTGGCGCTAGGGCCAGTGCGGTCACGCTTATTGCGGCAAAAATCAGGGGGGTGCGCATATCGGCCTCTCTAGCTATCGGGTTTCTGGGTGAAGTCTTATGCCCATAGTGATGAGGGGAAACGAAAGATGCAAGCGGGGTTTTGGGGGGCAAGCGCAATCGCGTTGATCGTGGCGGGGGTCGCGATCCTGGCTGACCGCAGGCGCAACCGGCGCAGTAATCTTGATGCCGTGGGTTTCATGCCTTGGCCGCTGATCCTTGTCCTCGCGCTGATGGTGGCGGCGGTGGCGGCCGCAATTGCGCTGAAGGGCTAGGGGGGCTTTGATGACGTCGCAGGGGTGCGCCCACATGTCCGTCACCCCCGCGAAAGCAGGAGCACGGGAGATGTGAGTATCGCACTACGTGTCTCGACTTCGCTCGATACACACGGATAGATCGCAGCTAAGCTAACCCAAAGCCCGGTATTCGCGTTCGCGCTCAAACATATAGTCGCGCGTCAATGGCACTGCGTCTCGTTTGCGCGAAAGCTGGATCTGGACGTTGCAGTGCCCATCGTGGCGGAATGCGATGATCGCCGCAGACAGGTAGAAGGTCCACATCCGGTAAAACCGCGCGTCATAAAGCGTTTCGATTTCAGCCCGTTTGGCGACGACGCGGCGATACCACTCCTCGATTGTAAGCCCGTAGTGGAGCCGCAGCACTTCGATGTCGGTCGGCCACAGCCACGCTTGCTCGATCGGCGGCAAAATTTCCGAAATCGCGGGCGAATAGCCGCCGGGAAAGATGTAGCGCGCGGTGAACGGATCGGTTGCACCTGGCCCGTCGACCCGCGCGATCGTGTGGATCAGCGCAATGCCTTCGGGCGTCAGCCGGTCGCGCACAGTGTTAAAGAAATCATTGTAACGCGCGCGCCCGACATGTTCGAACATGCCTACTGAAACGACGCGGTCAAATGTGCCGGTCACCTTGCGGTAATCGATTAGCTCAAATTTGACGTTGTCAGATACGCCTGCATCCTCAGCACGCTGACGGGCGACGCGTAGTTGCTCTTCGGAGAGCGTAACACCCGTGACGTGGACGCCAGCAACGCGGTTCATGTACAGCGCTAGCCCGCCCCAGCCGCAGCCAATATCAAGCACATGCTGACCTGGCTCAAGGCACAACTTCGCCGCGATATGCGCGAGCTTGTCCTTCTGCGCGGTTTCAAGGCTGTTCGATGGGTCGGTAAAATAGGCGCAGCTATATTGGCGGTCGGCATCAAGGAAGAGATCGTAGAGCCGGTCTGACAGATCATAATGATGCGCGACATTTGATTTGGCGCGCGTGCCATCATTGCGTGGCAGCATTCTCGTGATCCAGCGCGTGTTGCGCCAAAGCGAGACCCGGCTCTTATTATCCCAGTCCCAGCGCAGATTATACGCGATGAGGTCAAGCAGCCCGAGGATATCGTCACCGGCAACGGTCATCCGCCCGTCCATCCACGCTTCGCCTGCACCAAGCGCCGGGCTGCGCGCAATCGCCCGCGCGGTCGATGCATCAGCGATACCAATTGCTACCGGAACAAGTTTGGGATCAGGAATTCCGTACTGCGCGGTTTTCGTTCCCGGCCCCGTGACGCTGAGTTGACCTGCTTTGACGACGCGCGTGAGAAACCGTTCGAACAACATATACTGGAACGTCCCTTTGATCTTATGCTTGATCACGCACGCTGCACGAGCGCAATGCAAACGCTGTGTCGGTTCGAACTGTGGCAGTTTCAAGATGCTCGCGGCCTGTCGGCATCTAAATTGGCGATCATCCTCGCGCCCGCAGATTTATTTTCAATTTTCGATTTACCATCTTGCCATTTGAAAAAGCGAGGAAGCCCCGCGCGTCGCACGAATATGACTATATGCTGCGGCTACGAAACGACTCAAAACTGAGGTGAAGCGAATCATCATTCCGTCACAAAGCACTTGCGTCTCCCGAGAGTTTGTCCACAATGGATAGTGGTTAGTCGGGGGCTCCGGTCTACAGCTTGTGGTTACGAAGGGTGCGGACTTTGATGTGCGACCGCGTAAAGGCGCGCTGCCGCGATTTGGATGCAAGGTGAAAAGCCTGTCCCGACGAACCCGAAAATGCTATCCGAGTCGTTCGTGCTCTGATGCCGTGAGACAGCGAACGTATCGTGGTCGAGTGTAGAGGATTGAGCAGTGGATTTCAGAGAATCGCAAGCGGCGAATGGTGATGATGTGGCAGTTTTGGTGGAAAACAGTGTGAATTCAGGGCGCGCCGATAACGGCGTGATCACCGATTCGCGCAGCCGCCTCAAATCCTATCCGCTCGAAGTCGATCATAGCCGCGACGCGCTGCTGACCGATTTCGGGAAGGATACGCTCAAGGATCGCTACCTTCTGCCTGGCGAAAGCTTTCAGGATTTGTTCGTCCGCGTTGCATCGGCCTATTCGGATGATCAGGTTCATGCGCAGCGCATCTACGACTATATCTCGAAACTGTGGTTCATGCCCGCAACGCCTGTTCTGTCGAACGGCGGCACCGGGCGCGGGCTGCCAATATCATGCTATCTGAATTCGGTTGATGACAGCCTTGAAGGCATCGTCAACACGTGGAACGAAAATGTCTGGCTAGCAAGCAAAGGCGGCGGCATCGGCACCTATTGGGGCAGCGTGCGCGGCATCGGCGAACCCGTCGGCCTCAACGGCAAGACCAGCGGCATCATTCCTTTCGTCCGTGTGATGGATTCGCTGACGCTCGCAATTTCACAAGGATCGCTGCGGCGCGGATCGGCCGCCGTCTATCTTGACGTCGATCATCCAGAGATCGAAGAATTCCTCGAAATCCGCAAGCCATCGGGCGATTTTAACCGCAAGGCGCTCAACCTCCATCACGGCGTCCTGATCACCGACGCGTTCATGGAAGCCGTGCGCAGCGGCAGCGAATGGCACCTCAAATCACCCAAGACCGGCGAAGTGCGCGCGACGGTTGACGCGCGTTCGCTGTTCCAGAAGCTTGTCGAAACACGGCTTGCAACGGGTGAGCCCTATATCGTGTTCGGCGACACGGTGAACCGCGCGATGCCGCGCCACCACCGTGAGCTTGGTTTCAAAGTGACGACGTCAAATCTATGCAGCGAAATCACGCTCCCCACCGGGCGCGATCATCTTGGCAACGATCGTACCGCAGTGTGCTGTCTCTCATCGCTCAACCTTGAAACATGGGATGAATGGAACGGCGACAAGCGCTTTATCGAAGACGTGATGCGCTTCCTCGACAACGTCCTGACCGATTATATCGAACGCGCCCCGCCCGAAATGGCGCGCGCCAAATATTCGGCGATGCGCGAACGCTCGGTCGGGCTCGGCGTGATGGGTTTCCACAGCTTCCTTCAGGCGCGCAATTTGCCGTTCGAAGGTGCGATGGCAAAATCGTGGAACCTGCGTATTTTCAAACATCTGGCGCAGGGCGTTAACGAAGCATCGATGCTGCTCGCCACCGAACGCGGTGCCTGCCCCGATGCCGAAGAGCGCGGGGTGATGGAGCGTTTTAGTTGCAAAACCGCAATCGCGCCCACCGCGTCAATTTCGATCATCTGCGGCGGCACGAGCGCGTGCATCGAACCAATCCCGGCGAACATCTATACGCACAAGACGCTTTCGGGCAGCTTTTCAATCCGCAATCCGCATCTTGAGCGACTGTTGTCTGACAAGTCAAAAAACAGCGACGGCGTCTGGAATAGCATCCTTGAACAGGGCGGATCGGTTCAGCATCTCGAATTTCTCACGCCGGAGGAAAAGGATACGTTCAAAACCAGCTTTGAAATCGACCAGCGCTGGCTGATCGAACTCGCGGCAGACCGCACGCCCTACATCGATCAGGCAACGTCGCTCAACCTGTTCATCCCCGCCGATGTCGAGAAATGGGACCTGCTGATGCTCCATTTCCGCGCGTGGGAACTCGGCGTCAAATCGCTCTATTACCTCCGCAGCAAAAGCATCCAGCGCGCAGGCTTCGCCGGCGGCGTCGAGGCGGATAATACGATTGATCTCAAACAAATTGAGGTTGAAGTGAAGGATTATGACGAGTGTCTGGCGTGTCAGTAGTTTCGATCAAAGTGGTACTTTGATCGGGGGAGAAGGCTTGTGCGCGTAGCTGTTGCCATCATTATTACATTGGCGATTTACGCGACCATCTTTTTCTTGGGGCTCATATGTGATCGATATTTGGGTCGGCCTTGGGATGTTTGGAGAGTGAAAGTGCATAAAAGGCGGCTGGAAAATCGGTTGAACGCCGGACATGATCGCTTCTTTGAAGAACTGCGGTCACTTGAAGCTTATGATCCTAGCCGGACTTTGCCAGAATCAAATAATCGATACACCAAATATCTTGCCCATCTTGTTCTCCTCGCCTTGATTGCATTTAAGGCTTATCGGTTTATTCCGGAGAATATGTAGTGTTTTCAAATATGGCTCAAATTCAGTTTAAGCACTTTGGTCTTCCGGTTGATGACAGTATCAGACGCAATACAACTCTGTCCCTTCCCCTCTCCACTTGTGGGAGAGGCCGGGTGAGGGGCCAGCCGCGTCGGCGGCTGAATGACTCAACGCTCAATGCAGTGAAGCCGGTGCCGTCTTTTGCGCTGCAGACGCAGCGCGCCCCTCACC
>JAYVVW010000073.1:0-21532 GCA_043786595.1 Sphingomonadales bacterium | reverse complement strand
CCGCCGCCGATGAAGCCTTGAATGCCATCATCGTCGCCGAAATCGATCGTGCCGTTGAGCATGAAGCTGAGGACGTTGGTATCGCCGCCAGCCGTATTGTACGTGCCGGGAGGAACGTTTGCAGTCGCGCCGCCTGGCGCCGTTGCAGCTGTCGTCGTTGTCGACGTGTAGCTTGTAATGCCGGCCTGCTTGTAGCCGACTTCGGCTTCAAGACGGAACGCACCGAAATCATAACCGATGACGCCACTGGCTTCATGGCCGGTCTTGTGATCGATTTTTCCGTTATCATTACCGCCAGCAATGTCGAGCTGAACATCTTCGACGATCGATGGACCGCCTGTAACACCAATATACCACGCATCGTTGCGCGCCATTGCCGGCGTTACAATCGCAGTTGAGGCCAAAGCCATAATTATGGCAAGCTTCCGCATATTAATCCCCTTTCCAATTTAGTCACTCGGGACAGAGTCAACTTGGTCTAGCCAAAGAGGTTCCATGACGCAAGGCACGAAAGACAACAATATGTTGCCAAAATAGCGCAGTTGCCAAAAACCAGACAGATCATGCGCGATGAAAAGCCTTGGATCACGTCGCGATCAGCCCGTGTGCGCGCAAACTTGTCAGTATTTGGCCGATAATCGCGCGCGACTCGGCGTCGACCGTAGTACCGCCCGCGGGCAGTGCAATCGCGGGCTGACGTGCAGTGATCGTCTGGATTCCGTTGATGCGGTAATCTTTGGCGTTGCTTGATCCGATGATCCAGTTGCTCGCGGTGCGGCGGACGATCATCTCGTCCGCCTTGCTCCAGACTGACATGCCGGTTGTTGCGACGGCGAACCGCCAGCCACCCGCAGTCCAGGCCGCGATTTTGCCGTCCTGCCCCGTCCACGCCCCACTCGCCGCGTTGCCGACAATCCAGCATTGGCCGCTGAGCGGCGAAGCGGGGACGACCGCCGGCGCGACACTTTCAACAACGGGCTGAACGAAAATATCAAGTGTGGTTAGCGCTTCGTTATGCGTAATTTCCTTTTGTGCCTGCCCAGCGGCAAGCAGCGGAAGCGTAAGCCGTGCAGATGTTTCGGTCATAAAAGCTCCTTTTTCATAAGTTGATTGATGTAGCGCGCGACACGCCGAAATCGCCGCGCTGAACGATGGTCATTGTGGTGGCACCATCTGCGGCTTGCATCGCCAGATTATAGCGAAACGAGGCCACACTGATTTCGACCTGTCGCACCCGAACCACACCAGCGTAAAAGGTGACGTCAAAACATAGCTTCTCTTCGCCTAGTGGTGCATCGGCATAGTCGATCCAGCGCCAGCCATCGCGACTGCGCCTGATCCATGAGATATGTTTCGATCCGTCGGGCATCGCTGCGATCGATAGGTGAACTGGCGCGGGTGGGACGATCGCCTGTTGGGGATTGAGCGCCGATTTGAAACCAGTGTCGGCGGCGTCGCCGATACCGATCGCCATCACGCGCACCTCAGGCGTGCCGGCCGATACGGCAATTGGAACAAGCGTATCGCGGTCAATCATGACGAAACGTTCGCCCGCCACATGTCCGCCGATCGCCCATTCGGTGCCGCGCCGTCCGCGACGCAAGTCTGACAGGCGGTACTGGTTTGATCCGAGTGGCACCGCGGTAGAAAACTGGATCAGTTCATCGCCCAGCATTGCAAGATTGGCTAAGCCGTCAAGGCTGCCCGCGCCCGCATCGCCCAAATGCATTTCAGCATGGAGGAGCGTGACAACGACATTATTGATCCTGTCCTCAATCAAGGCGCTGGACGTGCCGAGTACGCCGACGGCGCTACCGATAATCGCGGGCGCAGCCGTTGTGCCGCCGTCCTGCCAGCTTGATCCGCCATCGGTGCTGACTAACAATGCCGCACTGCGCCAGCCCGGTGACGCGCCAGCGGCGGCAACGACAAGGTTGGGCGCGGTGGCGATGCCATCGATGAGCGGGGGCAGATCGATCAGTTCAAATCGGGTCGGGCCGTGGATGCGGTCATCGGCACCAAGGCTGCGCCCAGGCTCTGATAGCAAGAACGGTCTTGCCGATTGCGTCATGCGAACGAGATCTGCCGCGACAATCATACGGTCGAGCGTGATTGCGGTAACGCGCCATCGCGCGTTACCGCCGTCGATAATGATTTGTTGACCGGGCCGCAGATCGAAGCGCCGCCACGGTAACGCAATTTTTGCCGCGACACGTTCGGCCCACATCCGGTCTAGCCGCCGGTCGGCAAGCGCCTTTGCCATCGAAGGATCGAGCACAACGGGGAGCTCGATCTTGGCGACACGGCGCGCGCCACCATCGCGGCGAACGCGCTGTACGCTCTGCTGAAAATCGCGTGCGGGTTCATAATATGTAATAGACAGCGTTTCGGGGATGGTCGACGCCGAACGCCGCTCGGTAGCAATACGCGCGACGCGTTCTTCACCGCGCGAAGTGCCAAGATCGCGTTCGCGGACGGGGTCGGCGCTGGTTCCGGTTTCAAAGATTTGCAGGCGCGCGCCGTCATCATGGCTCGAAATCGAAACCGCGCTTGCCAGCGTTTCGATCGCCGCACGCACCGATTGACCGTAAGCGGCAAATCCGCCGATCGCGGTCGGGCAATCGGCAATTACAGCGCCGTTTGCAAGATCAGCGATGACCGCCCCCGTTGTCACAGCATTCTCATCGGCGATCACTTCAAAACTGAGCGACGGGATCCGGTTGCCAAATTCGGCAAGGTCGAGGTTTTCGAACACGGCATATGCAAGGCCACGATAGGCGGGGCAGTTTGCGATGCCTTCGACCGAAGCAATCAGCGGATCGAGTGCCTGACCTTCGCCGCCGCTGTGCAGACGAAACTGCACTTGTGTTTTGAAATCACCCGCCGCGCCGCGCAGCAGCTTTCCGTCAGCCCAGATGCGCCCGATGCGGATGATCGCGCGTGCGGACAAGGCGACCGCAAACGACACCGAATAGCTGAACTGCGCGGTCTTTGGCTTGCCCTTGCCGTTTGATACGTTGGTGCGTGTTTCACGAAGCGGCGTTGCCCAGATCACCGTGCCCGCGACGCGCGTAACCCCGAAAAGCTTTGGGATCGGCATGCCATAGCTCGATGTCTGCACCGCAAGATCGCCAAGGCGCGGGCCTTCGCGGCCTTTGGGCGGGAATAGCTGACTGTCGATTAGCTGGCCAACCGCCTTGCCAATCGATTGACCAAAGCGCCCGCCAAACACGGCGCCGACGGTTGATAGAATGAGCGTTGCCATCAGCGGCTCCTCCGTTTGCGGCAATGCCACGCGCTGACAATTGGCCAGTCGGGCATGCCGGGGGTTTCAACAACGCGGCGCAGCACGCCGTCAGCATGGATCAGGCTGTCGCCGCTCCAGATGCCAAGGTGAAATTGCGCCGCGCTTGGTTGCAACAACAATATGTCACCGCGCCGGGGTGCGCCGCGACGCTGCGTCAGGCGGTTTGCGATGAACATCGCGGCAAAACTATCGGCGCTCCCTCCGCGCAGCGGATAGCCACGCGGCGGATCGGTGATCACCGGGCAGGCGGCAACAATCAGCCCGACACAGTCAAGACCTGTCGCCGGATCAAGTCCGTGCAAGCGAAAGCGCGTGCCGATCAGCGCGCGGGCGCGGGTGGCGGGGTCAGCTTGCATAGCGGATCAACGCATCATTGCCCGGCAGATGCGGCTCGCCGCGAAAGTTGGCGGCGTTGGCGAAACGGTTGACGCAGGTGGCAAAGCGCCGGTCGCATCCTTCGCTCAATTCGGCGCGCGTGCCGGGGGCAACAGTGAAGAACGGCGGTTCGCGAAGTGTGACATTATTGCCTGCCGACGCGGTAATTCTGGCTTCAAGCCCCGAATTGTCGCCGTCAATCCAGCGCAGCGCGCCCGCGACATATTCGCCGTCGGGTGCGGTGCGATCAAGCGTGATGACAAGGCCGTTAACCGCCGTCACCCGCACGAGCCGACGGCGCGCCGCCATATCAACGCGGCAGCGCGCGTCGCCCAGTGATGCGCGGCATTCGGGTGTCGTCTCTTCTACTACAGCGCCTTCGAGCAGCGCTGCGGGGCCGCGCAGTTCGGCGGTAAAGCCATTGTCGCCGCTTTCGACCATGCCAAGCTCACCGCGCACGAGGAACAGCGGATCGACTTCGGGAAGCGCCCAATTGACCGCAGTCACGCGCAGCGCCGCACCGTCCCACCGGCCTGCTGCAAGATCATCGGCGTTGATCGCGTTGTTTGTCAGTGCGCCGGCAAGTTCGACGCTGTCGGGATCAAACGTCTCACGCCGTTCGATCGCGGAAGGCACCATTCCCGGCGCGGCGCGGTAGGTGAGGCCGTCGATCGCCAAATTTCTGTCATGGCTGGTAAAGCCTATTGTCACCCCGTCGCGCCGGTCGATCCGCCAGCAAAAGGCCAACGTCGTGACGTCGTGTTGAAACCATCGTGCCATGATCAATCCTCCCTCACTTCGATCAGCGGCACACTCGGCGCGTCGCCTGCGGTGAACAGCGCGGCATCGATGCTCAGGCTGTCTTCGGCAAAACGCACCGGCACATCGAACTGAAACCCGGCGCGGACTTGCGCACCGTTGGCGGGTGGCGCGGCGAACGAGACGGTGCCGCCGTCGCGCAAGCTCCAGCCGCTCGTCGTCAGCAGACCGTTGACCGAGACGATCACGCTGCCAAGCACGGGCCGCGTGATCCGGCGCTGTTCACTGTCAGGCGCAGCGCCGTAATGTTTGACCAGAGCGAAATCGGTTCGGATGCCGTTTCCCAGCCCGATTAACTGATCATTTGCGGTCGGTGCGGCGCTGCCTGCACTGCGCGAACTATTATCGAGCGGATCGCGGAAGCGAAAGCCGCGTGCCGCGCCGCGCCGCGCACGAAAAAAGGCGATCAGCGTCTGGAGATCGCTTTCGGCGCGTATCCCTGGCCCCGCGTCAAAACGCAGCCGACCGCTCGCCCAATCGGCGTTGCGCTGCTCATGCCCCGAGGCCGTGGTCACGATCGCTGTCGAAAACGCCGGTGAAACCGACGCGCCCCTGCCCAGCGTCAGGGGAAATTGGACATCATCAAACGCCTGCATATCGCTCTCCTTTTCGTCAAAATGAACATAGCCATCGCGCAGCACTTGCGGCTGCGCCCAGATGAATGTCGCGGCCACGCCGCGCGCGCGACCTACCTCGGCAGCGGCATCAATCAGCGCCCACTGCGCGCGGTCTTGCGCCCTCAAAACAAAGCCCGAAAAATAATGCTGTGCCGACACAGGATAACCGAGCCGCGCGGTTGCCGCCGCCGCACCGCGCGCCGAAGCGCCGCGGTTGCCCGTCGTCACCCAATCATAATCCTCAAGCTGGAGGATGTTAAACGCCGGTGCTGCCCAACCCAGCGGCACGTTGGCGCGTTTGAGTTCGGGGGCAGTTTCATCAAGCACCGTCGGAAGATAAGGTAAAAGCAGCGCCTCGCACCCCCGATGATCGAGCCGCACGGCGGCGATGAGCGCCGCCGTTGACTGCGCGAGCAGCGCGCCCGCCGCGTCGAGCAACGCCTTCTGGCTTGTCGACATCGGCGCGCTGACATCGTTGATTGCGGGCGGGTTGCCGCCGAACGCTGTCCTGGTTGCGCTGTCATAAAGGCAGATGCGCTTGTCGGGCATCACCCACCACCACGGCTCGCCAATCTGAAAGCGCGGGGCCAATCCGGCTGTGACCGCAATCTGGACAAATGCGCGCGCAACGCTTTGCAAATAGGCCATTGCGCCGCCGTGCGCAGGCGAAAGCAAAGTCGATGGCGGAACATAGCCTGTCGCCGCCGCATCGCCGTTAAACGCGCGCTGTTTCCAATCGTTATAGGTGTGCGCGTCATAAAGCTCGTAAGAAAGCGAGACGATCAGGCCAAACCCCATCGCTTTTACCCGCGCGGCAAAATCTTCATGCCACGCGCGGCACGCTGCGTTGATCGCGCCGCCCGTCAGGCTCGCGTAAAGCCCGCCGCCTGCGGGTTCGAGCCTGAAATAATGGCTCATCCCGACATAATGGTTGATCGCGCCGCGGTAGCCGAGTTGCATGATGGAGCGCAGCAACCGTGCGGGTGTCTGGTTGTAACTGTCATCATATCCGGTCGCGAGGCTCAGCCCGTGCGCGGGGACGATGACGTCACCAATGGCGAGTACCGAAGACGGCCCATCGCAGCTTAAGTCGCTGATCAGAACATGCGCCTCGGCAGGCACAGCGAGCGCAGCATCAACCCCGGTGTAGCCCGGCGGGACGAGTGAAACGAACATCCGGTCGATATCGCCTGCGAACAGCGCGTCGGCGTCAGCAGGGAAGGCAAAGCCGCCAATCAAAGCGTCAAAATCGAGCGTGATTACCGCGTCCTGCGGCGTTCCGGCGGCATAGTTCCACAGCCGGATATACCAGACGCGCGGATTGCCCGCGACGTCGCGCCCCTCAATCGTCAGCGTCGGCCCGTTGATCGCGTCAAGCGGCATGATCGCGAACGATTGCCAGCGAAACCGCAAGCGCGATCCGCGATAATCACGCGCGGTGTCATAGCCAAGCAGCGGGTGATCAAACCGGTCAACACTCTCCCAAATCAGCCCCGCGAGATCATTTGCGCGGTAGAACACCGCGTCAACGCGCAATGCGTTTGGCCCCGTCGTTGTGACCGCAGCCATCATCGGGCGGGGAAAATCAACCGCCCAAAACCGCGCGTCGAAGCGCTTTATCGTCGATTTAACCCGCGCGTCGCCGGGCTTTGCAAGCCAATATCCCATGTTCAATCCTCCCTGAGTAATGCGTCGCGCACAGCACGTGCGACCTGGCGGCTTGAGCGCGCGAGCGCTTCGGGTGCGGTTCCGGGCGCGGCGTTGACCGCGATCGAAATGCGCACGTCGCGGCTGCCCTGCGCGCCCGGTGTCGCCGCGATTGATCCGCTTGACGTTGGCACGAACAGTTCGGGGCCGCGTTCGCCGACCATATAGGCACGGCCCGGCGAAACAGGCCCGCCGGTCGCGCGGCCGGGCGATCCGAGCAGGGACGCCGCAATCTGGGTGCCAAGCGCGACAAGACCGCTCCCGCCGCCGCCATTATTGCTGCCGTTTCCGCCAATCGCCGAACGCAGCGCTGCGTTGGCAATTTCGGCAAGCACCGACAGGCCGACTCGCTTGAGATCCTCAAACCCGAATTTGCCCGAACGCACCGCGCGGCCAAGCGCGCTTTCAATCAACGATCCCGCGCGGGTTATGCTGCTGCCAAGCGGGCCATCAAGCTGCCCGCGCAGTTCGGCGACATCGCGCGCAAAGCCCTGCGTATCGGCGCGCACCGATACGGTGAGCCGTTCAATCTCTTCATCCATCTGGAAATTGCTCCTGTAATGTTGCGATCAGATCGCGGTCGGGCGCGGTTGCCGTGTCGGGCACCAGCGCCGCGATAATCAGCGTGAGTTCGGCTGGCGTCGCACGCCAGAACTCGTCAGGTCGCCAGCCAAGCAGCACCCCGCTCAGCCCGCCAAGCCGCGCGGCGCAGTCTGTAAACATATCACCGCCCCGCCAGAATCTGGCCGAGCAGGATCTTCAGCGCGGGTGTCAGTGCGGCGAGGCCGGTTTGCGCCGCGCTTTCGGCAAAGGCATCACGCGTCAGATCGGCGGGGGGATCGGCGAGGCAGTGCCAGAACAGCGCGACCATTTCACGCAGGCGGAGCTGCCCCTCCGCCGCGCGTTCGACCAGCGCAAACAGCGGGCCAACTTCGCCTTCTGCCGCCACCAATGCTGCAAATGTCGGGCGCAGCATAAGTGCAGCATTTTTGAGCGGAAGCACCGCCTCACCGCGTACCGGATTTGCGGTCATAGCGACACCACGACGCCCGAACTTTCAAGCGCGAGCGTGTAGGATCGCTCACCGTTGAAGTCTCCGGCATAGTCGAGCCGGGTGACGAGGAAGCGCCCGCGCAGCCGCTCGCTGCTTTCAAAGCTTAGCTCATAATCGTCGAGTGCGCCCGAAAGTGCGCTCGCCTTGATCCGCAATTCGGCGCTCGATCCGGTGAAAACGCCAGCGCCCGAAACCGACACCGAACGGACGCCCGCGCCTGACAGCAGCTCGCGCCAGCCGCCCGATCCCTTGTTGGTGATGACGACGCTGTCACCGTTGATGCTAAGCTGCGTCGTGCGCAGGCCTGCAACCGTGGTGTAAGCAGGCGTCGCGCTGCCATCGCCAACCTTCAAAAGGAAGGCGCTGCCTTTTTCTACTGTCATGATTATCTCCTGTTTGTGGTTTTTTCTGTTCCTCTCCCCCTGTGGGAGAGGTTAGGTGAGGGGCGGGCGACGTCTGTCGCCCAAAGGACTCTTTTCACGCGTCAAGCCAGGCCGAGTCTTTTGCGCCGCAGACGCGGCTTGGCCCCTCACCTAACCTCTCCCACGAGGGGAGAGGGATTGGTCGCGTTATCATTCCCCACCGAGCAAACGCATTCGCTGTTCGATCAGCACTGCCCACGGTCCTGCCGGGCTGCGGCTGGTGAGCGAGCGAATGAATATGCTGCTTGCGATGCGCCAGCCGGGCAGGTCGCGCGGTAATGTCTGGAGCGCATCCTCAACCTGCCGCGACAGCGTGCGGAGCCGTGCCGGTTCGTCGCCGTCATCCCATATCGTCAGCGCAAGCCGGATTTCGCGGCCAGTGGCGGTTTTGGTGCTCCAGTCGGTCACCGGGCTGTCGCTCATCACGATATAGGGGAAATCGGCGCGCGGCGGTGGCCCGTCATAGACGGGCGCGATGCCCGAAAGTGCGGTGACAACGGCCTCTTGCAAGGCCTCGATCGCGCCGCTCACTTGAACAGCCCGCGAAGCCGCGCGTCGGTGACGTAGCGGTGCCGCAGGCCGCGTCCGCTAAGCGTAATGCCGCCCTCACTGCGCACCACCGATACACCCGGCGGAAGGCGTAGCGACAATGTGCCAAGCAGCCGGTCGGTTGCTTGCACGCTGGCCTGACGCGCGCGCAATGCGCCGCGTTCGAATATTGTGTCGATCATCGTTGTTCCTCGGTTGTCACAATCATCTGGGCGGGATCGCGCGGATCATTTTCAACGCCGCGCGGGTTGAGATAGCGGCCGCGCCACACGATCCGCGCGCGCAGATCAACGTCCTCGCGTTTGCGCATCGTCACGCGCCACCGTGGCAGTGCGCTGAGCGTGTTCGCGACAAATACATCGCTCGCGGTGATCGGCGTGATTGCTGCCCACGCCACGCTATCGTGACGCCATTTGCCAAGCGCGCCGGCAAGCCGGTCACGCGCGTCATTGCGCCGTTCGATCGTGATCCGCTCACGCAGCGCGCCTGCAAATTCGCTCATGCCGCGCTCGCGACGTTAAGGCGCATCTGACGGAACGGTCGCCACAGCGCGGCAACTGCGGCAGGCGGGCCGCGATCATCGCCGCCGTCACGGTTGGTGTGAAGATGCCCGACAAGCCGGATGATTCCCTGACGCAGCGCGGGCGCAAGATCGCTCCACAAAAGCGCAAGCCCGGCTTCATAAGTAACGCGCACGCGCAGCGCGGTGCCTGGATCGAACACGCGAAACCAGCCCGTGCCATCAGCACTGATGTCAAGCGCATAGCGCGTCACGGGGATCAGCGATGTCGCACCATTTGGCTCGACCCCAATTGCCTGTGTGATACTGCGCACCGGCAGCACGCCAAGCGCCTCCCACCGGCCCAATATGCTGCGCTCCTCAATCACAGCACGCGCAACCAGCAATTGCCCGCAAAAGGCTTCGCAGGCATCAATTGCGACCGCAATCAGGCTTGAAAGCAGCGGGTTTTCATCGTCATGCTCGATCCGCAAATAGGTTTTTACGTCGTCGACCATTTCTTCGGACGGCAATACTGGATTGATTGTCAGCATCAGAACAGATCCACTTCGGCGAATTCGATATTGGCGTAGAGGCTGGCAATGCCGCCCGCGCCAAATGCGGTCAGCGACTGGATGATCAGCCCTTCGTTCTGCGCAAGGATCAGCGGGTAATCGCCGGTGTCATGCGCGAACAAATTGTTGGCGGCAGGCGCTATCAGCGTGCCGACGGTGGCCGCACCTGCATAACCAGCGACTTGCGCCAGCGTGTTGGCGTCAAGCGTGCGCGTGCCCGCGCCAAGCGCCGCAGTTGATGCAATCCGCAGGTCGATTGCGGCGGGCGTGTTGAGCGTGGTGCGGTGTTTGCCGTTCGATCCGCTCAGCGCAATCACGGTGCCGCCGGTATCCGAAGCGCTAAATCCGCGTGCGACGATCAGGCCAAGATCAACCTTTTGAGCAGCGGTAAACCCTGTTGTCGCGATCAGGCCTGCGCCGATGCGGCGTACAAGGATCAATTTGGTCGAGATGTTTCGCAGCGAAAACAACGGGGCTGCCGCAGCCGTTGCGGTGATCGCGCCCGACTGTGCGCCGATTGATATCCATCCGCCAACTTCGACGGGATAATCCGCGATGCGCATCGCGCGCTGGGCGCTGTTGATTTCCACGCCGTTGCCCGTTGTCGGGCTTTCAATGCCTGCCATGTTTATGCTCCTGTTTGATAGTGAAATTTCACATTGCCGCGCACACGGTGGCGGCACTTCCAAAATGCGGTGATCAGCACCGTGCTGGTCACCGCGGCGGTTACGTCGATGTCGTCCATCTGCGCCTCGTCGGCACTGGCAAATCCCTTGCCGGTGTAGGGGCCGGGGGCCTGCCAGATTGTGACGGCGCTGCCGGGAACGAATGCCGTGCCCGGAACGCTAAAGCGCCCTGAACGCCGTGCGGGCGTGCCGAGATCAACCTCGATCGTGCTGATCGCAGCGACGGGGCCAGCCGGGCCTTGCGCGCCCGCTGCGCCGGTTTGCCCCTGTGACCCCGCCGCGCCGGTTGCACCGGTGGCACCCGTTGCACCGGCTGATCCCGTTGCGCCTGCACTTCCGGTCGCTCCTGACGCCCCAGCAGGCCCAACCGGCCCAACCGTCCCAGCAGCGCCTGATCCTCCTGCCGTACCGGGCGGCCCTTGTGGCCCCGGCGGGCCGGGTGGGCCGATTACTGCGGCGATTGGCGTCATCGCCGAAACCGGCCCCGCCCAGCTTTCGCTGATCAGCCGTTCGTGTCGCCAGCCCAGTGTGAGCACACTCATGACGGCGTGACCGGTTCGCGCAGCCGCAGCGCGATTTGGTCGGTGATGACCACGCCGCTGCCAACCACCAGCCGCGCATCGGCAAGATAGTTGCCCGCCGCCAGCGTCAGCGACGTTGCGGCGGGGATGGTGAGTGTCCAGCCTGCTGCAGTTTCAGTCGTTGCAGCGCGCGCGGTTACGCTAAAATTCGCGGCAATCGGCGCGCCCGCGCTGATCGAGGTGCGCCCGGCGGGCACTGCTTTAAGGTTTGCGCTAAGCGCCGTAACGATGGCCGGATCGCCCGACAACGCATCAAGCGCGAGCGAGATCGTCTCGCCGCGCTGGTAGATATAGGGTGTCATATGATGTCTCCACCGGAACGTGCCGGAAGCGGGTGCGCGAGGTGTGTGATACGATTTGCTTCATCAAACTTCCCCGTTCGTCCTGAGTAGCCACTGAGGCTCCTGAGCTTGTCGAAGGGCGAAGTGGTGTATCGAAGGGCCATGTTCAGAAACGGCCCTTCGATACGGGCTTTCGACAAGCTCAATCCCTACTCAGGACGAACGGTTCGATTTAGAAAGATCGCGCTCTAAAGCCCCTCCCCTTCAGGGAAGGGGCTAGCCAAAGCCCGTAAAAATCAGGCGACGGCGAACTTCATCAGTTTGATCGCTTCGCTGTTCGAAACCGTGCCGCCGATCCGTTTGGTGGCGTAGAAATTGACGAACGGCTTGTTGGTGAAGGGATCGCGCAGGATGTTGGTTTCCTGACGCTCAGCGATCAGATAGCCCGCGCTGAAATTGCCGAATGCGATCGACAGGCTGTTGGTCGCGATGTCGGGCATATCTTCGGACTCGATCACCGGATAGCCAAGCAGATTGTTCGCAACGCCCGCGGTAAGCCCCGGTTGCCAGATGAACGCGCCGTCGGTCGTTTTGAACTTGCGGATGCGCGCAAGCGTTGCGGCGTTCATCACCCACACCGCACCCTGACGGTAAGGCGCTCGCAGCGCCTGCACCATATCGACGAGCCGGTCTTGCGGATTGATGCCGATGAAATCCGAAGCGCCGCCCGACGCAACATATTGCAGCGTGCCAAACGGACGCGTGGCATCTGGCGCGGCGTTATTGGCGAAGGTGAGGAAACCCTTGGGCTTGCTGACACCGTTACCGTTGACGAACGCAGTCCCTTCGGCCTTGGCAAATTCGGTCGCGATTTCCATCGCCAGCCAGCTTTCAACGTCAAATGCGGCGTCATCAAGCATCGCCTGGCTTGCCGAAGGATTGGCGTAAAGATCACCCATCGGCGGGACGATTTCGTTGAACACTGGCGTCGCGGTTTCGGGGCGCACCGCATTTTCAGCGGCCCAGCCTGAAATGACACCGTTCTGCGTGACAAGCTTGCGGTAACCAGCACTGCCAACGCGGACGACGCTTGCCACGCTGCGAATCGGCGAAATCGCCTTGAGCGTGGTATCGATGACTGCGTCAATTTCACGCGGAAGTGCATAGCCACCATCGCCCGGCGTCACCGCGTTGAAGCTTTTGAGGCCGCTATCCGCACCGTGGCGGAGGTAGCCATCGACAAACGCCGATTTCACGCCGTCGCTCGCCGCGTGACCCGCGATGATCGGACGTTCGATTACCGGGGGCAAGGGGGTCGCTTCGGCGGCGTCAAATACAGCGTCGAGCGGGTCGGTTTTTACTTCGTAATCCATGCTATTCTCCATCCTTGGGTTCAATCGCCAACACCCGCGCCAAGGGCTGCATCGGGTGTGACACTATGCTGACCTCAACGAGTTCGAGGTCAGTCAATTCACGGTATGTTCCATGCGCTGCGGCGCGCACGCGGTATCCAAACGAGAGGCCCTGACCGGGCTTGACGCGCGGCGCGGCGTCACAGAGCGACGCGATCACGCGCAGTCCCCGGCTGTCCTCAATCAGGCTGGCGACTTGGCCAATCGGCTTAGTGCTATCATGTTGCCAATAGAGCGGCAGCGGCGTGACGCGGCTCAGCGCGCGGGCAAAAGCACCGCGCCGGACAATGTCTCCGCCGCGGTCGGGTCGGTCAAAGATCGCAGCATAACCCGCAATCCGTCGCTGCGCGCGCGTCATGGCCGCACCAGCCCGCCAAGGCCAAGCTTGACCGCAATCCCGATCAGCAGTGCGGCAAGCAGGCCGCGCACCAGCCAGCCGATCACCGCCTTGGTTGCCGACGCCTTGGCATCGCGCCACGCGCCGAGCAGCTCACGCAGTTCGGCCATATCCTTGGGCGCGCTTTCGTCGGCGAGGCCAAGGCGGATGAGCGCGTTTGCTGCGCCCTTTTCGGCGGCCTCCTCGATCATTGCGCGGATCGAGACGAGATCGCCGATCGTGGGATCGCTCTGCGCGATCAGTTGCATCAGTGTATTATTATCGGTCATTGTAACGCCTCCATCACTGGCGCGGCGGGGGCAAAGCCCACCATCGCGCGCTTTTCATCACGCGTCAGGAAATCAGCAGCGGACAGTTGCGCCCACAGCCGCTCACGGTCTTCGGAAAGCTCGCCCACCGCATCAAGGTTGACGCTGAGCGTGACGCCTGGAAACGCGCCGCTCAAAGCCTGGGCGATCGCACCCAAAATCTTGCCCGCTACCGGCAGCACGGTCTGTCGCCACAGCGCGCGATTGGCCTCACGGTAATTGGCGTAAGTCGCGTCGCCGGGCAGGCCGATCAGCAGTGGCGGCACCCCGAATGCCAGCGCAATCTCACGCGCCGCTACCGCTTTCAATTGAACGAAATCCATGTCAGCGGGCGTCATGCTCAGCGCCTGCCATTTGAGCCCGCCTTCAAGCAACATCGGCCGTCCGGCATTGCCAGCACCTGCAAAGCTCGCCTCCATTTCAGCATGAAGCCGCGCAAATTGTTCGGCTGAAAGCGTCGCGCCCGGATCGCCAATATCATAGACGAGCGCGCCCGATGGCCGCGCCGCATTATCGAGCAGCGCCTTGTTCCAGCGGGTTGCGGCATTGTGGATTGCCACCGCGCCCGACGCTGCGCCGAGACTGCCAAGCCCGTAATGATCATCAAGCGGGTTCATCGTCTTGATATGGATGATTGCCTCAGCCGCGATCCGCACGCGCGCTTCACCCACGCGGTAGAGAAAGGCTGCGGGCCATCCGCGACTGTCACCCTCAATGCTCACGCGTTCGGGGCGCAGCGCGTAGAGATCGCACGGCATTCCTTCTGCGCCGCGCAGGATCTGGATATAGGCGTTACCGTGGAGCAGCAGATGCGCCGCGACGGTTTCAAGCAGCGATTGCCCCGCCGACGTTGCCGATACCAGCGCGCGCACCGCGCCGTCCGAAGCGAGCAGCGGCGCACCGCCCACGCTTTCGGCGATCAACCGCACCGCACGCTGCGCCACCGGATTGATCGCATAACCAGCGCGCACCTGATGTTCGTAAGATTGCGGGAGATCACCCCCCTGCCAAATGCCAGCCGTGCCCGAAAAAGCACGCGCCAACCCCGGACGCGCCAAAGCCCGCCCGGCAGATTTTCTGCCGAAGATTTTCATGATTTAACGCTTTCGTTTTAGATTGTTATGGCTGGCAATCAGCCAAGGCTGTTGCGACTACCGCCGTTTCGGCTGCCTAGGTTTGGGCAGCGACTTTTGATCAACGCCAGAACGAGGAGCATTCTCGTGTCGACGTTGGTCATTCGATTCTTCGTGAGAATCAATTACCTTTGCGCGTATTATGGCAGTGACCACGGCAACAATGGTCACACTGCCGAGAGCAGCCGCCGATTTTGTATCGCCGAGCCATGCAATTCCGCCGACGGCCAGCAATATCAATGTAAGTGCCAAAATTGTTATGATTTGACCACGCCCGCGATATGCAAATTCTTTGTCGACAATCGAATTTGTCGCAGTGTGACGGTGTTCTTGTTCGCGTTCGGCCATTGTTATGACACGGTCGGCGGCGCCGGGGAGTACTGCCTCTAAATGCCCTAATTCTTCCGCAGAAGGAATTGGGCCAGAATGCGATTTGGTCACTATGCGCGCCACAATTGTCCGCGCCTCGTTCATTTTTTCAGGCTTCAACAACGGCTTAAGTTTTTCAAGCGCGTCCTTCGCCAGATCCTCCTCGGCAATTTGCAACTCGCGCTTGCCGTTTTCATATGCGTCAGACAGGATTTTTTTCGCCTTTTACAGTATCGATCGCACCCGCAATATCTTTGCCAACTGCGCGCCAGTCCGAAGCTATCGATCCATCAAGAATGCGACGACGCGAAAACTTCATGGTTTGATCAAAGCCAATCGACCCGACGCCCGAAATCATCAAATTGAGCGCCGACCGCTGCTCTTTCCTGCTACGAACCCGAACATTCGATTCCATATCTCACCTTAGACCTCTTTTGACGAATGCAAATTCGACTCATTTCAATTAACAAACAAACGTAAATCAGAAAATACTCTTACCGACATAGTGACACATATGCGCACAAAACAACACAGCTTATATAACGATGATCCAACAGCAATTTCAATAGCCCCCCTCACAACCGCCGCACACTTGGCCCTCCCCCCGCCTTCCTTCCCAGCATCAGTTCGGTGAGTGCCCAGACGAGTGCGTCGGCGCGGTCGGAGGATTTTGTCGGGCCGGTGTAGCCGCCGCCGATCATTAGCCCGCACAGTTCGTCTTCAAGTGCGGGAAACGCGCCGACATGGCTGACACGCCCCGCCTCATACAGTGTCGCAACGGGCTCTGCGCGCACCGATTTGCCGTGGACGGCGTACACCGAAGTGAGCGGAAGCGATACATTCGCGCCGCGCAGCACCGCTTCGACCATGTTGCCGCCCTGATTGACCTCGGCGATCACCCGGTCGGCATTCCACCGCGCCGCCGCGACGGAGACGCCGTGTGCCCAGCCTTCGGGTGACGCGCCGCGCACGCTTTCATCGGCGATCACATAGGCGCGGCCATCATGGCCAAGCCCGACAACGATGATCCCGCACGCGTCGCCGTGGCGGCTTGCGGGGGGATCAACGCCGATCACCGTCCGTATGAGCGGCGGGGCAGGGCCAGCAAAGCGCGCGGCTTCGATCAGCGCGCGCGACCACAGCGCGCCCTCGACATCAACGATCATTTCGCCGTCAAGCTCTTGCCGCCCAAGCCGCGTGCCGCCGTAAATCTTGTTCATCCCGCTGAGCCATGCGCGTGAGACATTGGCGCGATTGTCGGTCGATTTTCCCATTGTAATCGCCGTGCGCGGCGCTTCACCCATCAGGCGGTGCATCAATGCGTTTGCGCGCGGCGTGGTTGTCGCGACGATCCGGGGGCGACCGCCAAGCCGCATCGTCATCCCCAGCATATCCCAGGTTTCAACGCCGCGATCCCATTTGGCAATTTCATCGCACCAGGCGTGGCTATGTTGCGGGCCGCGCAACGTGTCAGGCTCGCTTGCCGAAAAAACGGTGGCCGTCGTTCCGTTTTTCTAGGTCAAGCGGCGCAGCGATGGTTCCCAATCGGGGCGATGATCGGGGTGCGTGATGGCAAGCAGGCCGCTGTCGCCCTCGACCATGATCTGGCGGGTTTCACTATAGGTCGCGCCAACGATCGCAATTGCGGCCCGCGTTTTTCCTTCGGCAATCGAGCGCACCCATTCGGCACCCATCCGCGTTTTGCCAAAGCCCCGGCCCGCCATCACCAGCCATGTCCGCCAAAATCCTTTGGGTGTCGCCTGGCTGTCGCGGCGCCAATGGCTCCAGTCATATTCGAGATTGGCGATGCGCTTGGGGCTCATGCGGCTCAATTGTGCCGCGCGCGTTTCTGCGCCAAGCAGGGCAAAACGTTCGGCGTTGCTTTGCGGCAGATATGCGGGGGGTGGCTCAGGCGTCGTCATTATCGCCTCCTTGCGTCAGGCGCAGTTCGATTTCGGCAAAACGCGCTTCAAGCCGTGCCTTGATCTGGCGCGTGGTTTCGCGCGACCGGGCGACGCGCGGGGCGGGTTGGCCGCGCACCGTGCTGCGGTGCTGGCTGAGCAATTGCAGCCCCAGCCGCTGTTTTTGCGCGCGCGATTTGAGCGTTGTCTCGTGTGTTTTCGCGGTTACTGCGCGTAGCGCCTCGGCAAGGAGCTCGGCCTCAAGCCGCGTGTAACCCTCGCACAGCGACACCTGCCAAGCGTTGCGAAACGGCTTGGATTTGCGACGCGCACGGTAGACTGCGCTCGTTGAAACGCCTGCCGATTTTGCCGATTCGGTGACGTTGCTGCTGTGCGCGAGCGCTTCAAGAAAGATCGTGCGGCGATCGGCGGTAAACGCTGGCACCGACGTGTCGTCAGCAGGTTTGGCGGTAAATCTCATGTCAAATGCTCGCAAAAAAGGCCGTCAGCGCGTTTGCGCTCCGGCCTGTGGATAGTTGTTCGAGTTCGGTACGACGTGCGATTGTCGCAAGCCGCTGTTCGCGATTCGCAACTCCTCACTGTTCCTAGTTGTGCCGAAACAGCGTGACGCTGTCAATCACAAAATACCATGTGGGAAATATAGTGGGGAATTGTGGGAACACGCTCGGTGCTTCCATTAGCCGTCATTGCGAGGGAGCGAAGCGACTGCGGCAATCCAGAACGTGGCGGAACCACTGGGGGACTGGATTGCCACGCTTCGCTCGGGGTGACGGCTTAGACTCGTTTTCACCTAGATTGAATCTGACCATTTCTGGATCGTCATTCCCGCCCTTCGACTGCCTTGCAGGCGCTCAGGATAAACTGCGACGGGAATCCATAAACTCTGAGGTTTGGCGCATATGGATTCCCGCCTTCGCGGGAATGACGATGGGGGGGTTTCACCCCCGGCCTACACCCACCATATCGGCGACCGAGACAAATTTCTCACGCGGGGCGCCGCTGCGTGCGCGC
Source organism: Sphingomonadales bacterium (assembly GCA_043786595.1). Lineage (GTDB taxonomy): Bacteria > Pseudomonadota > Alphaproteobacteria > Sphingomonadales > Sphingomonadaceae > Aquisediminimonas. The sequence goes on along the minus strand of JAYVVW010000073.1, from coordinate 3,508 downwards.
GCGATTTCGGCGTCGTCGATTTTTTTCCAGTCGGTAAAGCTCACGACGTCCGCGCCGCGCGCCGCGAGCAGCGGATCGAGCGCGCCGCCGCCGCCTTTTCCTGCGCCCGCGCCAATATCGGCGGCGACAAGGTCTGCAATTGCGTAGCCATCGGGGCGGTTGGTGCCGATCGTGCCGCTTGGGCCGCGCCGCGCCCAGCCAACGCAGTAGAGCCCCGGCAATATCCGTCCGTCGCTATTGGCAAAGCGCCCGCGTCCGTGTTCGTAGGGGACGCCCTCAATCGGCGGGGTTTGGTACCCGATTGAAGACACGATCAGGCTGCACGGTATGGCATAGCGTTCGCCCGTGCCGATTGATCGCATTTCGCTGTCAAGCACGGTGCGCTCAACGATGATCCGCTCAACCTTGCCATCACCTTCGATCGCGACGGGCATTGCGAAGAAATCAAATTCGATCGTGATGTCCTTTGGTGGCGTATCGGTGGCGGCAAAGTCACGCAGGTGCGTCACCGATTTGCGCATTCCGGGCTCAAGCAGCGCATCGTCGCCAACCGGTGGCAAATCACCTGCACTGACCAGCGGCGTCGCGCGGCTCAGATGGCCAAGCTCGCCAAGTTCCTTGGGCGTCATCGCGATCTGATGCGGGCCGCGCCGCCCGACAAAGCTGATCCGCTTGATCCCGCTATGGTCAAGCGCGTCGATGGCATGGCCGACAATGTCGGAGCCTGTAAATTCGGCGCGCGTCTTGGCAAGGATACGCGCGACATCAAGCGCAACATTACCATTGCCGACGATCACCGCGCCGGGGCCGCTTAGTTCAGGCTGCGTGTCAGCAAAATCGGGGTGGCCATTGTACCAGCCAACAAACGCTGCCGATCCGGTCACGCCGGGCAAATCATCGCCCGGAATGCCAAGTGTGCGGTCATGCGGCGCGCCGGTGGCAAGGATCACCGCGTCGTACATCTCCTGAAGCTCAGCGATGCTGACATGCTCACCAACGCTGACATTGCCAAGGAAGCGGACGCGCTCTTTCAGGCTGATCGCTTCGTAGCGCCGGTTGACCGCCTTGATCGATTGATGATCGGGCGCAACGCCAAAGCGGATCAGACCGTAAGGGACGGGGAGGCGGTCGATAATATCGATCCCGACATCGTCACCAAATAGTTTCTGGCATGCTTCGGCGGTGTAATATCCTGCTGGCCCCGAACCAACAATTGCAATCTGCCGCACGCGCAACCCCTCAAACATTCATAGCCGCTAATGCTAACGCCGAATGGAATGAGTTCAAGCGCGATTTACGATGGGGCGAAACGCACGCTGATTTTGCGGCGATATTGCGGGGTGGCGCAACTTTTTGCATTTCGGGCATGGCTCGGTTAGGCACGCGGCATGTCACGCATTTGCATCCTGACCCCCGATCCGGGCTATGAAGAAAATTGGCAGCCGGTGGCGGATCGTTATGCCGCGCTGCTTGGCCCCGAGATAGATTTTAGGTGCTGGCATGACGCTGGCGATTTGGGCGGATATGCGCTGGTGTTGCCGCTTCTCGCGTGGGGATATCACCGTGCGGCGGCGCGCTGGTTTGCAGCGCTTGACGATTGGGAGGATGCGGGCGTCCGCTTTGCCAATCCCGTTGCGACGCTGCGCTGGAATAGCAACAAGGATTATCTTTTCGATCTTGAAGCCGCAGGCGTGCCGACCGTGCCGACGCGGCTGACCCATGCGCTCAACCGCGACGACATCGAAACCGCGCGCGCGGCGTTTGGCGCTGAGACGCTGATCATCAAGCCAAGCATTTCGGGCGGGGCCGACGGAACGTACCGGCTCGCGCCCGGCGATGCGATCCCGTTCGCCGTGCTCGAAACTGAAATGCTGATCCAGCCGATGATGCGCTCAATCGAGACCGAGGGCGAATATTCGCTGTTCTATTTTGGTGGCCAGTATAGCCATGCGATCCTCAAACGGCCAAAGTCAGGTGATTTCCGCGTACAGGAACAGTTTGGCGGCGGTGAAACTGTCTGTGAGCCACCTTACGCCGCGCGTGAGCTTGCCGATGCGGCGCTGTCGGCTGCGCCCTCGGGCAACAGCTATGCGCGCGTTGACATGCTGCGCGGTGATGCGGGCGGGTTTGTGCTGATCGAGCTTGAACTGATCGAGCCTTCGCTGTTCCTCGAACACGCAAGCGACGGTGGCGCGGCATTTGTGAACGCGGTTCGCGCGGTGGCGCTGCGTTAAACCATCGTCATGTTGAACTTGTTCGAGCATCCATCGTCGATAAGGGCCAGCCTTCGCCGTCTCAATCCAAACGCCAAACCATCGCGTCTAGAGCGTGATGACATTACGCTGCACCATAGCCTGAGTTTTTGAGGTAGTTGGCGCATTCGTGCTTTGGGAAGTCGTCGAGCAGGTATCCGATGCGCCTCCATGTTGCCTCATGGGTTCGTTCGGCGGCTTTGCGCATGAGGTGTTTGAGCTTGGCGAAGACCTGCTCGATGGGGTTCAGATCGGGGTTGTAGGGCGGCAGGAACAGCAGGCGTGCGCCGACGCGCCGGATTGCGTTGCGAACGGCGGGGCGCTTGTGGCTGGAGAGATTGTCCATGATGACGACATCGCCTGCCGAGAGCGTTGGGACGAGGCACTGCTCGACATAATTGAGGAAGCTGTCGCCGTTGATAGGTTGATCCAGAACGCACGGTGCATCGATCCGGTCGCACCGCAAAGCGGCGAGAAAGGTCATGGTTTTCCAGTGGCCGTATGGGGCTTTGGCGTGAAGCCGCTGACCCTTGGGAGCCCAGCCCCGCAGCGGAGCCATGTTGGTCTTCGCCAGTTCGCGATCAGATGATCCCCCGGATCATCCGCGTGCGCTCACTTCTCGTCAATGAAGACCAGCCGCGCCGGATCAAGCCGCCCCTGATACTTCCTCCACTGCGCACGCCGTCTGGCGATCTTTGGCCGGAGCTGCTCGGCGGGAAGAATGCTTTTTTTTGAAGCTTACCCTTCGGCATGAGCGAAGCGCCAGACCTGCACGTAGTCAACTTTAACCCCGCGCGTCCCCAACTCAGCAACCAGCCCTCGCAGCGTGAAGACCGTGGCAGTTCGCTCCAAAAGCCAGTCGCGATGACAACCAGAAAGAAGGTTAGGCTTATGGCCGCCGACCTTGCCGGGAGCTGCACTCCCCGTTACCCGGTAACGCTGCGACCAGCGAACAACCGTCGCAGCGCTGAGGCTCAAAGCAGCGGCCACCGACCGGACGCTCTCACCAGCCAAAACACGGGCAACAGCCCGGTCCCGCAAATCCATCGAATAGGGTCTCGTCATAGCCGCTGGCCTCCAAAACCCAGCCAGCAGCTTGAATCAGAAAATCACTCCCTTGGGAATCCCAAATCGATTCACTCAAATGTCATCCCGCTCTAGGCTGTAGTGACAATTTAATCATTTGAGCCACAGCATGATGCTTGCGAGTTTGACGAAGCCGAGGAAGTTGGCGGCGAGTTTGTCGTAGCGGGTGG
>JAYVVW010000072.1:0-15734 GCA_043786595.1 Sphingomonadales bacterium | reverse complement strand
TGCGCGCCGAAGGGCTTAACGGGATGAGCCCCGACAAGCAGTTGCTTGACGGTCTCGCCGTTGTCGATAGCGAGATCGACCGGCTGTCCGAACAATTGGCGACGGGCGATCTCAATACACTCGCGACGCAGGGTCGCTATCTTGAGCTCAAATATCAGGGCGACAGTGAGCGCTGAACGCGGCAATAAGCGGATATGGCCTCTCGATTTGAACAACTGACCAATCGGCGTGCGATCGTCGACCGGCGCGCGATCGCCGATGCGCTCGCCGCGCTTGAAGGGAGTGATGCCGCCAGATTGCGCGCGTCGGCGACCGCGCTGCTCAAGCCTGCGCTTGAACAGGGCCGCGCCGAAATTGCCGCGCGGCTTGCTGCAAACCCGCAAAGCGGTCGCGAAACGGCGGCGGCGCAGGCGTTCCTGATTGATCAATTGCTGCGGGTTGCGTTCGATTTCACGATGCTGCGGCTCTACCCGCTCAATAATCCGACCGCGTCAGAACGCGTCGCGCTGATCGCCGTCGGCGGTTATGGGCGCGGTGAAATGGCGCCACATTCCGATGTCGACATCGCGTTTCTGACCCCGTGGAAACAGACCGGATGGACCGAGCAGGTGATCGAATCGATCCTCTACATGCTCTGGGATCTTGGTCTCAAGGTGGGCCAGTCAACGCGCTCGCTTGATGAAATGGTGCGGATGGCGAAAAGCGATCTGACGATCCGTACGGCGCTGCTTGAATCGCGCTATATCTGGGGTGATCAGGCGCTGTATGATGAGGCCTCGGCGCGGTTTGACCGAGAGGTTGTTGCGGGTACCGCGCGCACATTCATCACCGAAAAGCTCGCCGAACGCGACGCGCGGCATAAGCGGATGGGCGATAGCCGCTATGTCGTCGAACCCAATTTGAAAGAAGGCAAGGGCGGGCTGCGCGATCTCCATACGCTGTTCTGGATCGGCAAATATATTCACCGCGTTGGCAGTGTTTCCGAACTGGTCGAACGCGGCCTGCTGACCAAGGCAGAGTTGCGCCAATTCCAGAAGGCGGAAAATTTCCTATGGGCGGTGCGTTGCCACCTCCACACCATCGCCGGACGCGGTGAAGAGCGGCTGACGTTCGACGTTCAGCGCGAGATTGCGACGCGGATGCGCTATGCCGACCGGCCGGGTCGCTCGGCGGTTGAGCGTTTCATGCAGCATTATTTCCTGATTGCAAAGCAGGTTGGTGATCTCACCGGCGTGTTCCTTGCCCATCTTGATGATCGCTTCGCACCCAAAGGGCGTCGCTTTTCGCTCGCGGGGTTCCGCCGGTCACCGCGCGATCTTGACGGATTCGTGCTTGATCGCGGGCGGCTGGCACTGCCATCGGACGGTTGGTTTGCAGACGATCCGGTGCGGATGATCGCGATGTTTGCACTGGCGGATAAGCACGGCGTCGAAATTCACCCGCAGGCAATGCGTGCCGCAAACCGCGATGCGAGGCTTATCGACCACCGCGTGCGGAACGATCCGCGTGCCAACGCATTGTTCATGGATGTCCTGACGAGCAAGCGCGATCCCGAAACGGTGCTGCGCTGGATGAACGAGGCCACTGTATTTGGCCGCTTCGTGCCCGATTTTGGCCGTGTCGTCGCGCAGATGCAATTCGACATGTATCACCACTACACCGTTGACGAGCATAGCATCCGTGCAATCGGGCTGCTTGCGCGGATCGAAAAAGGCGATCTGGGTGAGGATCATCCGCTGGCAACCGCGATCCTCAAACAGATTGTTTCACGCAGGGTGCTGTATGTTGCTGTGCTGCTCCACGACATTGCCAAGGGTCGCGGTGGCGATCATAGTGTGCTTGGCGGCGAAGTGGCGGAAAAGCTCTGCCCGCGTTTCGGGTTGACCGCCGCCGAAACCGAAACCGTCGCGTGGCTAGTGCGGACGCACCTCCAGATGTCGGCGATTGCATTCAAGCGTGATCTTTCTGACTTCAAGACGATCCTCGATTTTGCAGGCGTCGTGCAATCGCCCGAGCGGCTGCGGCTGTTACTCGTGCTTACCGTTGTCGATATCCGCGCGGTTGGCCCCGGCGTCTGGAATAGCTGGAAACGGCAACTGCTTTCCGACCTGTTCAACGGTGTCGAAGAAGTGCTTCGGCTCGGTCACAAACAGACCGGGCGCAAGGAACGGATCACGGTCAAGCAGGAACAGCTTGCTGCCGAACTCGGTTGGCCGGCCGCGCGGTTCAATGCGCATAAACGACGGCTTTCCGATGCCTATTGGATTGCCGAGCCCGACGATATACTCGCGCGTAATGCCCGCCATATCGACGGGGCGGGGGAAAAGCTGCTTTCGATCAGCGCGCAGGTCTATCCCGAGCGCGGCGCGACGCTGGTCACGGTCTATGCCGCCGATCATCCAGGGCTATTTTTCCGCGTGGCCGGCGCGATCCATCTGGCGGGCGGCAGCATCATCGATGCGCGTATCCACACAACGCGCGACGGCATGGCGCTCGACAATTTCCTGATCCAGGATCCGTTTGGCCAGCCATTTGATGATCCGTCGCGGCTCAAGCGGATCGAACAGGCGATTGAAGATGTGCTGTCAAACCGCAGCGCGTTGACCGAACGCCTTGCGGCCCGGCCGTTGCCGCGCGCGCGCGCCGATGCGTTTGCGATTGAGCCCAATGTGCTGATCGATAACGGCGCGTCGAACCGCTATACCGTGATCGAGGTTAACGCCGCTGACCGGCCCGCGCTGCTCAACGCGCTGGCCCATGTACTGTTTCAGTCGAGCATCACGATCCGGTCGGCACATATCGCGACGTACGGCGAACGCGCGGTCGATACATTTTACGTGACCGATCTGACGGGCGACAAGATCATCGACCCCAACCGTCTCGACGTGCTGCAAAATGGCTTGCTCGAAGCGGCAAAGGGTCAGCTTGTGGTCGCCAAAGCGGCATAAAAAAGGCCCGCGCTGCCGAAGCAGCGCGGGCCAATTTCATATCTATGTTGCGATTAGAATTTGCCGCGTAGCGTCACGCCGTAGGTGCGTGGTTCGCCGGGGAATGCGATGAACAATTGGGTCGCGGTGGGGCCGCCACGACGAACGGCACCGATCGTGCCGGCACCCTGAAGCGGTGCATCGGCTGCGATCTGCTGATATTTCTTGTTGAGCAGATTCTGTCCGAACACTTCAAAGCCCCAACGCTTTTCCTTGCCGTAGATACCAACGCGGCCGTTGAACAGGACATATCCGTCCTGCTGCTTTTCTGGATCCAAATCCGAACCCGTATTGACGTCGCTTTGATAACGGAAATCAAGATAGGCGAGACCCGTCAACCCCGATGAACCGAGGTTGGGCGAATAGCTCAATCCGCCGGTAACAACATATTGTGGCGCGTTTGATATGCGCGCCTCAGGCAGTTGGAACGACGTTGGCGCAAATGGGCGTCCGCCAAGCCCGACCAGATTATTCTGATATTTGGTCGAAGCGTAGGTCAGGCCGAGATTGACCGCGACGTGACGCGCGGGGTAAATTTGTCCTTCGAGTTCGAAGCCCTTTGATACGAGGCCTGGGCCAACGCGCCCTGCGGCACATGCGCCAGTGAGCGACGCCGCAGCGGTCGATGGCAGGATGTCACGGTCAGCCCCGGCAAGATCATCCTTGCACGAACTGACGTTGGTCACTTCGAAATTGACGCCGTTAAAGGTGTTCAACTGGAAGTTATCGAATTCGGAATAAAACAGCGCGGCGTTCAGATTGAACTGGCGACCATCATATTTCAAACCGACCTCATAGGCTTTGACCTTTTCGGCAGCGAACTGAAGGTCAGATGCTTCAGGCCGTGCGTTGCCAACGGTGTTCGCCGGACGCGCAAGCAGCGCTGCACAGGCTGCCTGAGCAGCCGCTGAGCCGATCGTTGTGAAGCACGGCACGTCAAGCGCCGAGGTATCGAGGTTGTAGCCGCCCGCTTTGTATCCGCGCGAATAAGAACCATAGACCAGCGTGTTGCGCGTGGGTTTGAAGGATAAAACAGCGGTTCCTGTAAATTCGGTTTCGCGCGTGTTGCGATTTGGATCGGTTGCTGCAATTCCTGGGCCCGACGAGTTGTTGATGACGCAAGGAAGCCCCGCGAATGCCGCAAGGTTTGTTTGACGGAGCGCGCCACACAGATTGTTATTCGTGTTGAAGCTGCCCGAAAGCGACTTCTTTTCATTGGTGTAGCGTGCGCCCAGCGTTAGCGACACTTTGTCGCGCACGATGTCGAACACGTTATGCGTGAAGAATGCGTAATTGCGGCTTTTCTGACGGAAACGATTATCAACCACGCCGGTGCCGTTGAGAATGCTTTGTCCCGCCGGTGGTACAAAACCAATCGCGGCTGCGATGTTGTAAAAGCCGCCGCGTGGATCAAATCCGCCCGCGCCGAGTGGGGACAGCCCGGCAAGCCCGCGAACTGTGGCGCTCTGAGTCGCAGCAGCGGTACGATTAAAGCAGCTCGAATCGCTGGTGTTGATCAGGCCCGGATTGCCAAGGCCGCGCGCTTGCCCTTCGGCGAGGACGCAATTGGAATAGCGTTCGTAATCATTGCCGTATTTGATATCATCACGGACGTTGAGAATCTCGTTCGCGAAATAAGCGCCGACAAGCCAATCAAGCCGTTTGTCGAGCGCTTCGCCCTGCAAACGGAATTCCTGCGTGAAGGTACGGAATCGGCGATCAAGCGCGGTCCGGCGAAGGATGTCGAGCGCGTTATAATCCGCATCCTGACCCTGACGGTTTTTATAATCGCGATATGATGTGATGCCGGTAAGCGTAGCGGCACCGAAATCCCAGGTGCCTTCGCTTGAAACCCCGTAATCTTTGGTATTCGAGATATAGTTGAAGCCCGGTGTGGTCGATTGGCTGCGCACGAATTTTGAAGGCGGTGCAGCAACCGGGATATTGCCACCCAGCGCCTGAATGATGGGAAGGATCGTGTTTGCAGAAAATACCAGATTGCCTGCGGAATCGCGGGTGATATTCTGCGTCGGGCCGTAATTGACCGCGCCACAGCAGATTTCGGTGCGCTTGGTATAGTCACCAATGATGCGGAGGCTGATATCGTCGGTTGGCTTGAGCAGCAACTGGCCGCGAATCAGGTAACGATCGCGGTCGTTGATGTCTTTTTCGCCCGGCGTCACATTGTTGATAAAGCCATCGCGCTTCTGGTAAACACCGTCGAGCCGGAACGCCGCTTTATCCGCGACGATCGGGCCGGTGATCGAGCCATCGAACCGGTAGTAATCATAATTGCCGTAGGTTGCCGATCCCGACGCGCCGAAATCAAACTGAGGACCCTTGGTAATGATGTTGATCAAACCAGCCGAGGCGTTGCGACCAAACAATGTGCCTTGCGGCCCGCGCAGCACTTCGATGCGTTCGATTTCGCCGAGTTCGGAAAGCCCGACACCCGTCCGGCTGCGATACACGCCGTCGATGAACAGAGCGACCGAGCTTTCAAGCCCTGCATTCTCGCCGACTGTGCCGACACCGCGGATACGCGCCGAGAAATTGACTTCGCTGGTCGCGCCCGAAACAAGCAACGACGGCGCAAGCTGATTGAGCGCACGCACATCGCTGGCACCGCTGTTCTGCAGCGTTTCGCCAGATACGGCAGATACCGCGATCGGAACATCGGACAGGAGTTCGGCGCGGCGCGTGGCCGTTACGATGATTTCAGTCGGATCCGCTGCGCTATCTTCGGCTTGGGGTGCTGCTGTCTGGGCGAAAGCTGGTGCTGCCAGCGTGCTAAATGCCACGGTAGCCATCAGTGAAAGTCTACGCATACGATCCTCCTATTTATAATTGTCGATGGATGTATAACGCAGCAATGTGCCACGCCAAGGGACGCGCGCGGATTGTGACAAATTTTTTAAGCCGCGCGCTATTTTTGCAACAGGGGCACGATTATTTCGGGCTAAGCACCATCAGCATCTGGCGGCCTTCCATGCGGGGATAGGCTTCCACCTTCGCATCTTCGACCGTATCGGCCTGAACGCGCTGTAGCAAAATCATGCCAAGCTGACCGTGCGCAAGTTCGCGCCCGCGAAACCGCAGCGTAATCTTTACTTTGTCGCCTTCGCCCAGAAATTTGTGAACGGCCTTCATCTTGGTATCATAATCATGATCGTCGATGTTGGGGCGCATCTTGATTTCTTTGATTTCCTGCGTCTTTTGCGTTTTGCGCGCAAGGTTTGCCTTTTTCTGCGCCTCATATTTGAATTTGCCGACGTCGAGGAATTTTGCGACCGGCGGATCAGCGTTGGGGGACACTTCTACGAGGTCAAGCCCCAGTTCAGCGGCCTGTTCCATCGCTTCGCGGGTGAACATCACACCCAGATTTTCACCATTTTCATCAATCACGCGGACTTTGGGCGACACGATATATTCGTTGAAGCGCGGTCCGTTAATCGGGGGGGGCGTCGGCCCATTGGGGCGTCGGGGGGCAAGGGGTGGTATCGTATTATCTCCGGATAGTTGAAGTCAAAAACTAGTTGTGGGCGACCGCATATCGACTTTGTCGTGGCAGGCAAAGAGGCAAAGCGGTAACACATGCGAATATTGGCATAGTGTGGCTCTGCTACGTCACTTCTGCAACTATTGACGTTAACGTAACCTTGCCGTAGCGCGGTGTAAAATCAGCCTAACCGGAGAGAGCAGATGGATTTGGAATTCACCCCCGAAGATATCGCATTTCGCAACGAAGCGCGCACTTTCATCGCGGAAAGCTATCCCGCGCAGCTACGCGGCAAACAGGATGAGGGCGAAGACCTTTCAAAGGAAGATTTTCTCTTGTGGCACCGCGTGCTCGCGAAAAAGGGCTGGATCGCGCCTGCATGGCCTGCTGAATACGGCGGCCCCGGCTGGACCGCGACACAGCGCTACATCTGGTCAGAAGAAACCGCACGGGCCGATTGCATTCGTATCCTGCCGTTCGGGATCACGATGGTTGGGCCGGTGATCTACACTTTCGGTACGGCTGAGCAAAAGGCGCGCTTCTTGCCGCGCATTCTTTCAGGTGATGATTGGTGGTGTCAGGGTTATTCCGAACCCGGTGCAGGATCCGACCTCGCCAGCTTGCGCACAAAGGCCGTTAAAGACGGCGATGAGTATGTCGTCAATGGTCAGAAAACCTGGACGACAATGGCGCAGTACGCCGATTGGGGCTTTTTCCTTGTCCGCACAAACAGCGAAGTGAAGGCACAGGAGGGGATCAGCTTCCTTTTGATCGACATGAAAACCCCTGGCATCACCGTTCGCCCGATCATCACGCTGGGCGGCGAACACGAAGTCAATGAAGTGTGGCTGGAAGATGTGCGTGCGCCGATTGCCAACCGGATTTACGAAGAAGACAAGGGCTGGACCTGCGCGAAGTTCTTACTTGCGCATGAGCGCACTGGGATTGCGGGCGTTGCCGCGTCGAAGCGCGGCGTCGAGCGGATCAAATCAATCGCAAAATCAGAACAGGATGGCGATCGGCCGCTTTATGCCAATCCGTTTTTCCGGCGGAAGATTTCCGAGCTTGAGGTTGATCTGACCGCGCTTGAATATACCGAATTGCGTACGCTTGCCGGCGAAGCTTCGGGCAAAGGGCCGGGGCCTGAATCGAGCCTGCTCAAAATCAAGGGCACCGAGGTTCAGCAGCGCCTGACCGAACTCGCGCTTGAGGCTGTTGGCCATTACGGCGCGCCCTATTTTCGGGGATTTGGTGAAGGCGATAACGAGCATCCGATCGGGCCTGACTATGCACACCGCAGCGCGCCGACGTATTTCAACATGCGCAAGACGAGCATTTACGGCGGATCAAATGAAATCCAGCGCAACATCATCGCAAAGATGGTGCTTGGCCTTTAATCGCTAAACAGAAACGGGACTTCGATGGATTTCACTTACACCGAGACGCAGGATATGTTGCGCGATACGCTCGCACGCTTCTTCGCCGACACATATGCTTTTGACAAGCGCGGCAAGATGCTTGCGCGGCCCGAAGGACGCGATCCCGGCATCTGGCGGTCGCTTGCGACCGAGCTTGGTATCTTGGGCGCTCCCTTTGCCGAAGATCATGGCGGGCTTGGTGGTGGCGCGCTTGAAAATACGATCATGATGGAAGAACTGGGCAAGGTCATCGCTATTGAGCCCTATCTCCAGACTGTCGTCATTGGCGGCGGCGCGCTCAAGGCGGTTGGCGGCGCGATTGCCGATGCGGTCATCCCGCAGATCATTGCAGGCGATGCGATCATTGCGTTTGCCTATGCCGAGCCACAGGGGCGCTATGATCTCGCCAATTTGCGCGTTACCGCCAAAAGCGACGGCGCAGGCTATGTGCTGTCGGGGCATAAGGCCGTCGTCTATGCTGCGCCGTGGGCAACGCACTTCCTTGTCACCGCGCGCACCGGCGGATCGCAGCGGGAAGCCCAAGGCGTTTCGCTGTTTCTGGTTGATGCCAATCTGCCGGGCATCACGCGGCGTGATTATCCGTGCGTTGACGGCTTCATGGCGTCCGAGGTGTATTTCGAAAATGTCGCGATTGGCGGCGATGCACTGCTCGGCGGCGAAGGCACTGGACTTCCGCTGATCGAACAAATCGTTGATCAGGCAATTGTCGGCGTTTGTGCAGAAGCGTGCGGCGTTACGCGCAAACTGCATGAAGGGACGCTTGACTATTCACGCCAGCGCCAGCAGTTCGGTCAACCGATTGCGCGTTTCCAGGTGCTCCAGCACCGCATGGTCGATATGTTCATGGAGGCCGAACAGGCAATGAGCATGACGTTGATGGCCACGCTCAAGCTTGATCTCCCCGCGATCGAACGCGGTATGGCAGTGTCACAGTGCAAGGCAAAAGTGGCACGCGCGTGCCAGTTCGTCGGGCAGAATGCGGTGCAAACGCACGGCGGCATCGGCATCACCAACGAACTTGCGATCGGCCATTATTTCAAGCGTGCAACGATGATCGAAGGCCAGTTTGGCTCAGCTGATTATCATTACGAACGGATGGAGCGGCTCGCCGACCTTTAGTTCATGTCGGTTGACGGGATGGTGCTGGCTGCTATCATCCCCGGATTGCCGCGCTCGGGATGGCGCGGTGTACATTGCCGGTAATATTCGGACACTTTGGCCATGTCTTTTTCATAGTCACCGGTGGGCCAGATTGCGGGGCCAAGACCGCCGCGTTTTTTCTTATAGTCCATCAGCCCGCAGACCAGTGGCACCCCTGCGCCGACCGCAATGTGATAAAATCCAGTTTTCCATTCGCGTACCTTGCCGCGCGTCCCCTCGGGCGCGATCGTCAGCATGAATGTGTCACGGGCATTGAATTCGGCAATCATCTGATCGACCATATTGACTGATTTGGCACGGTCGACAGGAATGCCGCCAAGATCCTTCATCAAGCCCGCAAAGGGCCAACGGAACAACGATTTTTTGCCCATGAAGCTGAGCGGCAAATCAAGTTTGGCTGCCAGCCCCAAGAAAAAAAGAAAATCCCAATTGCTGGTGTGCGGTGCTGCGATCAACACGAATTTCCGTTCAACCGGAATCATCCGTTCTTCGCTCCAGCCCGTGCGATCATACCAGATTGCGATTGCGCGCTTGAACATCCGCGCTACCAATGAAATGCCTGCCATCCGATATCCCCAATTTTTCCGCTTATGTGCGGCAAAATCTATGGGCTGGCAATTGCCCAGCGATCGGCGGTTATTTTGTTCGAGTGGCCATCAACGTTTTTTACGCCATTGGTCGCGTAGCGGTAGAGAAAACGCGGCTTTGGCAATCGCACGAGCATGAAAGACAAACGAATAGCGCCAGTTATGGTCGCTATTCGTCATTCTTCGTCAGGTTAAATGACTCGAAAGCTGTCAGCGACAGCGACGCTTACGGTCAAGTTCGCGACCTAGCAGCGCGCCGCCTGCAACGCCCAGGATCGTCCCTGTCGTTCGTTCACCGCGTGTATCGATTGCGCGGCCGGCAAGGCCACCTGCGGCTCCGCCAACGATCAGGCCAACTGTGCCATTTGATCTACGGCAATAGGTACGTCCATCCTTACCGCGCCATTCGCGTTGGCGTGCGTCGGCAGACACAGTGGTGATCGCTAAAGTCGGCAAGATCATTGCGATCGCGGCTGACATCGAAATAAGTTTACGCATAAAATATCCTTTTCTTTACTCGCCTAAGGACAAACTGGCACAGTCTAGATGAACCTTATCCAACCAAATCAACGATTTACCATCAAAACATATCGTCTCATCGAACGAGTTACCGCCAGCGCAGATTGCTGCGACACAGATCGTTAACCGTTTTAGCCCCCATAAGTTTCATGCCCCTCTCAATTTCGTCGCGCAGCAATCCTACCGCGCGAGCCACGCCAGGTTGTCCGGCGGCCGCAAGTGCATAGAGATAAAGGCGCCCGCCTGAACATGCTTTAGCACCGACCGACAATGCTTTAAGCACATGACTCCCGCGCGTAATCCCGCCGTCACAGATGACGTCGATTTTGTCACCAACCGCATCGACAATTTCGGCCAGTTGATCAAAAGGCGCGCGTGAACCATCAAGCTGACGTCCGCCGTGGTTTGAAATCATGATTGCGGTGGCACCAATATCAACCGCGCGTTTCGCGTCTCCTACCGACATAATGCCTTTCAGACAAAATTCGCCGCCCCAATCGGCGCGAATTGCAGCCGCCGTGTCCCAGTCCATCGACTGATCAAGCATCGTGTTAAAATAGTCGGCAATCGATAGCGCCACCTTTGTGCCTTGCGCGACATGGTCCTTCAAATTCGAAAGCTCAAATTTGGTGCGGAAAAAATGGTTGAATGCCCAGGCAGGCTTGAGTGCGAAGCTTGCTACACTGCGCGGTGTCAACTTTATCGGGGTGGTGAAACCCGTACGCAGATCGCGCTCGCGCCGTCCGCTGACGATTGTGTCGACTGTTAGCGTCAATGCATCGAACTTGGCAGCTTTACAGCGTTCAACAAGCGCGCGGTTTAACCCCTTGTCTTTATGGATATAGAGCTGAAACATTTTGGGCGAGGCAATCGTTTCGCCAATTTCCTCAATGCTGATTGTCGCGAGCGAAGATATTCCAAAATATGTCCCATGCGCCTGAGCAACGGCACCAACCGCAGCCTCGCCGTCGCGGTGAAACATCCGCTGGATTGCAGTGGGTGACAGGAACAGCGGCATATCGATTTTGCGGCCCATAAGCGTTGTCGACATGTCGATCGTCTCAACCCCGGCCAAAACATTGGGGACAAGATCGCAATCACCAAAGGCTGCGGTGTTGCGACGGCGGGTTGCCTCGTCGTCGGCCGCGCCATCGATATAATCGAACACGGGCCCGGGCAACCGGCGCGACGCGAGCGTACGAAAATCATCAATGTTATGGCAATCGCGCAGTCGCATCATCGTCCCCTCGGTGCTGGATTGACGCGAGCAACCTTGACCCAAGACAGGTGCGATTGCACCCGGAAAATTGTCACCAGTCGCGGATAGGCCAATTGCGCGATTTGGCAACGACACGCAATTTGGGCGACGGATGAATCGCCACGGGTTCGTCGCACCATTCGAACACAGGCAAATCCGACACATGATCTGAATAAAATCGAACGCGAATGTCGTCGCGGTTGATCTGTTCGCGCTCAAGCCAGGCCGTAATCATCGCCAATTTGGCGGCACCGTAACAATTTTGTTCATCGATACGCGGCGTCAACATATCAGCATCATGCCAAACCGACCGCGTCGCAACGAGATCGGTCGCGCCCACGGCTTGGGCGATTGCGCTTGCGTAAAAGGCATGTGACGCCGTTGCAACGACTACGCGCTCGCCCGCCGCGCGCGCTTCAGATATTGTGTGGCGCGCGGCATCGTAACTGTTGCGGGTAACGGTCGCTACGGCGAATGAAGTGACAACGCGCTCGACTTTTACCCGGCTGAGACGTCCGCCGAGCAGCATATGCTGCATGATCTGCTTGAGACGCGCGCGCTCAATCGATTTTAGCCCATAAGCTGCGAACGCTGGTATCAGCAGTGGGATCAACAGCAGCCGCCACGGCGAAAGCCGCAGTGCCGCGTGTAGCAGAAACGGCGTGTAAGTCGGTAGCCGCGTAATGGTGCGATCAAGATCAAAAATGTGCAACACAGGCTTGGCCGACATGTTCACCCTCGAACGGCTGTGGCGACGGCGTCAAGCAGGCCGTTGACAAAGCCCTTTTCGCGCTTGGCATAAAATGCGTCGGCAACATCGACATATTCATTGATGATCACCTTCGCAGGCAAATCCTTGCGCGCGAGAAGCTCATACGTGCCCGCTCGCAGAATCTGACGCATCGGCCTGTCGATCCGGTCGAGTGTCCACCCGCGCGCAAGCTTTGCGGTGATGGCGGCATCAATTTCTTCGCGCCGCGCGTCGACGCCTTTCACGACATCGTTGAAGAAGTCGACTTCGGCATCGGCATAGTCAACATCTTCGATCGTCGCGCCGAGGCGGTGCGCATGAAATTCATGGAGCAAGACAGCGATTGGTGTCTGTTCCATTTCTTGCTGGTAAAGCGCCTGGACAGCGGCAAGCCGCGCGGCAGAGCGTGATTTTGAACGGCTCATTTTAATCTTTCCGCGACGCTGGTCGCATGTGCAGGGAGCCCTTCGGCAGTGGCCAGCGCGACCGCAGCAGGCCCGATCACGCGAATGGCACCGGGAGTGCAACCCAGAAAACTGGTGCGTTTCATGAAATCAAGCACTGACAGCCCCGACGAAAAGCGTGCGCGCCGCCCCGTTGGCAGCACATGGTTCGGCCCGCCGACATAATCACCAACAGCCTCTGGCGTATGTCGGCCAAGGAAAATTGACCCCGCGTGGCGCACGCGTTTGAACAAAGGTTCAGGATCAGCGACTGCAAGTTCGAGATGTTCAGGCGCAAGCTGATCAATCAGTGCCGGCGCTTCATCAAGGCTAGCGACAAGGATGATCGCCCCGTTCGCTTCCCAGCTTGTTCGTGCCGTTGTAGCTGTCGCAAGCGTGCCAAGCTGCCGCTCAATGGCGTCAACAACTGCGACGCCGAACATGGCATCATCGGTTATAAGAATCGATTGGCTGGTCGGGTCGTGTTCGGCCTGCGACAGTAAGTCAGCCGCGATCCATGCCGGATCATTGTCCGCATCGGCAACGACCAATATCTCTGAAGGCCCCGCGACCATGTCGATACCGACGACACCGTAAAGCTGGCGTTTGGCTTCGGCCACCCAAGCGTTCCCCGGCCCGGTGATCACATCAACTGCGCGGATTGTCTGCGTGCCGTAAGCCAATGCCGCCACCGCCTGTGCGCCGCCAATCCGCCATGCTTCATCAACGCCTGCCAGTGCGGCTGCTGCAAGCACGAGCGGATTGATCACACCGCCCGGCGCTGGTGTGACCATCACGAGGCGGCCAACGCCGGCAACTTTGGCAGGGATGGCATTCATCAGCACGCTCGACGGGTATGCCGCGCGGCCCCCGGGAACGTACAACCCTGCGGCCTCCACTGCGCTCCACCGCGCGCCCATGCGGACACCGACGGCATCTGTATAATCGCTGTCAACTGGTTTTTGCCGCACATGATAGTCGCGGATGCGCTCCGCCGCGAGTTCGAGCGCGGCGCGCAAATCTGGCGTGAGTGCATCAAGCGCGGCGTGACAATCGGCAAGGCTGATCGACCAATCGAGACTGTGCCCGTCAAATTGCCGGGTGTAGGCGCTGACGGCTGCGTCGCCCTCTGCCTTCACCCGTTCGGTGATCGCGGCAACATCACGCGACACATCCTGATCGACATCGCGCCGGGCGCTGACGAGTGCTGCAAACCGCTCGGCAAAGTCGCAAGAGGTGCTTGAAAGTTCAAGCATTGACCGCAGACCGGAATGCTTCAACCAAAGGCCCGATATCACCGCGCGTTTTATACGCCGCGCGGTTGACGATGAGCCGCGCCGAAACCTGCGCGATCACTTCGACTTCAACGAGTCCGTTTTCCTTGAGTGTCTTTCCAGAGGAGACAAGATCAACAATCCGGCTAGCAAGACCAAGCATCGGCGCTAATTCCATTGCACCATTCAACTTCACGCATTCGGCCTGAACACCGCGTGCTTCGAAATGCTTGCGCGTTAGTCCAGGATATTTGGTTGCAACACGGACGTGGCTCCACCCGCGCGGATCATCCGATACGGCAAGTGCAGCGGGCTCGGCGACCGAAATTCGGCAATGGCCGATGTTGAGATCAACCGGCGCATAAAGTTCGGAATAGGCAAATTCATCAATGACGTCGGATCCGACGATCCCCAGTTGGGCAGCACCGTGGGCAACAAAGGTCGCCACGTCGAACGCGCGTACGCGAATAATTTCGAGATGTGGCAGGTTTGTCGCAAATTTCAGCGCACGGCTGTTCGGGTCGGTGAACGCCGCTTCGGGGACGATTCCAGCGCGCGCAAGCAGCGGCAATGCTTCGTCAAGGATGCGGCCCTTTGGCACGGCGAGGATCGTGGGTGTCGGCATGATGCGGGGCTTTACTTGTGCACTGCAATAAGGGCAAGTTGTGGCTATGACATCGACTCAGATCGCGAAAATTCATCAGGCCTTTGTGCAGCAAGCTGCGCAGTGCCGTGCAGCCGGATCGCCGATGACGGCGGACATATTGATCGCATTGATTGATACGCTCGACGATAGCACCAAAACCGGGCGAGCGATTCTTCAATGGCGCGGCGATCCGCTTGTCGATGCGCTCAAGATGCGGATTGCTGGCGGGCTTAACGCTTTGGCGCGTTCGGGGCACGACGCTGAACTGACCGCGCTTTACGCTGCGCGCACAGGTGACTACGCGGCGGTGTTCAGCCGGGTCATTCGGGCGTTTGATGATTGGTTGCTCCCTTGGCTTGACGGCCCGCCACAGACCAACGAGGTCGCGCGGGCGGCGATGCTCTGGCCGGGGCTGATGGCGATTTCGGAACAGTTTGGCGGCGATATTGAATTGCTTGAACTGGGATCAAGCGCCGGGCTCAATCTCAACCTTGATCGCTTTGGCTATCAACTGGGCGGGGTCGTGGCAGGCGATCAAAATTCGAGTGTGCAGCTTGCGCCGATATGGCAAGGGCCAGCGCTCCGGCCCGCCGCAGTCAATATCGTTGCGCGCGCGGGTGTTGACCAGAAACCGCTTGATCTGTCACAGCCCGATGTCCGTGAACGGTTGCTCGCCTATGTGTGGCCTGATCAGGATTTGCGCCTGTCGCGCATCGCGGCGGCGATTGAAATTGCTGAGCAGTTTCCGCCCGATGTTGTCAAAGGTGACGCGGAGCGTTGGATTGAAGACCGATTGCAAGTTCCGCAGCAAAGCGGGGTGACGCGGGTCGTTTTTCACTCGATTGTCCTGCAATATCTGAGTGTTACCGGGCGTGCGCAAGTTGTCGCCGCGCTTAATGATGCCGGATCGCGCGCGACACCTGATCGCCCGCTGGCGTGGCTGAGCATGGAGTTTCACGCCAAGGTGCCAACCGCCGAATTGCGGCTGACATGTTGGCCGGGTGGCGAGACACGCCATCTTGCCAATTGTCACCCGCACGGCGCGGTTATCGAGTGGCTCGGAAGCGGTGACTAGGCTGTAGTGACAATTTAATCATTTGAGCCACAGCATGATGCTTGCGAGTTTGACGAAGCCGAGGAAGTTGGCGGCGAGTTTGTCGTAGCGGGTGG
>JAYVVW010000071.1:0-27198 GCA_043786595.1 Sphingomonadales bacterium | reverse complement strand
AAGCCGCGCACGCTTTTCATGCGCCGTCATCAGCTTTCGGATTGAGGCTGCGGCGGTTGCAACAACACTTGGTGGCAGCGACGCCGTAAAGATATACGGCCGCGAAACGAGCCGCATCACTTCGAATTTGGGATGGTTTGAAACTACGAAGCCGCCGACCGTACCAACGCTTTTTGAAAATGTGCCGACGATGAAGTCGATTTCGCCTTCAAGCCCAAGCGCTTCATAAACGCCGCGGCCATTGGGGCCGAAAAAGCCCATGCTATGCGCTTCATCCGACATGATCATCGCGCCGTGCTTCTTGGCGACCGCCACCATTTCAACGAGCGGCGCAATATCGCCGACCATTGAATAGACGCCTTCAAGGATGACCAGTTTGCCCGCTTCGGCAGCGATGCGGCCCAAGCGGCGATCGAGATCATCAACCGAATTGTGACGAAAGCGGACGACTTCGGCATTGCCCATCGCGCAGCCATCGTAAATCGACGCGTGGCTGTCAGCATCAAGAACAATATATTCGCCCTTGCCCGCAATTGCCGAGACAAACCCAAGATTGGCCTGATAGCCCGTTGAGAAGACCATCGCTGACGATGTACCATAAAATTCTTTGAGCGCCTCCTCGACGTCCTTATGGTCTTTGTAGGTACCATTGAGCACGCGGCTGCCATTGGTGCCCGATCCAAACCGATCAAGCGCGTCCTTGCCTGCTTGAATCACATCGGGATCAAACGTCATGCCCATGTAATTATATGTGCCGACAAGGATCGTTTCCTTTCCCTTGATCACCGCGACCGTCGGCGATTTTAATTCCTCCATCACGATGCCAAACGGATCGCGCACGCCCGTTGCCAGCAGCGCCTCACGCTCGGCAATCAGGCCGTCAAACTTGCTGAAGAGATCGGTCATTTCGCGCGCAGCGTCGCAACAGCGTCGATCAACTCGCCGACGTTTTCAATTTCGGCCTGCATGTTCATCGTGATCATGATATCGAACTCATCTTCGACAGCGGCAACGAAATCCATCACGGTCAAGCTGTCCCATTCAAGATCGCCCTGAAATGTCGTGGCATCGGTCAGCGCGATCGTCTTTTTGTTGAACGGTGCGATCAATGTCGTCACGGCTTGCGTGATTTCTGTGCGTGTTGTCATGCCCGATCCTTAGTGAAGCCGTGTCGCCTTGCCAAGAGAATGCGGCGTGAACGCGGCAATGCTTGCATTCTCTGCCCGACATGCAATTGTACGCAAAAGACAAATCGGGGGATGATATGAGCGAGGACGAACGCACCGAGACCGAGCCTTTCGCGCTCAACGCGATCCATTTGTTGCGGACGACGCAGCAGGTCAATGTCAGCCTGTCCCAAATGGCCGATCAAAAAGCCAGCATCCTGATGGGCGCGACCTTTGTCGTGTTCACGATCGGTGTGGGGCAGGCAAGCCGACAGACGCTTTCGGTCACGCTGATAATTCTGATCGCCTTCTCATTCCTGTCGGCGATGCTCGCGGTGTTCGCGATCATGCCGTCGGTTACGCCCACGCGGAACGGCAGCAACAACATCCTGTTTTTCGGATATTTCAGCAAATTGACTGAGCAGGAATATGCCGATCAGGTGATTGCAAACCTTCACCATGATGAGGATATTTACCGCACGATGCTGCGCGATGTGTATCAGAACGGCCTCGTTCTGCAGAACAAGAAGTATAAATTTCTGGGCTATGCCTACCGGATGTTTCTGGCGGGGCTCGTGCTTACTGCCGCCAGTTTGTTTTTCGATACAGCGCGGTCACTTTAACCAGCCAGCCGCGCGATATGCCGCTGCGGTTGCAGTCAGGCCCGCACGCGTTTCCACTTGTGGTTGCCAAATGTCGATCGGAACGCGGCGGTCTGCGTTGATCACCCAGTCTGGATGGCAGAAATAAGCGGCGCGGTCGGCGGTCAGACGCGCGCCTCCCCCGCGAAACATCCGGTCAATCTTCGCGCCGAACCGCATCACCGGGGCGGGCGTTGCGATTGTCAGAACGCGGCGGCCAACAGCGTCGCCAATTGCCTTTGCATAATCGGTGTGGCTCCAGCCGCCAAGCATACCATCATCGACTTCGTAAATCTGGCCGATCGCTTGATCGCAGTCGACAAGCCTCAGCAGCAACCGCGCGAGATCGCTCACCTCAATCAGCGAGGCTGCACCCTTTGGCGGAACGGCAACGAAACCGCGCCGCGCCATTTTATAAACGTCGAGCATATCGCGGTCACCCGCGCCGTAGATTGCGGGCGGGCGCACGATTGTCCAATCGAGCGCGCTTCCCTGCACAATATGTTCGGCCTCTGCCTTCGATGCGCCGTAGTGCGAAAGCGCTGGTTCACGCGCGGCAAGCGATGAAAGATGGATGAAGCGGGTCGCACTCGCCACGCAAGCAGCAGCGGTCAGCGCGGCGGTACCGGTGACATTGCTCGCGATAAAGCCTGCCTTATCAGGCGCGTTGACCACGCCAGCAACATGGATGATCGCGTCACAACTTGTCGCAAGCCGAACCAATGTCGCTGGCTGATCAAGCGCGCCTTCGATCCAGCTTATACCATCGGTGTCGGTGCGCGGCGTGCGGGTCAGCGCGCGGACGCCAAGCCCCTGTTCGCGTGCGATCCGCAACAGCGTCTGGCCGACAAATCCTGATCCGCCGGTTATACCAATGATCTTGCGTGTCATAACATCGCCATATGATCGCGGTGGATCATCGCGGTGCGCGGCGCGTAGCCAAGGATCGCTTCGATAGCATCGCTGCGCCGCCCTGCAATCTTGACGGCCTCATCGCTGTCATATTCAGATAGACCGCGTGCGACGGTCAGGTTGTCGGCATCAACAACGTCGATCACATCGCCGCGTGAAAATTTCCCTTCAACGCGCGTGGCGCCGGCAGCGAGCAGGCTTGCCCCGCGCCGCAGCGCCCCAAGCGCACCAGCATCGATCATGATGCGACCTCTGACGTTCAACCGTCCGGCAAGCCACGCCTTACGCGCACTTTTGCCACGTTCGGCGGTAAAGACGGTGCCACAGTTTTCGCGCGCCAGCCGCGCAAGCGGATTGGCAAACAGGCCCGATACTATGGCAAGATCAACGCCAGCAGCATTCGCAATCCGTGCGGCTTCGATCTTTGAAGCCATGCCGCCCGAACCCATTCCAGACGATGTTCCCGACCCCGCTATTGCCGCAATCGCGGGGGTGATCGCGGTCACCGCTTCAATGCGCTTGGCCAACGGGTCGCGCGCTGGATCAACGGTGTAGAGACCGTCGACATCGGACAGAAGGATCACGCCGTGCGCCTTGGCGGCCTGCGCCACGCGTGCCGCAAGCCGGTCGTTATCACCAAAGCGAATCTCATTCGTCGCAACCGAATCGTTTTCGTTGATCACGGGAATTACGCCAAGGCTGACCAATCGGTCGAGCGTGGCGGCGGCATTGAGGTAGCGGCGGCGATCTTCAAGGTCTCCCAATGTCACGAGAATTTGAGCAGCGGTAATGCCCTGCTTGTCGAGGAGATCGGCCCAGCACTGCGACAGCGCGATCTGGCCAGTGGCTGCTGCGGCTTGCGCATCCTCAAGACTTGCGCGTCCGCCTTTTGCAAGGCCAAGCTTTCGCGCACCAAGCGCAATCGCACCCGATGACACGATAATGATCTCTTGCCCCTGCGCGCGCCGCGCCGCGATATCGGCAACAACGCCTTCAATCCATTCGCGCCGGACTGCACCGCCTTCATCGACGAGCAGCGACGAACCAATTTTGACGATGATGCGCGGATGCGAAGCAGGGTTCATCGTTGGGTCAGATCGGAGACCAAGCCGTTTGCGCAAGCACCGCACGCGCGGCGCTAGTTTCAACGCCGATGGCATCGGTCAACCGGTCAAGCACGGCTTCGACACCTGCGCCGCCTGCGCCCGACAGCGGCATCACTTCTGCCTTTGATGCACGCTTGAGCTTGGCGGCGATTTTCTTGACGTCAGCGGGATCAAGCGCGTCAATCTTGTTGAGCCCGATCACTTCGGCCTTGTCGATCAGTCCGCCGCCATAGGCTTCAATCTCGCGTCTTACGGTTCGCCACGCGCCGACGGGATCGTTGCCCGTGGCGTCAACCAAATGGAGAAGCACGCGGCATCGTTCGATATGACCAAGGAAGCGATCACCCACGCCTGCGCCGTCAGCAGCGCCTTCGATCAATCCTGGAATGTCGGCAAGGACGAATTCGCGGTTCATATGGCTAACGACGCCAAGCTGCGGGCGCAGTGTCGTGAACGGGTAATCACCTACCTTTGCGTTGGCATTGGTGACGGCGTTGATAAATGTCGACTTTCCGGCATTGGGCAGACCGAGCAAGCCCGCGTCGGCAAGCAGTTTCAACCGCAGCCAGACATACATTTCTTCGCCCGGCCAGCCCGTGCCATGTTGGCGCGGCGCGCGATTGGTTGACGTCTTGAAGCTCATGTTGCCGCGGCCACCATCACCGCCGCGCAGAAAAACGCGCTGCACACTAGCCTCGGTGAAGTCGGCCAGAACGTTCTCTTTGTCGTCCGAAATTATTTGCGTACCAACGGGAACGCGAACCACCAGATCATCGCCGCCCGCGCCTGTGCGGTTGCGCCCCGCACCGCCTTTTCCGCGCGGTGCCCGGAAATGCTGCGTGTAGCGGAAATCAATGAGTGTATTGAGGCCGGGGATGGCTTCAAAGATGATGTCGCCACCCTTGCCACCATTACCGCCGTCGGGCCCGCCATATTCGACGAATTTTTCACGCCGGAAACTGACCGCGCCGGGGCCGCCGTCACCAGATTTAATATAGACTTTTGCTTGATCGAGAAAATGCATGGACGGCCTATTAGGCCAGACCGAGCCGTGCCGCTACCCCCGGTGAGCTCATCAACTGACGCTGCGCCAGTTCGCGCGCGCGTTCGCGGGGTAGCGACAGTGCATTGGCCATTGGTGCGCCAAGCAGCGCATCGCCCATCGCCATCAAAACAAGCGTCAAGGTATCTTCGCGCATCGCCTCGATATCATGACCGTCGCTGAGCTGATTGAGGAGATTGAGGATCGCTTCGACGATGGGATCGAGCGCTTCAAGATTGCCCGATGTTATCATCCAGGTGCAGAGCGCACCCGCGCCCTGTTCATTAAACGCATCAAATGTCAGATCGACAATCTGCCGCACATCGCCTTCGCCGCGCCGCGCTTTGAATACCGCTGCCGCAATCGTTTCGCATACTTGCGTCGCAAGGCTGGCAGCCAACGCCTTCTGAACACCCGCAGCGGATCCGAAATGATGAAGGATATTCGCATGCGTTCGGCCGATTTTCCCCGCTATCGCTTTCAGTGTGACGGCTTGCGGTCCTTCTTCGATCAGCAATCTACGCGCGGCTTCCAGCGCAATTGCTTTGCTTTCTTCGGGCGTCAGGCGTGTGCGAACTATTGACATTTATGTAAGTAATCCCTAGTTCAATGTTGCAAGGAGTCAAATCATGCCGGGCACAGCAATCGGATCGTTCGAGAAATCCCCCCAAAATCTAGTCATTACGCCGCGCGATCGCCGTTTTGGCCGCGGCAAGACGCAACAGCGCTGGTGGCTTGGTGACGATCCTATTGCAACTGCTTTTTACAATGCGCTTTCTATCACGTTTCCACGCGGAGAAGCCTTTTTCATCGAAAGCGTGCGCGCGTTCCGTGATCATGCGCCGCCAAAGCTGGCGGGCGAAATCGCTGCATTCATCAAACAGGAAGTGATGCACGGTCGCGAACATATTGCTTTTAACAATCGGGTGACCGACGCGGGCTATGATATTTCGCTGCTTGAGCGCAAAGTCACCGAGTCGCTTGAAATGACCAAGGGGCGCGACCCCGTTCTAAACCTCGCGGTAACAATGGTGCTCGAACATTATACTGCAATCATGGCGAAATCATTCCTGATCGGCAATCATTTCGACAAAGCCGATCCTGAGGTGCGCCAGCTATGGCAGTGGCACGCGATTGAAGAAATTGAACATAAGGGCGTCGCATACGACACTTGGCTTCACGCAACGCGCAGTTGGAGCCGAACGAAAAGGTGGCGGGTAAAGGCGCTGATCATGCTCCTTGTGACGAAGAATTTTTGGACCAATCGTTATATCGGGATGACCCTTCTGCTCGCGCAAGACGGGATCGGCGGCGCGCGGATGCACGCGCGGATCGTCTGGTTTCTGCTTGGTTATCCCGGGATCATCCGCAAGCTGGTGCCATCATGGGTCGCGTTGTTCCTTCCCGGCTTTCACCCCTGGAACCACGATGACCGCCATCTGATCAACCGTGTTGACAGCGAATATGCTGACGCGCGCGCTGATCAGTCGCTTGCAGCCTAATTTTTTGCAAGAACGCTGATCGCCGCTGCGGTCATCGCTTCGGTGGCAGTGGCAATCGTCTTTTCAGCGTCGGGTGCCCATAGCGGACTGTGCAGCGTCGGCAATTTGGTGAGATCGCCCTTGGCCGCATCCCACTGGCTTTGCCGAACGCCACCGACCCAAAAGATCAGGCTTTGCGCGCTTTTGTCGGCCAACCAATAATAGCTGAAATCTTCACTCGCCATTGCCGAAGGTACAGGTTGCACACGGTCTTTGCCAAAACGCGCGCCAAATACCTCCGCCATTTGCAGCGTTATTTCATGGGTGTTGAATGTTGCCGGCGTTGATTCGCTGAACGTGACGACCGGCATTTTATCATCTGCGATCCCAGCGGCGATCGCTTCACCGCGCGCGATCCGAATGATCCCATCTAACAATTGTTGTCGGACTTCGGGCTTGTAACTGCGCACTGTGAGTTGGAGATTGGCTTCATCCGAAATGATATTGCGCCGCGATCCAGCGTGGAAGCTCCCCACCGTTACCACTGCCGATTCGAGTGGATCAATCTCGCGCGACACCAATGTTTGCAGCGCCGTCACGATCCGGCTGGCAAGCACAATCGGATCCTTGGTCAGATGCGGTGCGGCACCGTGCCCACCAACACCGCGCACCTTGATGTCGACGCTATCGACGTTAGCGAGCGCGTAACCGTCGGTGTAGCCGATAACACCCGCAGGCAGCGCCGCATCGTGAAAGGCGATCATCACATCGGGCTTGGGAAAGCGCGTGAATAATCCGTCCGCGAGCATCGCTGCTGCGCCGCCAACGCTTTCTTCGGCGGGCTGGCCGATCATCACTAAAGTACCCGACCACTGGCCTTTCATCGCCGCCATACGCCGCGCGGTTCCGATCCACGTCGTCATATGCGTATCATGCCCACAGGCGTGCATGACGCCTGTTTCAACGCCGGTTGGGCCTGTCGCGCGTACTTTCGATTCGAATGGCAGCCCAGTCTGTTCGGTAAGCGGCAGCGCGTCCATGTCGGCGCGGAGCAGTAGCGTCTTGCCCGGACCATTTTTCATCACCGCGACGACGCCGGTCTTTCCAACACCTGTCGTTACGGTGAAGCCCAGACGTTTTGCCTCTGCGGCCATGATTGCGCTTGAGCGTGCTTCCTGAAAGCCAAGTTCGGGATGACTGTGCAGATCGCGGTAAATGGGGATCAGTGAAGCCATGTCCGCAGCAACAGCATCACGCAACGGGTCGGCGTAAAGCGCGGTTGATGACAACATAGCGATACCGCTGGCAAAGGCAAAGCGGATCATGCGCTCGCCCGGATCAGACAGGGGCGTTGCTGTGTCAGAGCAATTGTGGCTATGATCGACATTGCAAAATTCTCCGGTGGAGGGCGAAATACGTCTGACGATTCTTGAGTCTTATGTCACTCGGCGGGGGTGAGTTCAATGACATCAAGAATCGATTCAAACGCCGGATCGGGTAACAAAATGCGCCATCGTCGCAGTTCGATCCGCTCAAGCGCGCCAGCCATATTGCGTGTCGCATCGATTCCGTAAGCAAGCGTCCGCGTTTCATCCCCCAATGCAACGGTGCCAAGAAAAATCTGACGCCGGTCGCTGTTTGGATAAATGTTGCCATTGGCGCGCTGAAGCCCATTTGGCGTGGTAAGTGTCAGGTAACCCGCGCCGATTCCAATCACGCACCGAGCCACTGGTCGTGCGGAAAACGGCGACGCATAGGATCCCCTGCTCCCCACTTTGACAAGTCGGCAATTATAGTTCCCAGGCTGTAGCGCAGGCGCGACAAGCGCGGCATCGGGATTGAGGAGTTTGCCTTCGCGCGCGACGGCATCGCCTTGGCCAAGCGTCCGCGCATTACCCAGCGCGCGAACAAAGGTCGCGCGCCAATCATGCAGGCGCATCTTGTCGGCTGGCGTCGCGATCGCGCGCCAATCAGTCTCACGTGCGCGCGACGCTGGCTTTGCGACTGCCCCCGACGCGAGCAGTGCCAGAATAACAGCGCACAGCGGCAGCTGGTTCACTGCGTCGTCCACCCGCCGTCAACCGCTAGATTTGCGCCGGTGACGGCGCTGGCCTCATCGCGGCAAAGGAAAAGTGCCATTGCCGCAACCTGCTCGGGCATCACGAACTTTTGCTGCGGGATTGCGGCGAGCAGTACGTCGTTTATCACCTGATCGCGCGTCATTCCGCGCGTTTTCATCGTGTCGGGTATTTGGTTCTCGACAAGCGGTGTCCAGACATAGCCTGGCGAAATGCAATTCGCCGTGATCCCGGTTTGCGCGACTTCAAGCGCAATTGTTTTCATCAAGCCCGATACGCCGTGCTTTGCCGCGATATAGGCTGACTTGTTGGGGCTCGCGACGGTTGCGTGCGCAGAAGCAGTCGAAATGATCCGCCCCCAGTTTTTCGCCTTCATTCCGGGAAGGAGCGCGCGCGAAAGCAGAAACGGCGCATCGACCATGATCGCCATCATCTGTCGCCATTTCTCGATCGGAAAACTGTCAACCGGTGCGACATGCTGGATCCCCGCGTTGTTAATCAGGATGTCGACACTCCCAAACGCATCGAGCGCAGCCTTTGCCAGCCCCTCGACCTGAGACTGGACGGCAAGGTCTGCGCCGTTGTGGAGCGCCTGCGCGCCGGAGAGCGTTGCAAGCGCAGTCAGTTGTTTGTTAATTCCGTCCTGATCACCAAAGCCGTTGACCATCACAGCGGCACCGGCTCCAGCCAGAGCGGTGGCATATGCAGCGCCGATGCCAGACGTCCCGCCAGTGATCAGTGCCGTCTTGCCCAATAGAAACTGTGTCATTGCAACTCCTTAATTATTCGCGCCGCGCCCATTTGCCGATTGCCGCAGACTGCGCCGCGCGGACGTTGGCACGGTAGCGGACAAGCGAAGCCGCTGCCATAGCATCGCTGCGCGAAGCAGCGGGCAAATTCTTTGTGGCAAATGCGACAATCTCATCGGCAGTTTTACGGTCAGACGAGCCACTGCCAAGTTCAGGAATAAACCCTGATCGCGTGTTCTCTTCGACAAGCGCATTGACCGCTGTCACATTGGCAACGGCCCATTTGAACGCCATATCCGGATGTTCATTTGCAACCGCACGGACGATCGACGTCCGCATCGGCACCGGTGCTTCGTCGCTCAGCGCAAGCGCGAGCGCCTTGCGCGCCAGCACAGGATCGGCAACTGCACCGAGATACGAGTAATAGAGGCGACGCGCCACCGGGCTTTTTTCAGCCTTTGCGCGCTGGTGAAGCACTTCCCATTCTTGTGCGTTGGCGACAAGTGCGGCGACCGGGACAGCAGCCAACCGAATTGGCCCTGATACCGATTCGGGTTTGATGAAACTCTGTTCGGCATAGTCACGCGCCGTATTGCGGACTGGCTGATCACCAAAGCGCCCAAGCAAGGGGATCAACCGTTCACGAAGCTGGCCAACCGCTGGCTGTTCATCGCCGCTGGCTTTCCAGCCGACACGCGCGAACACGGGGCGCAGCATCGCAAGCGTTTTGGTCTGGAATGCAGCTTGATCAGGAGTACCGCGCAACCGATCGTCAATGGCTTCGATTTGTCCTGCGGCAAGCTGCCAGATCAGCGGTGACGCGTCGGCCTTCACGGTGCCGAGAAGCGCGAGATAGGAATCGACAGGTAAATAGCCGCCGTTCGCGAGCGCATAGCTATCTGCAAGAAGCCCGATTTGATCGGCGAGTGCGAGCGCGCCAAAGTTTTCGCGCAATTTTTCAAAATGTGCTGGCGCATAAAGTGTTCGGAAATACGCACTTTGGCCAGCGTTGACGATAAGCGAACCACAACCGGACACGTTTGATAGGCGCGGGACGGCTCCGCTGACGATTACGTTCAGCGCCGCCTGACCTGCCGAGAGGCGCACGGGAACCTTCCAGATGCGTGACTGCTTGGACGGCGCATCGAGACCGAAACGGCGTTGCGACAGTGCAATTTGGGTCTGTCCGTTAACGCAGCGCGGTTCACCAACCTGTACCAAAGGTACGCCGCCCTGAAGCGTAAAGCCGTTCATGATGTCAGCAACAGGCTTGCCCGATGCCTTCGCAAGTTCTGACCATAGATCGGCGGTGACCGTATTGGCGTAAGCGTGCTTTGCCATGTAGCTGCGGACGCCCGCGCGGAATGGGTCGGCACCAATCGACGCTTCGAGCATCCGGATCACCGCCTCGCCCTTGCGATATGTAATCGAATCGAACGCCTGGCTGATCTGATCTACCGTTGTGATCTTCTGGATGATCGGATGCGTTGTACTCCGCGCGTCAAGGCTCATCGCACCTTGGCGATCAAACGCCAGTGATTGATCGAGCGCGCCCCAATCAGGGTTCAGATCATTGGCAACCTTTGACGCCATCCATGATGCAAACCCTTCATTGAGCCATAGATCATCCCACCACGCCATCGTGACAAGATCGCCAAACCACTGGTGCGCCATTTCGTGCGCAACGGTGCCGAACACGTCCTGTCTTTGGCTTTCGGTTCCAAGCTTTGGATCAATCAGAACGGTTCGCTCGAAATACAGGATAGCCCCCCAATTTTCCATCGCGCCAAAAAACTGGCTCGACCCCGGCGCTGCGATCATATCCATTTTTGGCAGCGGATAAGGCACGCCAAAATAGTCGTTGTAATAGGCAAGCAGGCGTTTTGCGCTCGCGAGTGCATAATCCCCTTGGTCGGCAACCCCCTTGCGCGTGATGATGCCAATTTCAGTATTGCCAGAGATGACGGATTTGCGATCAATGTCTCCCATGCCGAGAAACAGCAGGTAGCTCGACATCTTTGGCGATTGCGCAAAATGCCAGAGTGTACCGGCTGCAACATCCTGCTTCGATGTCACTGGCATGTTCGAATAGGCAGTCTGGCCCTTGGGTGAGATTGCGGAAAGCGTGAATGTCGCTTTTTGCGCAGGCTCGTCAAACATCGGCGCAAATCTGCGCGCATCGGGTGCCTCAAATTGCGTCGCCAGCATACGCGCTTCGTGTCCATCGGCACCGGTGTAGTCGATGGCGAACAGGCCTGCCGCAGATTGATTGATCTTGCCATCCCAAGCGAATGACAGCTTATGCTCGCCGACTTTGACTGGCGTTGCAAAGGTCAACGAGACGGTCTGGGCGGTTTTATCATAAACAATCGAGCGCGCCGCCACACCGTCAATCGTTGCTTGCGCGATTTTGATATCGGCGGCGTTGATCGTGATACTTGGCTGAGTCTGGCTCACCTTGACCGTAATGGTCTCGCTGCCGCTGAAGGTCATTCGCACCGGATCGGGAATGACCATGATATCATAGTGGATAGGGGCAATGCCGCTGGGCAGGCGACCCGATTGAACAGGGGCGGCGGTGACGGGAATGAACAGAAGCGCGCCGATCGCAGCCAAGAGCGCGATGCCACGACGATATAAGCCAAACATGAAAATACTCCGGAATTTACGAATTTCTATCAGACAAGCACAAAGCCAAAAATGAAGCCAGCGGATTTTTGCTCGACGGTTTGAAGATTCCGCGCCATTATCGCCAAAATTCAGAACGGAAGGGTGCCCCATGCGGCTTGATGACGAACAGGAAAGCGGCAATTTTGAAGATCGCACCGGGCAAAGCAGTGGTGGCGGCTTTCGCTTTCCGATGGGTGGTGGCGGCGGTTTGCCCATTGGCGGACGAATGGGCTGTGGCACTCTGATTATCGTGATCATTGCCGCTCTCGTTTTTGGCATCAATCCGATGCAGATTCTTGGCGGTGATCCAAGTGGAACCACAGGCTCTTCGCCGCAAAGCCAGACATCAAATGCAACGGGGCAATCGACGCTCGATCCGCAGATCAAATCGACGATGCTCAAGGTTTTGGGATCGACCGAGCGACGCTGGACCGACATGTTTGCCAAGTCAGGGACACAGTATCGTCCGCCGACTCTTGTTTTCTATTCGCGCAGCAATCAGTCAGGATGTGGCGCGGCACAATCGGCGATGGGGCCATTTTATTGCCCGGCCGACGAGAAAATATACCTCGACACAGACTTTTTTGGTGAACTTGCCAATCGTTTTGGCGCAGGCGGAGATTTCGCCGCCGCTTATGTCATCGCGCATGAAGTCGGCCACCATGTTCAGCAACTGACGGGCGTCGCCGACCGGGTGCAAAAGGAACAGCAGCGGGCAAGCCAAGTCCAAGGCAACCGCCTGCAAGTCGCAATGGAGCTTCAGGCGGACTGCTATGCTGGCGTCTGGGCGCGCAACGACACCAATCTGATCGAGAGTGGCGACATCGAAGAAGGACTGCGCGCCGCGCATCAGATCGGCGATGACGTGCTCCAAAAGGCAAGTCAGGGCGTGGTCGTTGAAGCAGCCTTCACCCATGGCAGCGCTGAACAGCGAATGACCTGGCTCAAGCGCGGACTCGACAGCGGCGATCCCGCGCAGTGCAACACTTTTGGAAACTGACAAATGCGCATCGGGGTCGTGGCACCCAGTTGCCGGCTCGATGAAACCATCCCTGCGCGGCTTGATGACATTTCAAAAGCTCATTTTGGAATGGGCGCACCTGAAATTCTGTTCCACGATCAGTGCTTTCTGTCGGACGGACATTTCGCTGGCTCTGATGATGCGCGGATTGATGCGGTCGTTGAATATGCGAATGATCCCACGTTTGACGCTATCTGGTTCGCGCGCGGGGGGTACGGCGCTTGTCGTGTGGCAGAAGCGGCTTTGGCGCGTTTTGGGCCATCGGCAGCGCGCAAATCTTACATAGGCTATAGCGATGCTGGCTTTCTACTTGCCGGGCTTCATCGCGCTGGCATCGGGCGCGTTGCGCATGGGCCAATGCCCGCTGATCTCAATCGTCCCGCTGGCGACGCAGCCGTGCTCCGTTCGCTTGGATGGTTGATCAATCCCGTGCCCGCCGCGCAAAAGCAAGTGGCGTTTAATCTGACAGTGCTGAGCCAGTTGCTCGGCACCCCGCTTGAACCCGATCTGGCCGGTCATGTTTTGATGATCGAAGACGTGAGTGAATATATGTACCGGATCGACCGCAGCCTGTTTCATGTGACAGGCAATGCTATGATTCGACAGGTTGCTGGAATCAAACTTGGTCGCATTAGCCAAGTGCCCGAAAATGATCCCGATTTTGTTCAAGACGAAGAAGGCGTCACGCGTTTCTGGTGCCTTCGCAGTGGCATTCCCTATCTCGGACGCGCCGATATCGGCCACGACGCACAAAATAAGGTCATACCGTTCGGCCGTTGATGTTCAACGCGCGCTCATTGCCCTATGGTGGCAAAGATAATGGGGACGACGTGAAGGAAGCATCATGCGCCAATATTTGATCCTTTTGGGACTATCGCTGAGTTTAAGCGGATGCTTAGCGCGCGTCGCCGCTGATATTGTGACTGCGCCTATTAAAGTCGCATCGAAAGGCGTCGACGTATTGACGACAAGTCAATCCGAGGCTGATGAAAAGCGGGGGAAGCACGCGCGGCACAGTGATGAGCGGATCGGCAATTTAGTCCGCGAACGTGACAAGCAGCAGCGCAAATGTGAGCGCGATCCCCAAGGCGGCGCTTGCGATGCGCTTTCGCAGATCAATGCTGATCTCGAAGACGCCTACCGGTCGCCGCGCTAGCCACCACTTGCTTCGCTGGCTTTGGCTCGGCATAGGCTGATGCCATGTCTTTATTGTACAAAATAACGCTTCCTGACGGCTCTGTGCGTGAGATGCCGCAGGGCTCTACGCCTGCTGACGTTGCGGCAAGCATTGGCCCTGGCCTGGCGAAGGCCGCAATAGCTGCGCGGATTGACGGCGAACTGCGCGATATTGGGCGGCCATTCGATAGTGATGCTACGCTGGCACTGGTCACGGCAAAAGACGAGGCTGACGCACTCGAACTCGCGCGCCATGATTTCGCGCATGTGCTGGCAGAGGCTGTGCAATCTTTATTTCCCGGCACGCAGATTACTTTCGGCCCATCAACTGACGACGGCTTCTACTATGATTTCGCGCCCGTTCGTCCGTTTACCGATGATGATTTGCCGGCGATCGAGGCTGAAATGCGACGCCTGATTGGTGCCAACAAACCACTATCGCGTGAAGTTTGGAACCGCGACGATCTGATCCGCACATGGGCAGACGCCGGCGAAAGCTTTAAGGCGCAGTGGGCGGCGGAATTGCCTGCGGGCGAAGAACTGACCGTATATCGATCGGGCAATGACTGGTTTGACATGTGCCGCGGCCCGCATTTGCCATCGACGGGAAAGCTTGATCCACAGGCGTTCAAGCTCATGCGCGTTTCAGGCGCCTATTGGCGCGGCGATCAGAAAAACGCGCAGTTGAGCCGGATCTATGGGACGGGCTGGCTCAACAGGAAGCAGCTTGATGCGCATCTGTTACGTCTTGAAGAAGCGGCAAAACGCGATCACCGCAAGATTGGTCAGGAAATGGACTTGTTCCACCTCCAATCCGAAGCACACGGATCGGTGTTCTGGCATCCCAATGGCTACCGCATCTGGCGCGAGCTTGAGGCCTATATGCGCCGCGCGATTGACGGCGCAGGCTATGTCGAGGTCAAGACGCCGCAGATCATGGATGCCAAGCAATGGGAGGCGTCAGGGCATTGGGGTAAATACCGCGAAAATATGTTCGTCGTGCCTGACGAAGTACCCAATACCGATGATGATGGCCCCGTACTGACGGGCGAGGGCAACATGATGGCGCTCAAGCCGATGAACTGCCCCGCGCACGTCCTCATTTTTCGGCAGGGGATCAAATCCTACCGCGATTTGCCGCTCCGTATGGCTGAAATGGGCTGCTGCCACCGCAATGAACCGCACGGCGCGCTGCACGGGATTATGCGCGTGCGTCAGTTCACGCAGGATGATGGCCATATCTTCTGCCGCGAAGATCAAATCGTCGAGGAAGTGCAATTGTTCTGCGATTTGCTCGACCGGGTGTACAAGGATCTCGGGTTTGATAGCTACGCAATCAAGCTTGCATTGCGCCCCGAAAAACGGTTTGGCAGTGACGAAATGTGGAACCGCGCTGAGGGCGATCTCCGCGACGCTGTAATGAAAACAGGTCGGGCGACTGCGGACTATGGTTGGGCGGAACTGCCCGGCGAGGGTGCCTTTTATTCGCCAAAACTTGAATTCCATCTGACCGATGCGATCGGCCGGACATGGCAGTGCGGCACCATTCAGCTTGACTATGTCCTGCCAGAACGGCTCGACGCTTCATATGTCGGAGAAGACGGCGCCAAACACCGTCCGGTCATGCTCCACCGCGCAATTCTTGGGACGTTTGAGCGTTTCATCGGCATTTTGATCGAACATCATGCAGGGCGTTTCCCCGTCTGGCTTGCGCCCGTTCAGGCGGTTGTAGCGACGATCGTTTCAGACGCAGATGACTATGCGAATGATGTGCTTGGCCAGCTCAAAGCGGCAGGCATTCGCGCGGCGAGCGACCTGCGCAACGAAAAGATCAATTACAAGGTGCGCGAACATAGCCTCGCCAAAGTGCCGCATTTGCTGGTGGTTGGTGGTCGTGAAGCAGAACAGAGAACCGTTGCCATTCGCACGCTGGGGAGTGACGGCCAGCGGGTGATGCCGCTCGCAGAGGCGATTGCAATGTTGATCGATCAAGCAACGCCGCCCGACATGCGATTGCCGCGCGCTTGAACTGGATCGCCAGCGCCAGCGCGCTGACCCCGGCTACGCTGGCACTGATCGCGGTAATGACATTTGGTGCAGCACTGGTGCGCGGACTGACTGGCTTTGGCATGGCAATCATCCTGGTGCCTTTGCTGAGTTTGGTGATCAGGCCCGATCAGGCCGTTGTCCTCGCAATCTTGCTGCAATTCTTGATTGGGCCGATGGGTGTCGGTCAAGTCATTGCTGATTGCCACTGGCCAAGCGCACGCGTGATCGCGGGATCGGCCGTTTTCGCAACGCCGCTCGGCTTGTTGCTGCTGGCTCGAACGACGCCTGATGTGGCGCGGCTGATCATAACGGCAATTGCGATCGTGGCGTTCGTGCTTGTGCTATTGCCGCGCAGGAAAAGCGCTCAGCCACCGGCAGTCGCCACTGTCGCGACTGGGCTCGTCGCTGGCGTGCTGACGGGCTTTGCAGCGATGCCCGGCCCGCCAGTTGTTCCTTATTATCTGCGCGGCGATTTCACGCCGCATCAGGCGCGCGCCTCAATGATGATGATATTTTTTGCGACGGCGATTACGGGTACAATTGTATCGCTTGTCCTAGAGCTGGCGACAATCCAACTCGGCGTGATTGCGCTTATTCTTTTTGTGCCAATGCTTGCGGGCAATTGGATTGGAGCCCTAGCGTTCGGCAAAATCAGTCCGATAGTCTGGCGAAGTGCGGTCGCTGCCTTGCTAGGCGTGTCAGCAATTTCGGCAATCGTCCGCGCGATTTGGTAGCGAGCAAAGGCGTTTAAACGTCGAGATTGGCAACGTTTAGCGCGTTTTCCTGAATAAACTCGCGCCGTGGTTCGACTACGTCGCCCATCAACTGCGTGAAGATTTCATCTGCAAGGTCGGCCTGGCCGATTTCAACGCGCAGCAGGCTGCGGTTTGACGGGTCAAGCGTCGTTTCCCACAATTGCTCGGCGTTCATTTCGCCCAACCCCTTGTAGCGCGAAATTGACAGGCCTTTGCGGCCAAATGCCAGGATTGCTTCGAGCAATTCGGACGGACGGCTGATATTGCTACCCTTGCTTGGTGCAGCGACGAGAACAGCCTCGTCGCCGCCGTCATCTGTCACTGGTTCTTCGATTGCAGCCGCGCTTTTGACGGTCGTCAACCGGCTGATCCCCGCATAATTGTCGCCTGCTTCATCGATCAGCTTGTGAAGGCGACGTGCTTCTTGACTGATCAGAAAGCTTGCGTCGATCATGTGGTGATCAGTCACACCGCGCCAATGCCGCTGGATGAGGTAACCGCCTTCTTCGCCGACAATACCCGTCCACCGTCCTTCAAGATCAGCCCGACCAAGCCAGGCTGCTGCGTCTCCCGCAGCTTTGGCGCGCGCGTCGTCGGCGAGTTCGGGATTGAGCGCGCCATTGAGTGCAAGCCCTTCGATAATCGCCGGATTATATTTGCGCGGCACGTAGCGCATCAGCGCGCGCATCCGCCGTGCATGATCTACGAGCGTGCGGAGATCAGCCCCGCTGCGTGATCCGCCCGGCGTTTCAAGCAGCATCGCGCCGATACCGGCATCGACAAGATACTCCTCAAGCTTGGCATCATCTTTGACATAGACTTCGCTGCGTCCGCGCGAAACCTTGTAAAGTGGCGGTTGCGCAATGAAGAGGTGGCCCGCTGAAATGATATCGGGCATCTGACGATAGAAAAATGTGAGCAGCAGCGTGCGGATGTGCGCACCATCGACGTCGGCGTCGGTCATGATGATGATCTTGTGATAGCGAAGCTTTGCGAGGTTGAAATCGTCACGGCCAATTCCGGTGCCCATCGCCTGTATAAGCGTGCCGATTTCTTTCGAGCTCAACATCCGGTCAAACCGTGCGCGTTCGACGTTGAGAATTTTACCCTTGAGCGGTAAAATCGCCTGAATGTTGCGATCGCGCCCTTGCTTTGCCGAACCACCAGCACTGTCTCCTTCGACAAGGAACAATTCGCATTTGGCAGGATCGCGCTCCTGACAATCGGCAAGCTTTCCAGGCAGTGACGCAATATCCATGACGCCCTTGCGGCGGGTCAATTCACGCGCCTTTTTGGCGGCTTCGCGCGCTGCGGCAGCATCGATGACCTTCTGGATGATCGATTTTGCGTGCGCAGGGTTTTCTTCAAGCCACTCGGCCAACTTGTCTGCCATCAGGCTTTCAAGCGGTTGACGGACTTCAGAACTGACCAATTTGTCTTTGGTCTGCGACGAAAACTTTGGGTCGGGCAGCTTGACCGAAACGATCGCGGTCAGCCCTTCGCGCATGTCTTCACCGATGAGAGATACTTTTTCCTTTTTCAGCAGCCCCGACTTTTCAGCATAATTGTTAAGCGTGCGCGTTAGTGCGGCGCGGAACGCAGCAAGATGCGTCCCGCCATCGCGCTGCGGAATGTTGTTTGTGAACGGAAGAACATTCTCATAATAGCTGTCGTTCCACTCAAGCGCGACTTGAATCCCGATATCGTCGCGCTGTCCCGTGACTGAGATCGGGTCTGAGAACAGCGGCGTTTTCGCACGATCGAGATATTTGACGAATGCAGCAATCCCGCCTTCGTAAAATAGCTCGTGTTCAACATGGTCGGCATGGCGCGCGTCAACGAGAAAAATGCGGACGCCTGAGTTTAGAAATGCCAACTCACGGAAACGGTGCTCGAGCTTTTCAAAGTCAAATTCAATGATCTTGAATGTGTCAGGGCTTGGCAGAAAGGTGACTTTGGTGCCCTTCTTGCCATTGGCGGGACCTTTGACGACAAGCGGTGCCACAGCATCACCGTGGCTGAACTGCATATAATGTTCCAGATCGTCGCGCCAAATCGTCAGATCAAGCGTTGTCGAAAGCGCATTGACGACTGACACACCGACGCCGTGAAGACCGCCAGATACTTTATAAGCATTTTCGTCCGACGTATTTTCAAATTTTCCGCCGGCATGGAGCTGGGTCATGATCACTTCGGCAGCAGACACGCCTTCTTCTGTGTGGATCCCCGTCGGAATGCCGCGACCGTTATCTTCAACCGACACCGATCCGTCGGGGTTAAGCGTCACAATGATCTTGTCACAATGGCCGGCCAACGCCTCGTCTATTGCGTTGTCCGAAACTTCGAATACCATGTGATGGAGGCCACTGCCGTCGTCAGTATCACCGATGTACATGCCTGGACGTTTGCGAACTGCATCAAGGCCTTTAAGAACCTTGATCGAGTCTGCGCCGTAGTCGTTCGAGTTTGGTGTATTTTCGGGTTGATCGTTCATGTCAAGTCTATAGGCAATGCGCGATAAAATGCCAAGGGAAAGCGTATCGACCACACGTATGTCGCGATTTGACGTGTGTGGGAAAGGGGTCGCAAAGCGGAGCAATTGGTATCATCAATGCTGGATAATTTTTCACCGTCCCTTGCGCTCGCGCCCTATATTCGCCGTCACTATCTTTTGCGAATGGATATGCCTGCTGACGCGGTGATCAGTGATGTCATGATTGCCGAAACAGCTTTTATTCGGATCCCGCTTCGCGGCGACTGGGAAGTGAAGTCGGGGGCTGGTGACTGGCAAACTGCGACGGGGCCGACGCTGTTCGGCGCCAATGCAAAACCCTTTCCGCTGCGCGTTTCGGGCCCATTCGTCATTCTTGGTTGTAGTATCAAGCCAAGTGGATGGCGGGCATTGGTCGACGCGCCAGCACACGAGTTCACCGACAAATTCGTTCCACTTTCTGCGCTCTGGGATCCGCTTGCCAGTGAGATACTGTCTGCAACGGGCGCTGAGCAGAGCAACGAACAACTTTTAGAACTGCTTGAAGCGGCGATCGCGGTTCAACTCAAGGCCATCAACTGTGAGCACGAAGATATGGAAATAGCACATTTCGAAGCGATCGGGCGGCTCGACAGTAGCATCAAAATTGCCGACGCAGCTCAGCAGGTGGGGTTGTCAGTGCGGCAGCTCGAGCGAAGGTGCCACGATAAATTCGGCATGTCGCCAAAAGCCATCCTAAGGCGTTGCCGATTTCTTGATATGGCCACTGCAATGCGTGGCTTTGGCAATCCAAGCGATGCCCATCTCGCGCGGTTGCGATACTTTGATCAATCGCACCTCAATCGGGAATTTCGCCGCTTCGTCAATATGACTCCGCGTGCATTTAACAACGCGCTGACACCGCTTATGACGTCGGGGTTGCTCCTGCGCAGTCAAGGAGAAGTGCTTTTTAAGCGCTGATCAGTTTGCCGTCGGCGACATTGATCCAGCTTGCCGCTTCGCCGATTGGTGCGAAAAGCGCGCGCTCGGTGCCAGTGAGCCAGACTTGGCCGCCGTCGTCGCTTAATCGCGTGAACAAGGCCTGCCTCCGGACAATGTCCAGATGCGCGCTTACTTCGTCGAGCAAAAGCACCGGCCGCCGTCCTACTTTTACAGCGACCAGCGACGCATGGGCAAGCACGATGCCGAGCAGAAGCGCCTTTTGTTCGCCCGTTGAACACATCGCAGCTGGTTGATTCTTGACGCCGTGGAGAACGCGCAGATCGCTGCGATGGGGGCCTGTCAGCGTGCGCCCGGCAGCGCCATCGCGCGCACGAGACTGAGCCAATGCGCGGGCAAGATTGGCATCACGCTCGCTGTCATCGATGGTGATAATCGATTTTGGAAACGCGCTATCGCTTAGGCTTACGATATGCGCATTTAGCTGTTCGACGAGCGCATTTCGCGCATCGATAATCGCCGCACCGTGTGTTGCCATCTGTTGTTCAAGCGCACGCAGCCAATCTTCATCGGGTCGGTCATCCTCACCGAGCAAGCGGTTGCGCTGCCGCATTGCTGCGTCGTAGCGTGAACTATGATGCGCATGATGCGGATCGACTGCGAGCACCAAACGGTCGAGAAATCGTCTGCGTTCGGAGCCACTGTCGGTGAACAGCCGGTCCATTGACGGCGTAACCCATATGATTGAGAGCCACTCTGACAGCGCATTTGCCGTCCGCGTTGCGCCATTGATGCGCACGATGCGCTTGCTTGGTGCGTCAGCCAAAGCGCCGGTGCCGATTTCCATATCGTCAAGTCGCGCCGAAATCGCAAAGCCACCACCTCCGCAATCGCGCGCGATTTCAGCGTTGGCCGCGCGCCGAATGCCCCGTCCCGGTGCCAGCAGAGATACGGCCTCCAGAATATTTGTTTTGCCTGCACCATTATCGCCGGTGAGTAGCACAAATCCGGGGCCAGGCGTGACGACAGCATCAGCATAGTTGCGAAAATTGATGAGACTGAGGCGGGTGATTGTCATACGCGGCAACCGCGTTATCAACCAAGCTTCGCCCGGGCGCAAACATAAATGGCGGCTGGTGTTGCCACCAGCCGCCACTACGTCTCGTTCCGGCTTTCAGCGTTGCCGCTCAGCTCCTGAAGTCGACGGTTGGCAAGCATTCTCCCGAAAGGTCCTGACTTGCCTGGGCTCGTTCCGAAATCGGCGACGGCTTTGTCTTGCGACGCGGCTTTGCCACATTTCTTCGCTTGCCCTGCCATTGATCCAGCATGCGCCATCTTGCGACTTTACATGCTGTCTCTCCAGCGGTGTTGCTTGAAATATTCCGTTCGTTTCCGTCAGGGCAATCTCTTAGCGACAACTGAAGTTGTCTCATTGATTGCCGAGTCGCGCTAGTCAAAACTGCTTATCCTAGCCTGTGGATAATGAGGATATCGGGGAGCGTTTGAGCGCCTACAGCGCAGGCGCGTTCGCAATCATTTTTTGGGCGTAACCAGCTTGAACGCTCCGCGCCATCATATCAAACAGTGCGTCGGGATCATCGCGGCGTAGCTGTGCGATATGCGCTTCGACGCCAGTGGCAAAAATAAGTTCGCGTGTGCCAGAGATGACGGCATTGATGATCGCGTCGACGGCGGCTTCAACCGTCAAGCCAGCCTCAATTGCCGCATCACTTTCCCCGCGCCGGCTGCCATCTGCGAGCAAGGCGTTGCGCGCGACATTTGTTTTGATTGATCCTGGCGCAATGACATGGACTGAAATGCCATGATGCGCATTTTCAGCGCGAACCGAATCGAAGTAACCAAATATGCCGTGCTTGGCTGCAGAATAGGCACTGCGCATTGGCGAACCGACAATTCCCGCGACACTTGAAATCGCGATCAGTCGTCCGCTCTGTCTTTCTATCATCGACGGCAAAAGCGCCTGTGTGAGCGCGATCGGGGCCAGCAGATCGACGTCGATAATCCG
The DNA here is from genome assembly GCA_043786595.1 of Sphingomonadales bacterium. GTDB lineage: Bacteria > Pseudomonadota > Alphaproteobacteria > Sphingomonadales > Sphingomonadaceae > Aquisediminimonas. The sequence continues at coordinate 4,896 of JAYVVW010000071.1, read as the reverse complement.
CTGATAAACGGGAAAGTCTGTATCGGCAGCGAGCGAGCGCTGTGAAATTCCAGCATTGTTGACGAGGCAGTCAACATGACCTGCCCATTCGGTGGCGCGTTGCACGACATCTGCAACGCCGGCGAAGTCGGTGACTTCAAATGGAAGGATCAGCGTCTGATCAGCGCCGATTTCATCAGAAACCCGTTCAAGCTCGGATATGTTGCGACCCGACAATATGATACGTGCGCCGTGTTTCGCAGCGCCCTTCGCCAAACCTTCGCCAATTCCAGATGAAGCGCCCGTAATCCACCAACACTGATTTTCAAACATCGCCCAATCTCCCTGAAGCAAAAACCATTGTACTCTGCGCGCGTAGCGACTCAAGCCCGGGGCCGCAAAGAAAAGGCTTCTACCCGGGTGAGCAGAAGCCTTCAGTGTTACGCGGGAGGCGTAGGGCGATCACATTCAGCTCTTGGCCTTTGCATTGCACTTCGCGAGCTGATTGCTGTCAAATGCAGTGCCGTTGGCGAAGAAGCTTTCAATTTTTCCGACTTTCCGAGCAGCCTGCGCACATATGATCGTGGGGCGGCTGGTCGATTGATTTGCGGTGCAACTGTCGATGTTACAGTGCCACAACGTGTCACTGACCAAAACAGTTTTTGGCGTTGGCAATGCAGTTGCGGGAACCAGCCGATACGCTGCTGCGGGTGCTGCAAATGCAGAATGCGCGGTCGTGCCGATGAGCGTCATCGAAATACCAAGCGACGCGACGGCGATGAGAATTTTGTTCATAAGAAGTCTTTTCAATTCAGTTGCGAATCACTATCTATAAAATTAGGTAGCAAGTTGCGACTAAAAACTGAATTTTTTTTTGCAACGACGTCAAATTGGGATATGAATGGCGATCATGACGTTACGCGAACCTCTTGAAGAACTTGCTGCCGAGTGCAGCCTACCCGCCGCATTGGAAGTTATGGGCGAACGCTGGTCGTTTCTCATAATGCGGAGTGCATTCAATGGGCTGCATCATTTTGAGGAATTTCAGGCCACTCTTGGTATCGCCCGCAATATTCTGGCGAATCGGTTGGGGCGGCTTGTCGAACACGGTATCATGGCACGAACGCCGTTGCCCGATGACCGGCGAAAAATCGAATATAAGCTAACTGACAAAGGGGCGGAATTGTTGCCGACGATGTTGGCTCTGCGCCAATGGGGTGAAAAGTGGGAAAGCGGGACGCCGTCGACGCCGGTGCTGGTTGATGCGCGCGATCATCAGCCAATCGCGCGGATTGCGATCCACGCCCATGATGGGCGTGAGCTTTCAAAGCATGACCTTATGTGGATGCACGCCGAGGAAGTCGTTCCCCTCGGCGAACACGCTACGCGCGCAATGGCCGCCTAGGTCACAATTCAGCTCTCAATGTCACTGCCAAGATTCTGGTTCCGTGGCGGCGCTGCGGCGGTAAGACGAAGCGCTTCAGCTGACTGGCTGATTGATCCAATTTCATCGGGCGCATCATCATCATCATAGCGCACGCGCTGAAGGCTTGTTACGATCGCGTCCTGAAGGTCGTCGGTGTCGACTGTGTCGTCAGCAATTTCGCGCAGCGCAACGACCGGATTTTTATCGCGGTCACGATCGATTGTCAGTTCTGCGCCGCCCGAGATTTGACGTGCGCGCTGTGCAGCGGCGAGAACAAGGTCAAACCGATTCGGAATTCTTTCAACGCAATCTTCAACGGTGACGCGCGCCATGAAACGCTCCAATAGTAAATTGTCAGGATTGTGGGCCTGTTATGCGGGCATATGAGATTTGTCAATCAGACGTGCGCGAGCGCTTGCAAATCGCACTGTCCAAAGTGATGGTTGTCGCATGACAATTCCGCCAGCCTATCCAGATATCAGAGCGACAGTTGATGGACATGACCTGCATTTCATTTTTGCGGGTTCCGCGCGACTGGAGGCGATTTTAAACCTGATCGATAGTGCCAGACAATCGGTGCGCATGTGTTTTTACATTTTCGGTTCGGATCATGTAGCCACGTGCGTCGCCGACGCGCTTGTCGAAGCCCGCAATCGGGGCGTCGATGTCATGCTGATCGTTGATGGTTTTGGAACAGGGCCGCGTCCCAACGCACTATTTGCAACAATGGTTGAGGCAGGTGTAGAATTTGCCCGTTTCGTCCCTCGGTTCGGCCGTCGCTTTCTGCTCCGCAACCATCAGAAAATGATTGTCGTTGACGGGCACGCCGCGATGATTGGCGGGTTCAACATCGATGCAAGTTATTTCCCCGATAACGGCGTTGCAGACGGATGGCACGATCTTGCGCTTCATATCAAAGGCCCGGCTGCCCAACGCTTGGAGGCTTATTTTGACGCGTTAATGATTTGGATGAGGGCTTCAAAACCAGGCCTGCTGTCGCTCGTTGCACTGTTGGCGAGGCACAGCGAAAGAGAGGGCGCGCTGCGACTATTGTTTGGCGGGCCATCGCGGCGATTGAACGGTATCACCAGAAATCTTCGCGTCGCAATTGCATCAGCGCAGCGCATTGACATGATCCAAGCCTATTTTGCACCCAACTGGGGGTTCCTGCGCAAATTGGGGCGTGTTGCACGGCGCGGAGAATTCAACCTGATCACTGCGGCAATTTCTGATAATCGCACTACGATCGCTGCGGCGCGGCATTGCTATCGTCGATTGCTGGTTCGCGGCACCAAAATTTATGAGTATCTGCCGCAAAAATTGCATATGAAACTGATTGTAATTGATGACATTGTCTATGTCGGCTCAGCCAATTTCGATATGCGCAGCCTTTATCTCAACACCGAAAATGTGCTGCGCATAGAAGACGCAGCGCTGGCTGAAAAAATGCGGGGTTTTTTCCAGTTACACATCCCAAATTGTCAATCGATTGATCCAGTCGGACACCGCTTAAAATCGACACCGTTCGCAAGGATCCGATGGCTGTTCGGATATCTTCTTGTAGCAGTGGTCGACTATGGCATTGCGAGCAAGCTGAACTGGAAAGCGCCTTAGTCTTTCCACGCCCAGAACAGGCAGCAGGGTGGAATATTCCAATATTCCATTGCCTGATCGATTCTATCGAAGTGAGGGCTGATAAAATCGCGGACTTTGGCGCGGAATTGATACACTAAAAACGCACCGCCCGGTCGCAAGATGCGCGCTGTGGCACTTGCGATCGCGGGTCCGACGCCTGCGGGCAGCGTTGAAAACGGCAAACCCGAAAGCACATAGTCAGCTTTTTCATATCCAGAATCGCGGACAATCTGTTCGACATCTGCGGCTGAACCCAATACCGGGCGCAGCCGCCCATCAAGGAAACTCTCCTTGAGATAGAGTATGAAATCATCATTCGTGTCGATCGCGAGATAAGTGGCATCGGCTGGCAGACGGTCGAGAATGTGCTGGCAGAATGTGCCGACCCCAGGGCCATATTCGACAAACAGCTTTGTATTGGCCCAATCAACGCGGCTCAACATATGCGAAATCAGCGTATCCGAAGATGGAATGATTGATCCGACCATGACGGGGTGCTTGATGAACCCTTTCAGGAACATTGCCCAAGGACCACGCGGTTTGCGACGCTTTAGCGTTGAGACTGCATTTGCCGACGAGTTTGGCATGTGATTCCTTGGCGAAGTTGTGAAACGCTGCGTTCGCAAATGCCACTGCAATTGACAAGTCCGAAGTGTGCGTTGGGATTGGTGGACAGGGTTTCCAATGTTAATTGACCATGCGGTCGTGCTCTGTAATGACCCGTGACCCGATAGGTTCCAGAAACGAGATCGCAAATGCCAGATGCCAAGGCCAACAAACGCGATTTTACCATCCTTTTTTTAGTCATGCTGATAACGGGTGCGGGCAATACAGCGCTCCAATCGGTCTTGCCGACGATCGGGCGAACGCTCCACGTGCCAGATGCCGCGATTGCTGCTGCATTCTCGGTTTCGGCGGCAATATGGGTGATGTCTGCGCCGATTTGGGCACGACGCTCAGATCGCGATGGGCGGCGCGAAATGGTATTGATGGGCGTGGGCGGGTTTGTCGGCTCGGTGCTGCTGTGCGGAATTTTCCTGATGGCGGGGCTGCAAGGCTGGATCGGGCCGACCATGACGATGGTGTGCTTCATCGCAGCACGCTTATTGTACGGAATTTTTGGTGCAGCAGCGCCGCCAGCTGCGCAAGCGATGGTGGCAATGCGAACGTCGCGCGCCGGGCGGACAAAGGCACTGACCATGCTCGGTTCGGCATTTGGCCTGGGTACCATCCTTGGCCCAGCGCTCGCTCCGTGGCTCGTCGGCCTCCCATTCGTAGGCTTTGCCGGCCCTGCGTTCATATTCGCGATCGGCGGATTTGTGGTTTTCGTCGTGGCATTCGTGTATCTGCGTGACGACGGCCCGAATGACGTTGGTCGCGGGGCCGCGATCAGTTACCCATCAATCGGGGGCGCGCCTGCAGGGGCGAGTATCAAGGCAGCGACCGCAGATCAGAACAGCCGCACCTTAAAGCTGACGGATAGCCGGATATGGCCGTGGATGTTGATGGGCCTGCTGATGGGTCATGCCCAAGCAATGACCGGCCAGGCGATGGGATTTTTAATCATCGACCGGTTGGCGTTGCCGCTGTCGCTTGCCCAACCCGCGATCGGCATCGTCCTGATGTTTGGCGCCGGAGCCGCACTGCTTGTCCAATGGGGTATCATCCCGCTATTTAATCTCACGCCGCGATCGATGGTGTTGATCGGGCTGATGGTTGCAGCAATTGGCACCGGTCTGACCGCTTATGCCAGTAGCCTTTACGCAATGGCGACAACCTACGCAATTTCATGCGTCGGGTTTGGTTTTACGCGCCCGGGCTTTACTGCGGGTTCATCGCTCGCGGTTGACCGGAGC
>JAYVVW010000070.1:0-6330 GCA_043786595.1 Sphingomonadales bacterium | reverse complement strand
GCGGCTGGGCGTCTGTTATTATCCCGAACATTGGCCCGAAAATTGGTGGGCCGACGATGCGCAGCGTATGGCCGCGATGGGGCTGACGCGCGTGCGGATTGGCGAGTTTGCTTGGAGCCGGATCGAGCCCGAACCCGGACGGTATGACTGGGGATGGCTAGACCGCGCGATCGAAACGCTTGCGTCAAACGGCCTTGGCATCATCCTTGGCACGCCGACTGCAACGCCGCCAAAATGGCTAGTCGATCAGATGCCCGATATGGTCGCGCTCGACCGCCACAATAGCCCGCGAAAGTTCGGATCGCGCCGGCATTACTGTTTCTCACACCGCGGATATCGCAGCGAATGCGCACGGATCGTGAGTGCCTTGGCGCAGCGTTACGGTAACCACCCGGCGATTGTCGCATGGCAAACTGACAATGAATATGGCTGCCATGATAGCGCGATCAGTTATTCATGTGCCGCAGCCGCCGCATTTCGATTGTGGTTAAAGCAGCGCCATCAAACGGTCGGTGCGCTCAATGTTGCGTGGGGCAACGTCTTCTGGAGCATGGAATACCGCTCGTTAGACGAGATCGACCCGCCCAATCTCACCGTAACCGAACCCAATCCGGCGCATGTTCTTGATTGGCGGCGCTTTGCGTCTGACGAGGTCGTGTCGTTTAACCGACTGCAGTGCGAGACCATTCGCATCCATTCGCCGGGGCGCGATGTCGTTCACAATTTCATGGGCTTCTACACGCAGTTTGATCATTACGATGTGTCGCGCGATCTCGATGTTGCGACATGGGATAGCTATCCGCTTGGTTTCCTTGATCAGTTCTGGTTCCCCGAACCTGACAAGCTACGCTATGCGCGCACTGGCCATCCCGATATTGCGGCGTTCCATCATGATCTTTACCGCGGATGTGCCAACGGTCGCTGGTGGGTGATGGAGCAGCAGCCCGGCCCGGTGAACTGGGCGGCAAACAATCCCGCCCCCCTGCCCGGCATGGTTCGGCTCTGGACCATCGAGGCGATGGCGCACGGTGCTGAACTGCTATCCTATTTCCGCTGGCGACAAGCCCCCTTTGCACAGGAACAGATGCACGCAGGTCTGCTGCGTCGCGACCGCGTCGATGATGTCGGCGCGCATGAAGCACGACAGGCCGCTGCGGACGTCGCGCAGATTGGCGACGTCGGATCGCCACCCAAATCAGTTGCGCTGATCTTTTCATATGAGGCAGCGTGGGTTTTTGACACCCAACCGCAAGGTGACCGGGTCAAATATCTCGAACTTGTCTTTGCCTTTTATACGGCACTCCGGCGGCTTGGCCTCGACATTGATATCGTCAGCCCCGATGCCGACTTGACTGAATATGCGTTGGTGGTGGTGCCAAGCCTGCCAATCGTGCGCGAGGCGCTCGCGCAAAAACTTGCGCGTCTGACGGTGCCAATTCTCTACGGCCCGCGTACCGCGAGCAAAACAAGCGACTTCGCTATTCCCGTTTCGCTGCCACCGGGCGCGCTTCACGCGCAAATTCCGATCAAAGTCGTGCGGGTGGAAAGCCTGCGTGCGGGCTTGGTTGAGGATGGAGACGGTTTCAAAGTCGCGCGCTGGCTCGAACATACCGAAACCGAAATCACACCTGAATTCACGCTGAGCGATGGCCGCGGAGTCGTTTTTGCGCACGGCAACATCCGGTATCTGGCGGCCTGGCCCGATGAGGCGCTGCTCGCCCAAATTTTTGGCAAGATGGCTGCTGAAGCGCGGATTGAAACGACACCCCTTCCCGCTGACATCCGGATGCGGCGCAGTGGCGATCTGTGCTTTGCGTTCAACTATGGGCCGCAGACGCACATCGTCGATCAGTTCGGTGAACCGTTCATCGGATCGCAGCACATCGCCCCGGCAGGCTTTGCAGTGTGGCGTCGGGATTGCCCTCGTGATCAGCAATGACGCTACGGAAATCATCACTCAAGTCACGGCGCAAATTCGCGGTGTCGCACCGTCCAAATAAGTTTGATTTATTGACTCGATTCCGCGCGCTGCTGCTGGCAAGATGGGCAAGAGAGCGCTCCGTGTGCGGCGTAACAATATGCGCATGGTCAATTGGCCAGCGCTGCTAAGAGGATGTGTGGATGAAGAAGATATTGGGCGTCGCGTTACTGGTCAGTGTGGCCGCACTTTCGGCATGTGGCAGTGGCGGAGGCGGCGGCAAAAGCGCAGCAGTTGACGACGCGCGGCTTCTTGCTGGCGAACCAGACGGCGCAAACTGGCTTTCATACGGACGGACCTATGACGAGCAGCGGTTCAGCCCGCTGACGCAGGTTACCGACAGCAATGTCGGGGAACTCGGCCTTGACTGGTTTGCTGACATCGATACCGCGCGCGGGCAAGAGGCCACACCAATCGTAGTCGACGGGGTAATGTTCGTCTCGACGGCGTGGAGCATGGTCAAAGCCTATGACGCAGCCACTGGAAAGCCACTCTGGGCTTATGATCCCAAAGTGCCGCGCGAAAAGCTTGTTGATGTGTGCTGTGACGCGGTCAATCGCGGCGTCGCGGTGTATAAGGGCAAAGTCTATGTTGCGACACTTGACGGGCGGCTGGTGGCGCTCAATTCGGACACCGGCGCGGTAATTTGGGACAAGATGACGATCCCGACAGGATCGCACATGGCGATCACGGGTGCCCCGCGCATTGTGAAGGGCAAGGTGCTGATTGGATCGGCAGGCTCGGAATATATTACACGCGGTTATATCGCGGCGTTTGACGCCGAAAGCGGCAAGGAAGCGTGGCGGTTCTACACCGTTCCGGGCGATCCCTCAAAATCATTTGAGGGCAAGCATCTCGAAACCGCGACCAAAACCTGGCCTGAAGGGGCGTGGAAGCTGGGCGGTGGCGGCACCGTTTGGGACTCGATTACTTATGACCCTGTGACCGATCTTGTTTATTTCGGCACGGCTAACGCAGAGCCCTGGAACCCGGCGGCACGCGGAAACACGGGTGGTGACAGCCTTTACACCGCGTCGATCGTTGCGGTGAAGCCTGATACTGGCGAATATGTCTGGCATTATCAGGAAACGCCAGAGGATCGCTGGGATTTCGATTCCAACCAGCAGATCATTGCTGCGAATTTGGTGATCGGCGGCAAGGAACAACGCGTCATTCTCCACGCACCCAAGAACGGTTTCTTCTACGTACTTGACGCAAAAACCGGAAAATTCCTTTCTGGCAAACCGTTCGCAAAGGTCACGTGGGCGAGCGGGCTTGATCCCGTAACAGGCCGCCCCAATGTGAACCCGGAGGCGCGCTATGAGATCACCGGCAAGCCGTTTGTCGGTTTCCCCGGCGCAATGGGCGCGCACAGTTGGCAACCGATGTCGTACAGCCCCAAGACGGGGCTGGTCTACATCCCCGCTAACGAAGCAGCGCAACCCTATTCTGCCGCAGCAAAGGGCTGGAAACCAAGCGAAGTCGGTTTTCAGCTTGGCTTGGATAATACGCCGGTCGTGATGCCGGCTGACGCTGCCATTCGCGCGGGCGCTTCGGCGACGACAACCGGATCACTCGTGGCATGGGACCCCATTGCCGGCAAAGCGCGCTGGACTGTCCAATATGCCGGGCCATCAAATGGAGGCACGCTCGCGACCGCAGGAAATCTCGTGTTTCAAGGAACAGCGGGCGGCGAATTCCGAGCTTATACCGCCGATACGGGTAAGCAACTTTGGGCTTTCCCGGCGCAGACGGGTATCATTGCCGCACCGATGACCTATTCAGTCAAGGGCGTTCAATATGTTGCAATCCTCGCGGGTTGGGGCGGAGTTTATGATGTCGCGCCGCCCGGATTTCTTTCGCGCAAATCAGGATCGGTACGCAACATCAGCCGGTTGCTGGTGTTCAAGGTTGGCGGTAAAGCGGCGTTGCCCGCCGCGACACCCGAAGCAATGGCGGTACTCGACCCCCCGCCGTTCACTGGAAAGCCAGCACAGGTAGCTGCTGGTCTGAGCATTTATGCCAATAGCTGCAGTGTCTGCCACGGTGATTCCGCAATTGCGGGCGGCCTGAACCCCGACCTTCGCCATAGCGCCGCGCTCAGCAATCCCAAGCTTTGGCAGCAAATTGTTCATGACGGGCTGTTGAAGGACAACGGCATGGTTTCATGGAGCAAGAACTTCTCGCCCGATCAGATCGAAAGCATCCGTCAATATGTTATCAGACGCGCCAATGAAGACAAGGTGCTTGAAGCCAAAGGAAACGCTAAGGTCGCTTCGCGGTAAATTGCTAGAGCGCGATGACATTACATTAAATCGTCTCCCCGTGCTTGACACGGGTTTGGCTTCTTTTCCTCGTTGGTGATGTTAGAAAGCCTAACCCCGTGTCAAGCACGGGGCGACGATTCATTTGTTGTGACGACACAACGCTAAATCTCGAACGAGACACCCTGCGCGAGCGGGAGTTCGGACGAATAATTTATCGTGCTTGTTTGGCGACGCATATAGGCTTTCCAGCTATCCGAACCCGATTCGCGGCCGCCGCCTGTCTCTTTCTCACCGCCGAACGCACCGCCGATTTCCGCGCCAGACGTACCGATGTTGACGTTGGCTATGCCGCAGTCGCTGCCGCTTGCGGATAAGAACGCCTCGGCTTCGCGCAGATCGTTGGTGAAAATACTCGAAGAAAGTCCCTGCAACACATTGTTCTGAAGTAATATTGCGTCACACAGTTGCTCATAGCGAAACACGTAAAGGATTGGTGCGAAGGTCTCATCGAGAGCCGGCCCACCGTGCGTCGGCAGTTCGACAATCGCGGGCGTCACGTACACGCCAGCACCGTCGATCCGATCGCCTCCAAAAACCGTGCCGCCTGCGCTGCGTGCGCGAGCAAGTGCCACCTGCATCGCGGCGGCAGCGCCCTCGTCAATCAGCGGCCCGATCAGATGCGCTTGATCGCGCGGATCACCGATCGCCACCGACTGCGTCGCAGCGCGCAGCTTTGCAACGAAATCATCGTACATCGTCGCTTGAACGAACAGTCGCCGCAGCGATGTGCAGCGTTGCCCCGTCGTCCCCATGAAACCAAATGCGCAGGCGCGCAGTGCTAGCGCCTGATCGGCCGACGGCGTGATAATCGTCGCATTATTGCCGCCCAGTTCAAGCAAGCTGCGGCCAAAGCGCGCGGCAACACGCTGCCCCACATCGCGCCCCATCGCGGTGCTGCCCGTTGCCGAAACAAGCGCGACATCGCGGTGCGCGGCAAGCTGAACACCGGCACCTTGCGCCCCGATAATCACTTGTGACAGGCCGGCGGGAACATCGTCCCCAAAATCAGTGATCACAGCGTCGAGCAATGCCGCACAGGCCAGCGCGCACAGCGACGTTTTTTCGGATGGCTTCCAGATCACCGGATTGCCACACACCAGCGCAAGCGCGCTATTCCACGCCCATACTGCAACGGGGAAATTAAACGCAGAGATCACGCCGACCACGCCAAGCGGGTGCCAGCTTTCGATCATGCGGTGGCCGCGCCGCTCGCTCGCAATCGTCAGCCCGTAAAGCTGGCGCGACAGGCCAACCGCGAAATCGCAGATGTCGATCATCTCCTGAACTTCGCCCAGGCTTTCAGAGATTGGCTTGCCACATTCGATCGTAACCAACTGCGCAAGCGTGGTTTTGTGCACCCGCAGCGCATCACCCAAGCGCCGGACAAGCTCGCCCCGGCGGGGAGCGGGTACCATCCGCCACACGGTGAACGCACCGCGTGCGCGCGCAATTGCGGCGTCGATATTATCTGGGCTAGACTGACTAAGCGTTGCAATCAACGCCCCGTCGATCGGGCTGTACACGGCTAGGCCACCCGGCGTGCTGCATTCCGCCTTCACCCCAAGCGCCGCGAGCAACGACTGCGCTTCAACTGCCACGCTCATTTTGCAGCCGACGCATTTTCGGCAATCGCTGGCTCTTCGCCAACGGGCGCGTCTTCGGCTTCACTCGCAATCGCGGCGATGCTGACATTGACCGATGCATCGGATGCCATTTCGAGCGATTTGGCGCGATTGATAATGGCCGATTCTTCGCTTTCGGCAACCTGGCCACGCTCGCACGCGCCGAGCATGGAGATCAGCGCAAGCGCCGCCGCGCGCTTCATTTCGCGCCCGCAGGTGCAAGCAAGTCTTCGGGCGCGTTGGCAACTTCGCCAAGCATGATCGTCCACGCGGTGACATTCTGCGTCAATTGCACCGGATCAATCTTGTCGAGCGTATCTTCGGGCGTGTGATGCCAATCAAAATAGCGCGTCCCATCTTGTTGCAAATCGGCCCCCGCAACGCCAGACGCGATCAGCTTTTC
>JAYVVW010000069.1:0-4208 GCA_043786595.1 Sphingomonadales bacterium | reverse complement strand
GCCTCGATATTGTGAGGGAGCTCGATCGGGACGTCAGACGGTGCGACAAGTGAAAGCGGTGCAGAAGCCATGGCATCCCTTTGAACCGCTCACCCATTTTCACAACCCCCGGGCCACGAAAATAACGGGGATAAGTTATCTTGCAAATTTTATTAGAAGTGCCCATAATATATGTATGCTTACAAATATTGAAACGAATTTGGGGTTTTTGATCCATGACGTATCGCGAATGGTGCGGGCGCGGTTTGATGAAATGGCGCGGCCGATCGGGGTCACTCGTCCGCAGTGGCGCGCGCTTCTCCATATTTCGATCAAAGAAGGACTGACGCAGGCTGACCTTGCCGAGCGATTGGAGGTCGAGCGGATTACGCTGTGCCGCATGATCGACCGGCTTGAAGAAAGTGGCATGGTTGAGCGGCGATCAGACCCGCGCGATCGCCGCGTATGGAGATTGCATCTTACCGGGAAATCGCACGAGATTGTCGACCAATTGTCCGAAGTCGGGCGTCAGCTCGAAGACCAACTGGTTCGCCAAATGGCGCCCGATGAGGCGCAAACACTTCGCGCGGCGCTTGATAAAATTCATCTCTATTTGAAAAACCCTGCTTTCGAACTGGTCGCCGCAGAATGAACGACATGAGCAAAATCGATTCTGCCGCTGCCGAACCGGTCGCGCACGACGCTGCACCCTCTGTCGAGAAGAAGCGCCGGTCACATCTGTGGCTGATGTTTTCACTGCCGCTGTTACTCGGGGCGGCGGGGCTTTACTTCTGGCTGACATCGGGCGCGACGGTATCGACCGACAACGCAGCAGTGGGCGCGCCGATTGTAACCATTTCGAGTGAAATCAGTGGACGCATCGTTGCTGTAGGCGCGAAAGAAAACCAGCGGGTGAAGGCTGGCGACATGTTGTTCCGGATCGATCCACGGCCGTTCCAGATAGCGCTGCTTCAGGCTCAGGCGCAGATGGGCAACGCACGGCTTTCGGTCAACCAAGCGGTGAGCACGGCAGATTCGCGCACCGCCGATGTTTCGACAAGGTCAGCCGACATTGCAGCGGCCGTATCGGGCGTGACGCTCGCTCAAGAAAACTTTGTGCGGCAAAGCGCGCTGTTCAAACGCGGATTTACCACGCGTGCAAGCCTCGATCAGGCACGTGCCGGGCTGACTGCAGCGCAACAAGGTCAGGCTGCAGCCGTGTCGCAGCGACAAGCGTCAATCGCAACGGCAAGCGCGGCGCGCGCGATGCTCGGGGTCGATGTGACGGGTCATAGTCCGCAAGTGACGGCGGCGATGGCGATGATCGAAAAGGCCCGGCTTGATCTTGACCGCGCAGTTGTCCGCAGCCCGATCGACGGGATTGTTACGCAGGCAGACCGATTACAGCTTGGCAATACCGCAACGCAGGCATTGCCGATGCTGAGTATTGTTGGCGGCGGCGAGCAGTGGATCGAAGCGAATTTCAAGGAAACGCAGCTTGCTAAAATCCGAATCGGCCAAGCAGCGACCGTTGAAATTGATGCGATCCCCGGCAAAAAGTTTCGCGCGCGGGTGACGAGCATCGGTGCGGGCACGGGATCCGAATTTTCGCTGTTGCCGCCCCAAAATGCGACGGGCAACTGGGTGAAAGTCACACAGCGCGTGCCCGTCCGCCTGATGTTGATCGATAAACCCGGCCGGCCACTCGTTGCCGGGTGGAGCACCGACGTGAGCGTGCGCGTCAAGGATTGATATTCGCGGCGCGGTCGTCAATAGGTCTGCCACCATGTCTGATCCGCGCATCGTCCATATCGAACTTGATCAAGGTACGATCATCTGGCGCAGCGCAGATATTGAACAGGAACGCCGGATTGCGATCTTCGATCTGCTTGAGGGCAATCATTTCGCGCCGCAGCGAGTGCATGATGATGGCTATGCGGGCCCCTATCGCCTGATCGTTCGCGTGGTTGAAGGTCGACTGGTTTTTGATATTTACCGCGAAGATGAAACTGCGCTCGAATCGATCATTCTTGGGCTTGGTCGTTTTCGCCGCGCGGTGAAGGATTATTTCGCGATTTGCGACAGCTATTTTCAGGCGGTCAAACTATCGACAACGCAACAGATTGAAACCATCGACATGGCACGCCGCGGCATTCATAACGACGCCGCCGAACTCCTCAAGGAGCGGCTGGAGGGCAAAATTGACGTTGATTTTGATACGGCGCGGCGGTTGTTCACGTTGATCTGCGTATTGCATATCAAGGGATGAACAGCGCACTGATCAAGGCTGCACTGGGTGCGTCGCGCAATGCGTATGCGCCCTATTCGGGGTTTGGCGTGGGGGCTGCGCTGTCGCTCGACGATGGCACGATTATCAGCGGGTGTAATTTTGAAAATGCCAGTTACGGCTTGTCATTGTGCGCCGAAACGGTTGCGCTCGCGACTGCAAACGCTGCGGGCAAATTGAACAAGGTGCGCGAACTGGCGGTTGTCGGCGGGATGATCAAAGACGGCACGATCATTGGTAGCGCAATCGTCACCCCCTGCGGCCGTTGCCGTCAGATGCTCAACGAAGCGGCACAATTGGCGCGCGTTGACATCATCGTCCACTGCGCTTCGGCCGATTTGTCAAACATCGCACACCACAAATTGTCTGACCTGTTGCCGCATGCCTTCGGCCCTGCCGACCTTGGCCATATCTAGGAAATTACATGTCCATCCTCTCTGATAAATGGATCCGCGCGCAAGCCACCGAACACGCGATGATCGAACCCTTCGTCGAGGCGCAGCGGCGCGGCGGCTGCATCAGCTACGGCCTGTCTTCATACGGCTATGACGCACGCGTTGCCGACGAATTCAAGATTTTCACCAACGTCAATTCGTCGGTTGTTGACCCCAAGCAGTTTGATCCCAACAGCTTTGTTGACCGCAAGACCGACGTCTGCATCATTCCGCCCAACAGCTTTGCGCTTGCCCGCACGGTCGAGTATTTTCGCGTCCCGCGCGACGTGCTCGTCATCTGCCTTGGCAAATCGACCTATGCCCGCTGCGGCATCATCGTCAACGTGACCCCGCTTGAGCCCGGCTGGGAAGGTCATGTCACGCTCGAATTTTCAAACACGACCCCGCTGCCCGCAAAAATCTACGCCAACGAAGGCGCCTGTCAGTTTCTGTTTCTGAAAGGCAATGAACCGTGCGAGGTCAGCTACGCCGACCGTGCGGGCAAATATATGCGCCAGCGCGGCGTTACTTTACCAAAGCTGTGACATTAACCTTTTGGAAAGGACGTTTTGCGTAAATGCGATCCATGAAACACGCCATCCTCGCTTTTGCGATCGCCATCCCTGCTGCTGCGCTGGCGCAGACAGCTCAGCCAGTAACGCTCGTGAGCAAGGCATTTGTCGTCAAACAGGTGCCCGATGCCAGCGGCAAACCAAAAAACATGCTAGTCGCTCCCGAACGTGTCGTTCCCGGCGAAGCATTGGTCTTCATGCTCGATTACACCAATACCGGCACCAAGCCCGCGATTGGCTTCGTCATCAACAACCCCATCCCTGCGGCAGTCATCTACACCGGCGCGGAGCAGCCTTGGGCCACTGTCTCAGTTGACGGCGGAAAAACCTTTGGCGCGCTTGCAACGCTTAAAGTCGCAAAGCCTGACAAGAGTTTTCGTCCCGCGCTGCCGACCGACGTCACGACCGTTCGCTGGAAATTTGCCCAACCGATCGCTCCGGCAGCGAGTGGCCGCGTGATGTATTTCGGGATGGTCAAATAGGATTATTTTAGCGCGCCGGTTGCATCCGCGCGCAAGGTCATGCACTCACCCCGTCGAGATTTGACGAGGAGCCTGACATGGCCAAGACGGGTGCAGAATTTGATATCGTCATTTACGGCGCGAGCGGATTTACCGGTCGGCTCGTCGCTGAATATTTGATTGCCCAAGGTGTAAAGCGCTGGGCCATGGCAGGCCGGAGTCTGACCAAGCTCGCCGAAGTCCGCGATGTGATCGGCGCACCGGCAGATACCCCGCTAATCAAAGCTGACGCGAGCGATCCTGCATCGCTGACGGCAATGTGCAATCGCACGCGAGTCGTGATTACGACCGTCGGCCCCTATCAGCTTTACGGCTCCGAACTTGTCGCCGCCTGTGCCGCGACCGGGACGGACTATGTCGATCTGTGCGGCGAACCCGGCTGGATGCGCGAAATGATCGACGCGCATGATGCCAC